>DASWKG010000054.1:0-37134 GCA_036396755.1 Actinomycetota bacterium
GCCCTGGCATGGAGCGTGTGGCTCGTCCCGGGCTCACTGGTGGGCAGCGGGACGAACTCGGGACCCACATCCAAGACCGGGCCATGATCGGCGGCGGGCGTGCCGACCGGAGAGAATGCGGTCGCCACCGCCAGGGTGGCCAGTGCGGCGAGGGCTTGCGGGCGCATGGGTCCCTCCTTCGGTGCCTCTACCCGTTCAAACGGTCCCCGGGGCCGGGGGTTGCCGGGGAGCCCCCACCTATAATCGCCTTTGTGGACCAGCCGCGCCTTGCGGGCCGCCTCTTCGAGCCCGACCCGGATTCTCCGATCCTGCAGCCGCTCAACCCCGTCCAGCGGGAGGCCGTGCTGCACACCGACGGGCCGTCGCTCATCGTGGCGGGGGCGGGGTCGGGGAAGACGCGCATCCTGGTCCACCGGATCGCGCACCTGATCCGGGAGCGGAACGTGCCGCCGGGTGCGATCCTCGCGATCACCTTCACGAACAAGGCCGCCGGCGAGATGGCCCAGCGGGTCGAGGAGCTGGTGGGGGAGCGGGTGGCCCGGCGGATGTGGGTCCTCACCTTCCACTCCACCTGCGCGCGCATCCTGCGGCGGGAGCACGAGCACCTCGGGATGCCGTCGTCGTTCACGATCTACGACGGGTCCGACACCGAGCGCGTGCTGCGGATGACGCTTTCGGACCTCGGGATCGACGACAAGCGGTTCACGCCGCGGGCGGTGGCGGCCGCGATCGGGCGGGCGAAGGACAACCTGCTCTCGGCGCGCGAGTACGCGGCGAACGCCGGCAACTGGTACGAGCGCCAGGTGGCCGACGTCTACCTCGGCTACGAGGCGAGGCTCCAGGGCGCGGGGGCGCTCGACTTCGACGACCTGATCCTGCGGACCGTGCGCCTGTTCCGCGAGCACCCCGAGGTCTTGGAGCACTACCAGGAGCGGTTCCGCTACATCCACGTCGACGAGTACCAGGACACGAATCGCGCCCAGTACAACCTCGTGAACCAGCTCGCGGCGAAGTACCGGAACGTCTGCGTGGTGGGCGACGCCGACCAGGGCATCTACTCGTGGCGCGGCGCGACGATCCAGAACCTCCTCGACTTCGAGCACGACTACCCCGACGCGCAGGAGTTCATCCTCGACCAGAACTACCGCTCGACGCGGACGATCCTCGAGGTGGCGAACGCGCTCATCGAGCACAACGTGCAGCGCAAGCCGAAGAACCTGTGGACCGACTCCGAGGGCGGCGACCCGGTCGTCCGCTACAAGGCCGAGGACGAGCACGACGAGTCGTGGTGGGTCGCCCAGCAGATCGAGTCGATGGTCCAGGACCAGGCCGAGTGCTCCTACCGCGACGTGGCGGTCTTCTACCGCACCAACGCGCAGTCCCGCGTGCTCGAGGACGTGTTCATGAAGGCGGGCATCCCCTACCGCGTGGTCGGCGGGCTCCGGTTCTACGAGCGCAAGGAGATCAAGGACGCGCTGGCGTACCTGCGGGCGCTCGTGAACCCTCAGGACGTGGTGAGCGTCCGGCGCGTGATCAACACGCCGAAGCGCGGGGTCGGCGACCAGACGGTGGCGGCGCTCGAGGCGTTCGCCCGCGACGAGGAGATCACGCTGCTCGAGGCGGCGCGCCGGGCCGAGGAGGCGACGATGCTGTCGCCGCGGGCGGTGGGGGCGGTGGCGGGGTTCGTGCAGGTCATGGACGCGCTGCGCGCGCGCCTCGATGCGGGCGAGTCGGTGTCGCGCCTCGTCGAGGCCGCGTTCTCCGACAGCGGCTACTGGGCCGAGCTCGATGCCGAGCGAACCGTCGAGGCCGAGACGCGGAAGGAGAACCTCCGGGAGCTGGTCGGGGTGGGCGCCGAGTTCGAGGCCCGTCACCCCGATGCCGGCGTGAGCGCGTTCCTCGAGCAGGTCTCGCTCGTCACCGACCAGGACGAGTACGACGAGGAGGCCGGCTCGGTCACGCTGATGACGCTCCACACCGCGAAGGGGCTCGAGTTCGGCGTGGTGTTCATCGTGGGGATGGAGGACGGCATCTTCCCGCACCACCGGTCGATGACCGACACGGGCGAGCTGGAGGAGGAGCGCCGGCTCGCGTACGTGGGCATCACGCGCGCTCGGCGGCGGCTGTTCCTCACCCACGCGTGGAGCCGCTCGCTGTTCGGCCAGTCCTCGTACAACCCGCCCTCGCGGTTCCTCGCCGAGATCCCGGGGGAGCTGGTGCGGGACGAGGAAGGGGGAGAGGATCGCGGCCGGCGGGAGCCCGAGGCGGAGCAGGTTCCTCTGGTGCAGGTCGCGGCGGGCGACACCGTGGTGCACGAGCGCTACGGCGAGGGGGTGGTCGTGGGGGTCTCCGGCCGCGGCCGCGACGCCGAGGCGATGGTGCGCTTCGAGGACGAGGGCGAGAAGCGGCTGCTCCTCGCCTACGCTCCCCTGAGGAAGATCGGATGAGCCTCGCCCCCGCCCCACACCGCTTCGCGCGTCCTCTGGTGGCGGCGTTCCTCCTCGCCGGCTTCCTCGTCGTCGCCGCCGGACTGTCGTTCCTGGGCGGACGATGGGATGCGGACCCCGTCCTCGATGCGACGGGATGGCGAACCGTGGCCACGGTGGATGACGTTCGCCTCCACGACGTGGTGTACATCCCCCAGCTCCTGACGTTCCTCGTCGCCGTACCCGACGATACCGACGGGGCCACTGCCCCGGGGGCGGCGAGGGAGCTCGGGCTGATCGCCCTCCTCGACGATGCGAACCACATCCCGGGAGATCGCGTGTATTGGTGCCCGGACCCCGAAGTGTTCTGGGAGAAGAATCACGGTTCGAAGTTCGACCGTTTCGGCGCCTACATGGACGGTCCGGCGATGCGCGGGCTTGACCGGGTAGCGGTGCGCGTGGTGGGGGACGAGGTGCAGATCGATCCCGACCGGGTGGAACCCGGCCCCGATCGCGGATCGGTCCCGGTGCGTGACCCTCGGGGCCCGCTTCCGGTCGGGGGTCCACACGACCCCGACTGCGGGCCCTAGCCCTCGGGCTGCTGGATCCCCTCGACGACCAGGTTCTCGACCTTGCCCAGGATGCCGGCGATGTCGAACACCCGGACCACCTGGGCCTGGGCGCCCCGGAGGACCAGGCGGCGCTCGGGTGGAAGCTGCTCGGTGGTGGTCAGGAGCGTGCGGAGGCCGGTGCTGTCGATGAACGTGAGCTCGCGGACGTCCACGACGATGTCGCCCTCGGACGTGTCGCCGGCGACCTCGTCGAGTGCCTCCGACAGCTGGGGGGTGGTGGCCAGGTCGAGCTCACCGGCGATGGCGAGCCCGGCATCGGTTCGCGTGATCTCCAGTCGCGGCTCCAGCTCCCTCTCCCTTCGTTGGGCCTCGTCCGGGCGCAGTATGGCACGTGCTCGCCTTGCTGGGCGAGGCGCCCGGAGATGCTAGCGCATCGAAAAGAAGTAGAACCACCCCGCCACCAGCAGGACCAGCCCCAGCACGATCGGGGCGATCACCCAGTGCAGGCCCAGCCGGCCCCGGAAGGGCCCGAGCGGCCCGATCTTCTGCCCGGGCTTCACCCCGGGCGAGCGGAAGCGGATGCGTCGCGGCGCCACGCTCCGAGTATCCGATATAGTGGCGCGGCTCATGCCGGACCGGGTCCTGATCGCGAAGCCCGGCCTCGACGGGCACGATCGGGGGGCCAAAGTGGTCGCCCGCGCGCTCCGCGACGCCGGGTACGAAGTCATCTACACCGGGCTCCACCAGACGCCCGAGCAGGTGGCCGAAGCCGCCATCCAGGAGGACGTCGACGCCATCGGGCTCTCCATCCACTCCGGCGCCCACATGACCCTCTTCCCCCGGGTCGTCGACCTCCTCCGCGAGCGGGGCGCCACCGACATGGTCATCTTCGCCGGGGGCATCATCCCGAAGGAGGACATCGCGATCCTCAAAGAGAAGGGCATCGAGGAGATCTTCACCCCGGGCGCCCCCACCACCACGATCATCGAGTGGCTCCGCGACCGCCTCGCGGCGAGGGCGGCCAGCTAGTGGACCTCTTCGAGCACCAGGGGAAGGACCTCTTCGAGGCCCACGGGATCAGGCTCGCCCGGCGCGTCGTGGCGAGGACGCCCGAGGAGGCCCGCAGCGCCACCGAGGGCTTCGGCGGCAAGGCCGTGGTCAAGGTGCAGGTGCAGGTGGGCGGACGCGGCAAGGGCGGCGGCATCGTGCTCGCGCAGACGCCCGAGGAGGCCGAGGGGGCCGCGCGCCGGCTCCTCGGCGAGGGCTTCCTGGGCCACCCGGTGACCCGGGTGCTGGTCGAGGAGATGGTCGACATCGCCCGCGAGCTCTACACGGCGATCACCCTCGACCGCTCGTCCCGCCGGTACCTCGCGATGACCTCCAGCGAGGGCGGGGTCGACATCGAGGAGATCGCGCACACGACCCCCGAGGCCATCCGGCGCGTCCACATCGACCCCCTGCTCGGGCCTCGCTCCTACCAGGTCCGCCGGCTGGTCGGCGGCTTCCCCGAGGAGGCCCGGAAGGGCGCCGCCGAGGTCATCGAGAAGCTCTGGGCCGCCCTCATCGCGAGCGACGCCACGCTCGTCGAGGTGAACCCGCTGGTGCTCCTCAAGGACGGCACCGTGATGCCGCTCGACGCGAAGGTGACGATCGACGACAACGCGCTCTGGCGACAGCCCGAGCTCGCCGAGCTGCAGTCCGAGTTCACCCTGCCGCCCACCGAGGCGCGGGCGAAGGAGCTCGGCCTTCAGTACGTGAAGCTCGACGGCGAGGTCGGCATCATCGGCAACGGCGCCGGCCTGGTCATGTCGACCCTCGACGTGGTCCAGCAGGCGGGCGGCGCCGCCGCGAACTTCCTCGACATCGGCGGGGGGGCGAACGCCGAGCTGATGGCCAACTCGCTCGAGGTCATCCTGTCCGACCCCGACGTCCGCTCGGTGATGGTGAACATCTTCGGCGGCATCACGCGCGGCGAGCTGGTCGCCCAGGGCATCATCGATGCGCTGAAGCGGGTCGAGGCGCGGGTCTCGATCATCGTCCGCCTCGACGGGACGAACGCCGAGGAGGGCCGCCGCATCCTTGCCGAGGCCGGCAACGAGAAGATCGTCCCCGCCGCCACGATGCTCGAGGCGGCCGAGCTGGCCGTCCGAGCGGCCAAGGAGGGCGGCTGATGTCGGTCCTCGTCGGCGACGACACCCGCCTCGTGGTGCAGGGCATCACGGGCAAGGAGGGCTCCTTCCACACGCTTCGCAACCGCGACTACGGCACCACGGTCGTCGCCGGCGTCACGCCCGGGAAGGCGGGGCAGGACGTCGACGGCATCCCCGTCTTCGACACCGTGGCGGAGGCCGTCGAGGCGACCGGCGCGAACACCTCGCTCGTCTTCGTGCCGCCACGCTTCTCGGCCGAGGCGATCCTCGAGAGCGCCGACGCCGGGATCCGGCTGGCCGTCTGCGTCACCGAGGGAACGCCGGTCGCCGACATGGCGCGCGTGGCCGCCTACCTGCGGGGGAGCGAGACGATGCTCGTCGGCCCGAACTGCCCCGGCGTCATCTCGCCCGGAGTGGCCAACGTCGGCATCATCCCCGGCGAGGTCACCACGCCCGGCCCCGTGGGCCTCGTCTCGCGCTCGGGCACGCTCGTCTACCAGATCGTCCACGAGCTGAGCCAGCGCGGGATCGGCCAGTCGACCTGCATCGGCATCGGCGGCGACCCCATCATCGGCACCGACTTCATCACCGCGCTCCGGCTCTTCCAGGACGACCCCGAGACCAAGGCCGTCGCCCTCGTCGGCGAGATCGGCGGCGACGACGAGGAGAAGGCCGCCGAGCACATCCGCGACCACGTCACCAAGCCGGTCGTGGCGTACGTGGCCGGCTTCACCGCGCCCCCCGGCAAGCGGATGGGGCACGCGGGCGCCATCATCACCGGGTCCAAGGGCACCGCCCAGGCCAAGGCCGAGGCCTTCGAGGCCGTGGGTGTGAAGGTCGCCCGGAACCCGTCCCAGGTCGCCGAGCTGATCTCGGAGGTGCTGCCGTGACCGAAGAGCCCACCATCCCGCTGCCGCCCGCCGACGGGCCCGCCACCGAGCCCGCCACCGAGCCGCCGCCACCGCCTCCGCGCCCGCGTATCTCGCCGAAGGGCTGGTCCACCGCGCTCGTGCGCTCGCTCCTCGCGTTCGCGATCATGCTGCTCGCGGGAGAGCTCGTGGCCTTCCTCGCCGTCGCCGACTCAAACCTCGCCTCGAAGGAGGTCGTGAAGATCGGCGGGATGGCGTTCTTCAGCTTCCACCACGTCGGCGTCCAGACGAGCGTCTCCGACCTCGACGTCGGCGGCCTCCTCGGCGGGCTCGGCGGCGCGACCGGGGACCTGCCCGCCGCGGGCGGCATCGACGCCACCGTGACGTTGTCGATCGCGGCCCTCGCCTTCACGCTCCTCGCCGCCTGGCTGCTCTACCGCGCCGGACGGGCTGCGGCCGAGGCCGGTGGCGGATCGCCGATGGGCCGGGTGCTCGTGGGCGCCTCGGTGGGCGTTCCCTACGCGGTGCTCGCGCTCGGCCTCTCGTTCCTGCTCGAGTTCAAGTTCGCGGCCGGCCCGGTCGGCGGCGTCACGGTGGGGGTCTCCACGCTCGGGGCGCTCCTGTGGCCGCTGGGGCTCGGCTACGTGTTCGGAGGCCTCGGCGGGTTGTCGACCGCCCGCGACGACCTGGCCGCGAGCCGGGCCGGCGCGCGATGGCTCACGGTGGTGGCCGGCGCGGGGCGCATGCTCCGCTGGGGGCTGATCGTCTCGTCCGCCGGGCTCCTCGTGCTGGCCGCCGCGAACCCCGACGTCACACGGGAGTACTTCTCGGGGATCGCCGACGCGGGAGCGTTCGACGGCTTCCGGCTCGTGTTCTTCACCGCGGTCCTCGGAGCCCCGCTGCTGGCGGTGAACGGCCTCCTCGGTGGGATGCTCGTCCCGATCGTGGTGGGGGAGTACCTGAGCACCAGCTCCATCACGCTCATCTCGCTCCTCCGATTCCCGAAGGGCGGTCCGGCGCTCGAGGGACTCAACCCCCTCGCCGCCGTCGGGGGCCAGCCGGGCGTCCCGTTCGAGACCGGCCTCGCGCGGCCCGAGTACTTCGTCTTCGTCGTCGCGGCCCTCGTCGCGGTGATCCTGGGCGGGCGCTATGCCGCGCGGCGAGCGGGGGCGGCCGGCGCGGCTTCGGGCGCCGCGCACGGCGCCGGTGCCGGGGCCGTGTTCGCGGTCGCCGCCATCTTCCTCGCCGTGCTGGGCAGCATCGGCTTCAAGGCCGAGGTCGACCTCGGCATCATCCAGCAGACGGTCCTCGGCCAGCTCGGTCCCAACCTGATCTACGCCGGGCTGCTCGCGCTGGCGTGGGGGGTCATCGGCGGGGCGATCGGCGGCGCGCTCGGCGCCGACAAGCCCGAAAGCGAAAGGCCCGGGATCGCTCCCGGGCCCTCGCAGATCCCGGCTGACTAGGCCATCGGCGGCGCGGGAGGCGCCGTGGCGGTCTTGCTCTCGGTCCACCGCATGTAGCCGGCGTACCCGATCGCGAGCGCCAGGACGATGCCCAGCCATCCTCCGAACGACAGGAACTCGCTGTCGACGAGGATCTTCAGCAGTGTGAAGACCACGATTCCGCCGGCGAGGCCCGCGCTCACGAGCCCGGCGCCGACGTTGAGGTTCGTGTTCACGCCGGCGAGCTGAAGGCCCTCCCACACGAGGAGAGCGATGACCAGCAGGCCGACGATGAAGCCGATGCCGTGCCACACGTTGGCCGACACGCAGAAGCCGGTGCCGACGACCCCGAGGTCGGCGCATGCTCGGTTCCACGGCAGGAAGAGGTCGATGAACATGAGACCACCCGCGATGAGCAGGCCCTTCTGCCCCATGGAGAGTTTGGACATGTCGAAACCCTGCCGAGGCTCGGCCATGCGTGCTCCTTTCGGTCGCGTCTTCCCGTCTCCGCAAGCGCGGGGACGGGACCGATTCTGGCGAAGCCCCAAGGGCGAGTCAAGCGAAGCCGCTGGCCCGCGAGGGCCGCCGTGCCCGGCGCGCGCGGCGGACGCCCGAGGCGGTCCACAGCCCCGCGAGCGGCAGGCCCGCGAGGAACCCCCAGGAGGCCCCGGCCTCGGCGTTCGGGACGGCTCGGCCCAGGAAGAGGCCGGCGACCGTGAGCACGAGCCCCGCGGCGCCCAGGGCCGCGTCGACCGCCGTGGCGCGCTCGGCCAGCCAGAGGCGGCGGACGACGACCCAGAGGATCGCGAGGCCGGCCGCGAGGGCGGCGAACAGGGTGGCGCCGCCCCACGCGTCTTGGCGGGAGGAGGGGATGGGAAGCCCGAACAGCTGCTCGCCCCCGACCCGGTACCAGGCCGGGACGAACGTGATCGCGAAGAAGGCCGCGGCGCTCGCGAGGAGCGCGCCCTCGGCCCGGAGCACGGGCGCCCTGGGGCCGTTCACCCGCACAGGGTACCCCCCGCCCGGGGGGAACTCCTCGGCGGCGCATTCGGCGCATCGCAGGCCGCCCCGCACCGGGATCGCGCAGTCCAGGCACGCGGGCCGCTCGCAGCGCTCACAGGTGCCCACGGCGGGACGGTCGGGGTGCAGGCGGCACGGGTCCACGGCCGAGACGATACCGCGGGCGGGACGGCGGGAGGGCGGGGAGGTGGCAGGGGTGCGGGCCCCCCTGCTAGGTTCGCGGCGGGTGAACATCGCCGTCCTCGCATCCGGAGCCGGAACCAACCTGCAGGCCCTGCTCGACGATCCCGTCGTGGGGCCGCGGGTGGTGCTCGTCGTCTCCGACCGAGCCGACGCCGGCGCCCTCGAGCGCGGACGGCTGGCCGGCGCGAAGGCCGTGCACGTGGACCCGGCCGTCCACTCCGGCCGCGAGGACCACGACCGCGCGCTCCTCGACGTGCTCCGGGCCGAGGCGGTCGACCTCGTGTGCCTCGCCGGGTTCATGCGGATCCTGACCGCGTCCGTCGTGCGGGCCTTCGAGGGGCGGATGCTGAACGTGCACCCGTCGCTGCTCCCCGCCTTCCCCGGGGCCAGCGCCCCCCGCGACGCGCTCGCCTGGGGGGCGAAGGTGAGTGGCGTCACCGTGCACTTCGTCGATGAGGAGGTCGACCACGGTCCGATCCTCATGCAGGAGGCCGTTCCCGTGCTGGAGGGCGACGACGAGTTGGCGCTCCACGCCCGGATCCAGGCCGTCGAGCACCGGCTCTTCCCCCAGGCGGTGCGCCTCGTCCTCGAGGGCCGCGTGAAGGTGGAAGGGCGCCGGGTGCGCGTCGCGCCGCCGGCCGAAGGGAAGGAGCACGGATGAGCGGGGTCGTGCCCGTGCGCCGGGCCGTGGTGTCGGTGTCGGACAAGGATGGTGTCGTCGAGCTTGGCCGCGGGCTGGTCGCCGCCGGCGCGCGGGTGATCTCGACGGGCTCCACCGCGGCGACGTTGCGCGAGGCCGGCGTGGCGGTGACCGAGGTGGCGGAGGTCACGGGGTTCCCCGAGATGATGGGCGGCCGGGTGAAGACGCTCCACCCCGCGATCCACGCGGGCATCCTCGCCGACAAGCGGAACCCCGAGCACCTCGAGGCGCTCTCGGGGCAGGGGATCGAGCCGATCGACCTCGTCGTCGTGAACCTCTACCCGTTCGAGCGCACGGTGGCCTCCGGGGCCGGGCCCGACGAGATCGTCGAGCAGATCGACATCGGCGGCCCGACGCTGCTGCGCGCCGCGGCGAAGAACCACGCTTCGGTGGGGGTCGTGGTCGACCCCGCGCGATACGGCGAGGTCGTCGCCGCGATCGAGAAGGAGGGCGGGCTGACCGACGAGCTGCGGCGCGACCTCGCCCGCGAGGCGTTCGCGCACGTCGCCGCCTACGACGCGGCGATCGCCGCCTGGTTCGGGCGGGAGGACGAGGAGCCGCCGCGGATCGTGGTCCCCGGCTTCGAGCGCGCCGCGTCGCTCCGCTACGGCGAGAACCCGCACCAGGCCGCGGCCCTCTACCGGAAGGTGCTGACCGACGGGCCCCTCGGAGGCGCCGATGTGCTCCAGGGCAAGGAGATGTCGTACAACAACTGGCTCGACGCCGAGGCGGCGCGGGGGCTGGCCGCGTGGCTCGAGGGGCCGGCCTGCGTGATCGTGAAGCACCACAACCCGTGCGGAGCGGCGGAAGCGGGGTCGCCCGCCCATGCCTACCGGGCCGCGTTCGAGTCCGACACCGTGTCCGCGTTCGGCGGGGTGGTCGCGTTCAACGCCGAGGTCGACGCGGCCGCCGCGGCGGCGATGGCCGACGTGTTCACCGAGGTGGTCGTGGCGCCGGCGTTCTCCGCGGAAGCGCTCGCCGCCTTCGCCGAGCGGAAGAACCTGCGCGTGGTCCGGGCGCCCCTCCCGACCGAGGGCGGCCTCGAGCTGCGCCCGATCGACGGGGGCGCGCTCGTCCAGCACCGCGACGCGGTCACCGAGACCCGCGACGCGATGAAGGTGGCCACGCGCCGCGAGCCGACCGAGGACGAATGGGCGTCGCTCCTGTTCGCCTGGAAGGTCGCCGCCCGCGTGAAGTCGAATGCGATCGTCCTCGCGGTCGGCACCGCGACGGTCGGCGTGGGCGCGGGGCAGATGAGCCGGGTCGACTCGGTCCACATCGCCTCACGCAAGGCGGGGGAGCGCTCGGCGGGCTCGGCGATGGCGAGCGACGCGTTCTTCCCGTTCCGCGACGGCATCGACGCGGCCGCCGAGGCGGGCGTCAAGGCGGTCATCCAGCCGGGCGGGTCGGTGCGCGACGACGAGGTCGTGGCCGCCGCCGACGAGCACGGGATGGCGATGGTGCTGACCGGCGTCCGGCACTTCCGGCACTGACGCCGGGTTCAGCAGCCCCGCTCCTCCGCGGCCGCGACCTCGTCGGCGTAGGAGCTTCGGTAGGTGCCCGAGTGGTCCTCGTCCCAGTAGTGGTGTGCCTCGTAGCGGAACCGGCGATCGTCGACCCAGCCGCGCGGGTGAACATCGGCCCACACCTGGGCGCCCGACCACTGGTAGCCGGGGACGAGGACGAGCGTGCGGTCGCCCCGGTTGCGGATCGCGTCGAGGGCGGCGCGGGATGCGCGCTCCCAGAGCTTGGCGCCCGTCGGTCGTTCGGGCAGCTCCACCGGCTCGGTCATGAGCCCGTAGCCGGCGACGCCCGGCATGTTCTCGAACGCCCGGCTGAGCCGCCGCCAGAGGTTCGCGAACGCCGAGAGCGGCACCTGCCGCGAGCCGATCGCCCGGCGGACGCCCTCCTCGCCGTTCGAGAGGTAGTAGGCGCCGAAGTTGTGCGGGTCGATCACCACGCGGAGGCCGGCCTCGTTCGCGCGCCCGATCGCCCCGCGGTAGCGGCGGAGCTCCGTGGCGTGGAGGGGGCCGAACGGCTCACGCTGGAGCCGCTCCCAGCGGAACGGGAGGCGGATCAGCCGGACCCCGTGGGCGGCGAGGTAGTCGAAGGTGCCCTGGGGGTCGTAGTGGTAGTCGGTGTCGTAGGTGCCCGGGTTCTCGTTCGAAAAGGGGGAGGTCGGCTGGACGGTGGGCGCCTCGCCGAACTCGCCGCCGGCCACGTTCACCCCGCGCCCGGGCCCGGGGTGCGCCTCGACCACCGGTGCCTGGGTGTTGGCGGTGTCGACCCCGGGCGCCTCGCCGCGGTCCTCGTAGGGGGCGAGCGGGTAGGAGTCGCCCCACCACTCGCCCGTGGCCCAGGTGGTCACCCAGAGCCCGGCCGCGTCGGCCCGGTCGAACCAGGCCTCGGCCAGGGCGTTCCACTCGTCGGCGTCGCCCATCTCGTCGTCGGGCCACCCCGTCTCGCCGACGAAGCCCCGGGCGTCCTCCCGCTCCAGCCAGCCAGTGAACGAGTCGAGCTCACCGATGACGCAGGCGTGGAGGGCGTTCTCCTGCGCCGCGGCCGGGGCCGAGAGCAGGGGCAGGGCGAGGAGCAGGGCGACGCGTCGCACGGGCAGATGGTACCTCCGGCCCCGGGACGGCCGTAGGGAGCGAAGCGGCCGAAGCGGGTCCCCCATCCGGGCTGGTGGCCTCCCTCGGATACCGGATATGATGCCCACCCCTGGGGGCCCGCCTGCTCTGCCTCGGGCCCGTGGGCGTTCCGGCGACGGCAGAGCGATGGAAGGGAGGGGATCACATGCGGAGGAGCTTCTTCGCAAAGCTCACGGCCCTCGCCGCCGTCTCGGTGCTCGTACTCTCGGCCTGTGGCCGGGGGGAAGACGAGCCCGAGCCGCAGGCGGAGGAGACCACCGATCCGGGGCAGGGCGAGGAGCAGGTCAGCCTGCTTCAGACCGTGCTGGACCGCGGCACGCTGAACTGCGGTGTGAACAACACCGTCCCCGGCTTCGGGTTCGACCCGGGGACCGGCGAGATCGACGGCTTCGACACCGAATTCTGCCGCGCCATCGCGACGGCCGTCCTCGGTGACCCCACGGCGATCGAGCTGGTTCCGATCGACGCCGAGGAGCGCTTCAACGCGCTGCGGGCGGGGGAGTACGACGTCCTCGTCCGGAACACCACCTGGACCTCGAGCCGTGACGGCACCGAGGGCGTGGCGTTCGCGCACGTGAACTTCTACGACGGGCAGGCCATGATGGTTCGAGCCGACTCGGGGTACGAGAAGGTCGCGGACATGGACGGCACCGCCGCCTGCGTGACCACCGGCACCACCACGGAGCTGAACCTCGCCGACTACGCGGCGCAGGTCGAGGCCGACATCGAGGCGGTCACCTTCGCCGAGAACCCCCAGCTCCAGGAGGCCTTCATCGCCGGCCGCTGCGACGGCTGGACCTCCGACCGCTCCCAGCTCGCGGGCATCCGCAGCGCCTGGCCGGGGAGCGACGGTGGCCCCGAGGCGCTCGTCATCCTCGACGACGTGATGTCAAAGGAGCCGTTGGCTCCCGCGGTCGTCGACGGCGACAGCGACTGGTACGACGTCGTGAACTGGACGGTCAACGGGCTGATCCTGGCCGAGGAGCTGGGCGTCGACAGCGGCAACGTCGCGCAGCAGGCCAGCAACCCGGACAGCCCGCAGATCGCGGCGATGCTGGGCGTGCCGTTCGAGGCCGCGACCGAGACCCTCGAGGTCGACCACGGGCTCGGGATCGACAACACGTTCATGCAGGACGTGATCGCGGCGGTCGGCAACTACGGCGAGATCTTCGATCGCCACGTGGCGCCCCTCGGCGTCGAGCGTGGCGTGAACGCGCTGTGGACCGACGGCGGGATCCAGTACGCGTACCCGTTCCGGTAAGCGACGAAGGTAGGGAGATGACCGAGTGGGGCCCGGACTCGTTCCGGGCCCCACGCGTCTAACCGGGAGGCACGTCGGGTGAGGGCAACGTGAGTCAGGCGGCCGCCGTCGCGGCGGGACGTCCGCCCTTCTGGCGGGACGTCCGCATCCTCCGCGTCCTGTGGCAGATCCTCTTCTCCGTGGCCGTGATCGTCATCGGTCGCGAGATCTACCTCAACCTGGCGTTCGGCGTGAAGCAGCAGGGCGTCGACCTCTCGTGGAGCTTCCTGAACAGCCAGGCGGGCTTCAGCATCAAGGAGGGCCTCGACTACAGCAGGGCCGACTCGATCGCTCGGGCGCTGATCGTCGCCGGCTTCAACACGATCCGGATCGCGGCGGTGGGCATCGTCCTGGCGTCGCTCCTCGGGCTCGTGATCGGCGTCGCTCGACTGTCGCGCAACTGGCTCGTTCGCAAGATCGCGCAGGCCTACGTCGACCTGTTCCGCAACACGCCCGTCGTGATCATCCTGCTGTTCCTCTACTTCGGCGTCGTCTACTCGCTGCCCCGCGTGGAGGAGGGGAGCATCTTCGACGTCGCGTTCGTATCCCTTCGGGGCACGGCGTTCCCCTGGCCCCGAACGGACGCGGGGGCAGGCATTTGGGGCAGCTGCTTGCTTGCGGCGCTGGTCATCGCCTGGCTGGTCCGGCGCTGGCGCACCCGGATCAATGAGGCGACCGGAAAGCCCCACTACCGGTTCCTGTGGTCGTTCGGGGTCTTCCTCGCGCTTGCGCTGGCATCCTACTTCGTCATCGGGAGCCCGATGAAGATGGATGTCCCCCAGCGAGCGGGCCTCCGGTTCACCGGCGGCGTCCAGCTCAGCGCCGAGTACTTCGGGCTGCTGGTGGGGCTCACGCTGTACACGTCGGCCTTCATCGGCGAGATCATCCGTGGAAGCATCCTCGCGGTGCAGAAGGGGCAGAAGGAGGCAGGCGAGGCGCTTGGGCTGACACCGTTCCAGCAGCTTCGGTTCGTGGTCCTTCCACAAGCGATGCGCATCGCCATCCCCCCCATCAACAGCCAGTACCAGAACCTCCTGAAGAACTCGAGCCTCGGCCTGTTCGTGGCGTATCCGGAGCTCGTGGGAGTGGGCAGGACCGTCATCAATCAGGAGGGTCGCTTCACGCAGGTGCTCGTCATCTGGATGCTGAGCTATCTCGCCATGACCCTCAGCATCTCCACCGTCATGAACGGCGTGAATCGGCTGGTCGCCTACCGTGGAGCCCGTCGCTGATGGACCGCCCTCGCGACCCCGACGACGTCACCGCCTTCCGGGCCCAGGAAGGTGCGGCCGTCGAGGTCGCCCCCCACAAGGAGCCGACCACGCGGCGCGAGTGGATCAAGGAGAACCTCTTCTCCACTCCGTTCAGCGGGATCCTGACGGTGCTCTCGGCCGCCTTCATCCTCTACTTCGGATATGGCTTCCTGCACTGGATCTTCGTTGGTGGCGAGTGGCAGATCGTCAAGGGGAGCCTCCGCTCCTACATGATCGGGCGTTTCCCGTTCGAGGAGGCGTGGCGGGTGTGGGTCGGGTTTTTCCTCGTCGCCGCTCTCGGGGGTCTGTCGTGGGGGGTGCTGGAGAAGCGTATCGCCTGGAGCCTTCGGCGGATCATCTCCACTGCGCTGGTCGCTGTTGCCGGGGTGGGGCTGCTCTTCTACCTCATCGAAAGCGGGCGGGTCTGGGTCCTCCTCGGTTCCCTGATCGCCACCTACTTCGGGATGATGTGGTTCGGCAAGGTCGTCGGCCGCCGGCTCGAGAAGGTGGTTGCGTTGGGCTGGCTTCTTATCTACCCGGCTGTGGTTCTGATCCTGGTTGGCTTCGGCGGGCCTTCTCCCCGACGCTGGGATGGCCTCCTGCTCAACGTGATGGTGGGTTCCATCGGCATCGTTGCCTCGTTCCCGATCGGGTTGTTGCTCGCTCTGGGTCGCCGCAGCTCCTTCCCCGCGATCCGCACGTTCTGCGTGGGCTTCATCGAGCTCATCAGGGGGGTACCGCTCGTCACCCTCATCATCTCCGCCATCTTCCTGCTGCCGCTCCTGCTCCCACCGCAGTGGGAGCTCAATCTGGTGATCCGCCTCACGATCGTGTTCACCATCTTCAGTGCCGCGTACGTGGCCGAGATCGTTCGGGGTGGCCTGCAGGGCGTCCACCAAGGGCAATACGAGGCCGCCAAAGCGCTTGGCCTGCCCACGTGGCGGATGACCGCGTTCGTGATCCTCCCGCAGGCCCTGCGGAACACGATCCCCGCGATGATCAGCCACTTCATCAGCGTGTGGAAGGACACGTCGCTGCTGTCCGCCAGCCAGGCGAATGACCTGCTGGACGCGGCGCGGCGGTCGGCGGCCTCGCTCGACTTCATCGGTCACTCGAAGGAGGCGTACTTCGCGGCGGGTCTCATCTTCTGGGTGGTGGCGATCTCGCTGGGCCGGTGGAGCCAGCGGGTTGAAAAACGAGTGGGAGTGGGGGAGCGTTAGATGATGGCTTCGGAGCGAGATCCGGTGGAGATGGAATTGGTGGGCGAGCCCGTGGCGGAGGCCTCCGGCCCGGCCGAGATGGTGGTCGCGCAGGACGTTCACAAGTCCTTCGGGAGCTTCGAGGCGCTCAAGGGCGTCTCGACGACGGTCAAGCGGGGCGAGGTCATCTGCATCCTCGGGCCCTCCGGCTCGGGGAAGTCGACGTTCATCCGCACGATCAACCGGCTCGAGCGGCACGACCAGGGCCGGATCGTGGTCGACGGCATCGAGCTGACCGACGACATCCGGAACATCGAGAAGATCCGGTCGGAGATCGGGATGGTGTTCCAGTCCTTCAACCTGTTCCCGCACATGTCGGTGCTCGACAACATCACGCTCGCGCCGCGGAACGTCCGGCACTGGCCGAAGAAGAAGGCCGAGGAGAAGGCGATGACCCTTCTCGAGCGAGTCGGCATCCCTGAGCAGGCCAAGAAGTACCCGGCCCAGCTCTCCGGCGGCCAGCAGCAGCGCGTGGCCATCGCCCGGGCCCTGGCCATGGAGCCGAAGATCATGCTCTTCGACGAGCCCACCTCGGCCCTCGACCCCGAGATGATCAAGGAGGTCCTCGACGTCATGAAGGGGCTGGCCCGCTCCGCGATGACCCTCCTGGTCGTCACCCACGAGACCGGGTTCGCGAAGGAGGTCTGCGACCGCATCCTCTTCTTCGACGAGGGCCTGCTGGTCGAGGAGAGCACGCCCGACCGCTTCTTCACCGACCCCCAGAGCGAGCGCTCGAAGCTCTTCCTCTCCCAGATCCTGTGACGGCCAGGCTCATCGACGGGAAGGCCCTCGCGGCCGAGATCCGCGGCGAGGTGGCCGTCCGCGTGCGCGCGCTGGCGGAGCGCGGCGTGACCCCCGGGCTCGCGGCCGTGCTGGTCGGCGACGACGAGCCCTCGAAGATCTACGTCGGCATGAAGCAGAAGGCGTGTGCCGAGGTCGGGATCCACTCCGAGCGCCACGAGCTGCCCGAGGACACGACCGAGGAGCAGCTCCTCGAGTTGATCGGGAAGCTGAACGCCGACCCGGCCGTCCACGGCATCCTCGTGCAGCTTCCGCTCCCGAGGCAGATCCACGTCCTGCCGGTGCACGAGACGATCGCCGTCGCGAAGGACGTCGACGGGCTCACCCCCGCGAGCGTCGGGCGTCTGGTGCGGGGGGAGGCGACCTTCCTTCCGGCCACCCCCTACGGCATCGTGGAGGCGCTGGCTCGGATCGGGATCTCGACGCAGGGGGCCGACGTGGTGATCGTCGGGCGCGGCGCCCTGGTCGGCATGCCGCTCTCGATCATGCTGGCCCAGAAGAGCGACCGGGGGAACGCGACCGTCACGATCTGCCACACGCGGACCCGGGACCTGGGCGAGCACACGCGGCGTGCCGACATCCTCGTCGCGGCGGCGGGCGTCCCCGGGACCATCACGGCCGACATGGTGAAGCCCGGCGCGGTGGTGATCGACGTGGCCGTGAACCGCACCGACGCAGGGCTGGTCGGCGACGTGGCTTTCGACGAGGTCAAGGAGGTTGCCGGCTGGATCACCCCCGTCCCCGGCGGGGTCGGGCCGCTGACGGTAGCGATGCTCATGGTGAACACGGTCACCGCCGCCGAGCAGCTCGCGAGCGCGTGACGCGCACCCACCTCGGGGTGGTACCATACGTATGGCATGGCGATGAGGAAAACCACCATCTACCTCTCCGAGGAGGAGGCAGAGGCTCTCCGCAAGGAGGCCGCCGAGCGCGGCGTCTCTCAGGCTGAGCTCATCCGCCAAGGCCTGCGTGAGGTCGTCGATATCCCCAAGCCGAAGAAACGCGTCTTCCACAGTATGGGGAAGGGCCGCGGGCCGGGTGGACCCACACCCACACGCTGGGATGCCGACGAGCTCTACGAGCGTGTCATGGGTCGTCGTCGGTGACGACGGTCGTAGACGCGAGCGCCTTCTACGCTCAGGCTGACGGGAACGATCCGAACCATCGAGCGGTCAGCGACGCGCTCCGCGCGGAGACAGGCCTCGTGACGACCGAGGCGGTCGCGACGGAGGCGGATCATCTGATCCTGACCCGACTCGGAGTCCGAGTGGAGCTGGAGTTCCTCCGGGATCTCTCCGGGCCACTTTTCGACGTGGAGTGTCTCACGCGGGAAGAGCGCGGTATCGCCCGGGGGATCGTTCGTCGCTACCGAGACCTGGAGCTGGGACTTGCCGATGCCTCGTTGGTTGTCCTAGCTCACCGCCACGGCACTCGACGCATCCTCACTCTGGACGAGCGAGGGTTCCGCGCTGTCAAGCCGCTCCAGGGTGGCTTCTTCACCATCCTCCCCGCGGACGCGGAATGACGCTCCGGTCCGAGAGCCGCCTCGAGCGGATCCTGCACGACGGCACGTTCGCGGTGACCGCCGAGGTGGTGCCCCCGCGGGGCGCGGACCCGAACGCCGTCATGACCCAGGCCCAGCAGCTCCTGGGCTACGCGGACGCGGTGAATGTCACCGACAACCCCACCTCGTCGGCCCACATGTCGTCGCTGGCGGGGGCCGCGCTCGTGGCGCGCGCGGGCCTCGAGCCGATCGCCCAGCTCACCGTGCGCGATCGCAATCGCCTGGCGCTCACGGCCGACCTGCTCGGCGCGTGGGCCCTCGGCGCTCGTGCGGTGCTCTGCCTCACCGGAGACCCGGTGTCGACCGGCGACCACCCCGACGCAACGGAGGTGATGGACCTCGACGTCATCGAGCTGATCACGCTCGCCGCGCGCCTCCGCGACGAGGGGACCGGCCTCGCCGGGACGCCGGTCGACCCGGCCCCGCGCTTCTTCGTGGGCGGCGCGGATGTGCCGCTCGCGCCCGGCTACGACCCGGCCCGGCTCGAGCGGAAGGCCGACGCGGGCATCGACTTCGTCCAGACGCAGATCGTCTACGACGTCGACGCGATGGGGGAGTGGGCCGAGCGGCTCGGGGCGCGGGGGCTCCTCGAGCGGGTCTTCGTCCTCGCCGGTGTCGCGGCTCCTCGCGGCCCGAAGACCGCGCGCTTCATGCGGGAGCACCTCCCCGGCGTCACGGTGCCCGACGCGGTGGTGCGCCGGCTCGAGGAAGCGGGGGACGACGCGGAGAGCGAGGGCGTGCGGCTGGCCGTCGAGGTGATCGAGGGGTTGCGCGCGATCCCCGGCATCGCCGGGGTCCACGTCATGGGCCTGGGCCACGAGGAGATCGTCCGCCGCGTCATCGACGCAGCGGGCCTCCTGCCGCGCCCGGTCTAGTCCAGGTCGCCGGCCTCGATGCGCTTGAGCCTGCGGGCCCGGACGAGCTCGCTGGACTCGACGAGGCGGTGGAGCTCCTCGGGCTCGTTGAGGGCGCCGGCGAGGACACCGGAGAGGTCGCGCTGGGAGACGACGCCGACCAGACGGCCGCCCTCGAGCACGGGGAGGTGGCGGATCCACTTGTCGGTCATGACCGCGGCGGCCTCGCGCAGCGAGGTCCCGGGGTCGACCGTGATGAGGTCCTTGGTCATCACCTCGGAGATCCGGGTGCTCCCCATCTCGACCCCGGTCGCGACCGCCTTCAGGATGTCGCGCTCGGTCACGATGCCGACCAGGTCCTCGCCGTCGAGCACGAGCAGCGACCCCGTTTGCTGCTCCCACATGCGTTTTGCGGCGGCCTCGAGCGTGTCGTCGGGCTGATCGGTGACGGCGGCCTGGGTCATGATGTCGGAGATCTTCATGCGCGCTCCTCGATGGGTACGTAGGTCTGGTTCCGCGGCCCGATGTACTCGGACTCGGGGCGGATCAGCCGGTTGTCCTCCAGCTGCTCGCGGACGTGGGCGGTCCACCCCGAGACGCGGCTCGCGGCGAACACGGTGGTGAACAGGTCGGTGGGGATGCCGAGGTAGCGGTAGACGCTGGCGGCATAGAAGTCGACGTTCGGGTAGAGCCCCTTCTCCTCCATGACCACCTGCTCGATGCGCTGGGACATCTCGAACCACTTCGTCTCGCCCACGCGCTCCCCGAGCTCCTGCGCCAGACGCCGCAGGTGGGTGGCCCGCGGGTCCTCGGTCTTGTAGACCCGGTGCCCGAACCCCATGATGCGCTCCTTGCGCCCGAGCTTGTCCTTGACGTGCTGCTCGACGCGGCCGACGTCGTCGATCTCCTCGAGCATCGCCATCACGGCCTCGTTCGCGCCGCCGTGCAGCGGCCCCTTCAGCGCCGCGATGGCGCCGGTGACCGCGGAGTGCACGTCCGACAGCGTCGAGGCGATCACGCGCGCGGTGAAGGTCGACGCGTTCATGGTGTGGTCGGCGTGCAGGATCAGGCAGATGTCGAACGCGCGGGCCGCCTCCTCGTCGGGCTCCTCGCCCAGCAGCGTCGCCAGGAAGTTCGCCGCGTGGGGGAGCTTGGGGTTCGGAGGGATCGGTTCCAGGCCGCTGCGGAGACGGTGGAAGGTGGCGATCATGGTGGGGAACCGAGCGATCAGCCTGATGGACTTGCGCTCGGTGCCCTCGGCCGAGTGGTCCCAGCCGTCGGGGTCGTAGGCCGACGATGCCGATACCGTCGTTCGGAGCATCGACATCGGCGAGGCCACCTCGCCGAAGGTGGGCATGAGCCCGCCGGTGAACTCGTCGAGGTCCCGCTCCAGGACCAATCGCTCGGTCATGCCCTCGAGCTCGCCGGCGTTGGGGAGCCGCCGGTTGTGGAGCAGGTAGACCGTCTCCTCGAAGGTCGAGCTCTTCGCCAGCTCGTGGATGTCGTAGCCGACGTACCACAGACGGCCCAGCTTGCCGTCGATGTCGGAGACGTGCGTCTGCGCCGCGACGACGTCGGCGAGGCCCTTCTCCGTCACTCGATCCTCCTCTGTCCGTCCCCTCGCGCTCCCGGGGCGAGTCTAGCAGGGGGCCCTCCCGCGAGCGGCTATGATGACCGCGACCGAGCCCGGAAGGAGACCTTCGATGGCGCACCGTGTGACGTTGATCCCCGGCGACGGGGTCGGACCCGAGCTCTCCGAGGCCACCCGCCGGGTCCTCGAGGCGACCGGCGTGGCGTTCGACTGGGACGTGCAGGACGCCGGAGCCGACGTGATGGACACGTACGGGACGCCGCTCCCCGACCACGTCCTCGACTCGATCCGCGCGAACGGCGTGGCGATCAAGGGCCCCATCACGACCCCCGTCGGCAAGGGGTTCCGGAGCGTGAACGTGGCCCTCCGCAAGGAGCTGGACCTGTTCTGCTGCCTCCGCCCGGCGAAGAGCTACCCGGGGGTGCGGTCCCGCTACGAGAACGTCGACCTGGTGATCTGCCGGGAGAACCACGAGGACCTGTACGCCGGGATCGAATTCGAACAGGGGGCCGACGAGACCAGGCGCCTGATCGAGTTCATCGCGGAGGCGACGGGCGATCGGATCCGTGAGGACTCCGGCATCTCGATCAAGCCGATCTCGGTCACCGGCACGGAACGGATCGTGAAGTGGGCGATGGAGTACGCGCGCCGGGAGGGGCGGAAGAAGGTCACCGCCGTGCACAAGGCCAACATCATGAAGTTCTCCGACGGGCTGTTCCTCGAGGTGGCCCGCAAGGTGGCGGCCGGGTACTCCGACATCGAGTTCGAGGACCGCATCGTCGACAACCTGTCGATGCAGCTCGTCGCCCGCCCCGAGGAGTACGACGTGCTCGTCCTCCCGAACCTCTACGGCGACATCGTCTCCGACCTGTGCGCGGGCCTGATCGGGGGCCTCGGCGTGGCCCCCGGCGGCAACATCGGCGACAGCGTCGCGGTGTTCGAGGCGACCCACGGAAGCGCCCCGAAGTACAAGGGGATGAACAAGGTCAACCCGATGGCCATGATGTTCTCCGGCATGCTGATGCTCCGCCACCTCGACGAGCGCGACGCGGCCGACCGTCTCGAGCGCGCGCTCGCCGCCGTGATCGCCGAGGGCACCGGCGTCACCTACGACATGAAGCCCTCGCGCGACGACCCCACCGCGGTCGGCACGTCGCAGGTCGCCGACGCCGTCATCGCGAAGCTGGAGGCCGGGGCGTAGGGAGCCGGCGCCTACGGGCGCCCGGCGACGAGCAGGTACGGGCTGTCGGCGAGGTCCCGGAGCGGGAGGCCGTGCTTGAAATAGTCGTCGCGGCCGCGGTCGAGCACCTTGGCGGCGAGCGGTCCCGACGCGTAGGGGAACATCACGTCCTCCATCTCGGGATCGCCGCCGAGGGAGACGAGCGCGGGGGTGCAGACATGACCCGTCGCGGCCGGTTTGCAGTCGTGCGGCGCGGCGAGCGGCACCGCGCCGTCGTTGTGCATCAGCTCCTGCTGGGCGATCGACTCCGCCCACGACGGCGTGCGACGGTCGGGGGCGAGGTCGAGGCCCCCGCACCCTTCGTCGCTGTAGAGGTAGACGGCCGAGTATCGGCCCACCTCGTTCGGGTCGTCGGAGAGCGGGTAGTCGCCCTCGCCGCAGACCGAGCCCGCGTCGGTCGCCGCGTACACGAGGTAGCGCTTCTCGGGATCGCTCAGGCCGTGGGCGGTGAGGACCGCCTCGACGTCGGCGAGCGTGGTGAGGTCCTCGGATCGGGCGCCGCTGTCGACGAACGTCACGTCGATGGCCCTGACCGGCCGCCGGCGGTGCGGTGCCCGGAAGGAGAAGACGTCGAGCCGCCACCGGAGCCCGGCCTGCTCGCTGAGCCAGGCGTCCTGCGAGCGCACGGAGTCCTCGAGGATGCCGAGCCGGTCGAGCGCCGGGGCGGGTTGGTTCTTCGTCGTGAGATAGACGACGTGCACGAGCGGTCCACCGGCGTCGGGCCGGTTCTCCGTGGCGCGCGGGATCCGCCACGGGTAGCGGCGGCGGAACTCCGCGGCGGCCGGCCCGTCCCCGGCCGTGAGCGAGGCCGGGGGCGCGAGCAGCCGCGCCACCCGGGGGAGGTCGAGGTCGTGCCGTGCGTCGCTACGAGCCGACGACGGCGCCGCCGGCAGGGCGAGCAGCAGCGCCGAGAGCGCGAGGGCGCGCGACGACCTCACACCCCCGCTGCCAGCATGTTGTTCAGGATCTGCCCGCCCGCCACGGTGACGCCGTAGTCCGCCAGGCCGTAGAAGTGGTGCAGGCTCTCCTGCGCGGGCGGGAGGAGCGCCCCGATGATCCCGATGGTCCCGTCGCCCAGCGGAAGCCGGCCGAGGCTGGTGCGCGTGGTGGCGCTGCCGAAGTGGCCGAGGTGCGTTCCGCCGGCCGACTCGAGGCTCGAGCGCGTGACCGTCCAGTGCGGGGCGTTGTTGGTGGCGGAGTAGCCGAGCGGGACCTCGTAGTAGGTCTGGCTGGCCGTCTCGTACACGCCCTCGAGGTACGGGTCGGCGAAGTCGTCGATGTTGACGTGACCAGCGTTGGAGAGGCCCTTGGTGACGGCCGACTCGGGGATCGCGGTGAGCTTCGGCAGGAAGAACCTGACGGCCTCGTCGGTGAGAACCAGGTTGCCGCCGCCCGTCACGAAGTCCCGCAGGGCGCCGATCGTCGCGGCCTCGTCGACCGGACGCCCCGCGCCGTCGGCGGGAAGCCCGCCGCTCACGATCACGAAGGAGTCGAGGCCCTCGAGGTCCGCGAACGCATCAGCGTCGCCGTCGCCGGCAACGTCCGCCGCGAGCACCGGCCGCAGCGGCGTGCTGGCGACCTCGGAGAGATCCTCGAAGTACCGCATCGGCGTGGCTGAGTAGGACTGGGGCACGACGCCGGCGGGGGGCGGCGGGCCTCCGTACCCGTTCGCGTCGGTGTCGGTCACCACGGCCGGGTCGAACAGGTATCCGGTCTCGCCGACGTCGAAGGACACCTCGAGGTCGTGGGTCACCAGGGCCTCGACGGCCAGCGTCTCGATCTCGGCCCGCACGGCGGCCACGTGCGCCTGCTCGAGCGGGAACAGCCAGGTGGAGTTGGGGACCTGGTGCGAGAGGAAGTGCTCGACGTCCATCTCGACCGCGCCGGTCTGGGTGAAGAAGTCGCCCATGAACCCCGAGTCGTCGTAGTTCACCACGTCGTACGCGGTCGCATAGTCGGCGGGACGCATCCCAGCGACCGCTCCGGCGATGTCGCCCAGCACGACGCCCTGTTCCTCGAAGTAGCGGTAGACGTTCGACTTCATATGGCGCGCCAGCGCCTCCTCCTTGACCTGCATCGCAGGGTCCCACTGCCCGGCCGGGTACATCATGTCGGCAAACGCGTTGTTGACCGAGGTCAGCTCACCGTGCAGGTCGGCCGCCACCACGGGCTGGACCCCCTGCACGAACTTCGCCCACGCCTTCGCCTCCGGCTCGCTCTGCGGGAGCGGGCGGCCCGACGTCTGGACCCATCCCATCGTGGGGAACTGCCGGTTGAGGTCCGTTCCGTTGCCGTTGCCGCGCGTGAACAGCCCGCCGTTCTGCAGGTCGCCGGCCGCCCAGCCGTCGGGGTTGGGGTTGGAGAGGTACAGGTGGACCTTCCGCAGGAGCTCGCTCGCGGGGATCGCGACCGAGTCCGCGTCGGTCCCGTTCCGCACCAGGTGGCCCGGTTCGGACGTGGCCCAGCGGGCGAGGTCCTCCGCGTAGCGGACGCCGCCCTCGAGGCCGGCCCGCTCGGCGCCGTGGACCGAGAGCGACACCGTGACGGGCGCCTTGCCCTCCTCGGCGACCCGGAAGTCGGTGACCTCGATCACCCAGATGTCCCGCCCGTCGGCCGAGACAGCCGTGGGGTCGTTCAGCAGGGTGGCGAGGGTGTTCACCTTCACGAAGTTCGGGAATCGCTGGGCGAGGGCCTTGATGCCCAGCTCGTACTCGCCGGCCACGCCCGCGGCGCCACCCGCGGGACCGTCGTGCTGGATGAAGGTCGCCGAGAGCGCGGGCTCGGCGAAGATGCGGAAGCCGCAGGCCGCTTCGGCCTCGGGGGCGACCCAGCAGACGGGGGCACCGAAGGCCGGGAGGGCGGCCCCGGCGACGATCCCGGCGGTCAGCAGGACGGAAAGCGTGGTGCGCTTCATGAGAGCTCCTTCGTAGAGGTGACGAGGAAAGGTTCGTGCGCGCGGCCCCGGCTCCCTTTGTGCACTTGCACAAGTCGGCGGCGAGCCGTTCCCGACGGCCGGGCCTCGCCGCGTAGGATGAGGGCACCCGAGCCGACCGAGGAGCAGCCGTGAAGGTCACCGTCGTTGGAAGTGGATTCGTCGGAGCAACCACCACCATGCGCGTCGCCCAGAAGGGCCTCGCCGACGAGGTGGTGATGATCGACATCGTCGAGGGCCTGCCGCAGGGCCTCGCGCTCGACATGAACCAGTCGTCGCCGATCGAGGGGTTCGAGCCGGTCGTGCGCGGCACGAACGACTACGGCGACACCGCGGGGTCGGACGTCGTGGTCATCACGGCCGGCCTGCCCCGCCAGCCCGGGATGAGCCGGATGGACCTGCTCGGCAAGAACGCCGGCATCATGCGAACGGTCGCGGGCGAGGTGCGCGACGCGAGCCCCGAGGCGATCGTGATCGTGGTGTCGAACCCGCTCGACGAGATGACCTTCCTCGCCGCCGAGGTCACGGGCTTCCCGCGCGAGCGGGTGATGGGGATGGCCGGGACCCTCGACTCGGCCCGGCTCGTGTACTTCATCGCCGCCGAGCTCGGCGTCTCGCCCTCGGTGGTTCGGGCGATGACGCTCGGCTCCCACGGCGAGGCCATGGTGCCGCTGCCCGGACAGGCCACGGTCGACGGCAAGCCGCTCCGCGACCTCGTCGACGAGGAGACCCTCGAGCGCCTGTACGCGCGGACCCGGGATGCCGGCGCCGAGATCGTCGGCTACCTCAAGAAGGGGAGCGCCTACTACGCGCCGTCGGCCGCGGCGGCCCAGATGGTGAACGGGATCGCCGGCGACACCAAGGAGGTGCTGCCGGTCTGCGCCTGGGCGACCGGTCAGTACGGGATCGACGGCGTGTACGTCGGGGTGCCGGCCCGGCTCGGACGCATCGGGGTCGAGGAGGTCGTCGAGCTCGACCTCGGCGACACGGAGCTCGCAGCCCTTCGCGAGGCGGCCGAGGGCATCCGGGCGAAGTGCGCCGACCTCGCGAACCTGGGAGGCTGAGCCCGATGAGCTACCGCAGGTACGTCCGCGACTTCTTCACCAACTGGCGCGAGTACGACGCGTCGGTCCCGACGAAGGTCGCCCTCACGCTCAGGAATCGCGCTCGCACGCTCAAGCGGATGGCGACGCAGGGGAAGGGCTGCTGCGGTCATCCCGGCGAGCCCGGGTGTTGACAGGTTCCCCACGAGGGCTCCGGTCGGAGCCACGAGCACTGAGCCACTGAGCGGCTGAGAGCTAGGCGAGCCGCCGGGCGATCGTCTCGGCGACCTCCATCGTCTTCGCCGTGCCCCCCATGTCGGGGGTGACGGCGCGGCCCTCCTCGACGGTGGCGGCCACCGCGGCCTCGAGGCGGTCGGCGGCGTCGTCCTCGCGGAGGTGCCGGAGCATCAGCACCGAGGTCAGGATCATCGCGATCGGGTTCGCGGCGCCCCTGCCCGCGATGTCGGGCGCGCTGCCGTGGACCGGCTCGAAGACCGCGTACTCCCAGCCGATGTTCGCTCCCGGCGCGAGCCCGAGCCCGCCGACGAGCCCCGCGCAGAGGTCGGACACGATGTCGCCGTAGAGGTTGGGGAGCAGCAGGAGGTCCATCGTCTCGGGCTCCCAGGCGAGCCACATCGCCAGCTCGTCGATCTGCATCGCCTCGAGGGCGATGTCCGGGTAGTCCTCGCGATCGATCTCGAGCGCCGTGTTCAGGAAGACGCCATCGGAGAACTTCATGATGTTCGCCTTGTGGCCGACCGTGACCTTCTTCCGGCCGTGGCGCCGGGCGAACTCGAGCGCGAAGCGAACGATCCGCCGCGTGCCGGTCACCGAGATCGGCTTGATCGTGACGCCGGCGTCCTCCGCCAGCTCATAGCCCGCCAGCTCGCGGAGCTTGTCGCGGAGGCGCTGGGTCTGCTCGGAGCCGCGCTCGAACTCGATGCCGCGGTAGAGGTCCTCGGTGTTCTCGCGGATCACGACGAGGTCGGTGCCGGGGTGGCGCGTGGGCACCCCCTTGATGTGGCGTGAGGGCCGGACGGCAGCGAACAGGTCGAGCTCCTGGCGCAGCGCCACGTTCACGCTGCGGAACCCGGTCCCCACGGGCGTCGTGATGGGCCCCTTGAGCGCGGTGCGCGACTCGCGGATGGCGGCCAGCACGTGCTCGGGGAGGGGCGTCCCCTCTCGCTCCATAACGGCCGACCCGGCCTCCTGCACGTCCCACTGGATCGCCACGCCCGTGGCGGACAGCGCGACGCGCGCGGCCTCGGACACCTCGGGCCCGATGCCGTCCCCGGGGATCAGCGTGATGCGGTGTGCCACGGCGGTAGGCTATCAGGGCGTACCGCCACGCCCTTTGCCGGATCGTGCCGGGAGAGCCCAGGAGAAGGAGGTTGATCATGCGCCGGATGCTCGCTCCGATCGTCGTGCTTGTGCTCGTGCTCGCGGTGCCTTCGTTCGGTGGAGCCGCCACCAAGGAGGTCACGATCAGCCCCAACGGCACCTCGTTCGACCCATCCACCGTCCGCGTCACGGCGGGCGGCGACGTGCACTGGTCGAAGTCGGCCGGGGCGTTGAGCCACAACGTGCGCGAGGACGGCGAGCTGTTCCGCTCGGGTGATCCGACGAACGGCGCGATCGACTTCTCGGTCACCTTCTCGGCGGGGAAGTTCCACTACTACTGCGAGATCCACGGAAGCGCGTCCGGCGGGATGAGCGGCTTCGTGAAGGTGCCGGTGAAGTTCAAGGGCGCACCCGGCGGGGCGCCGTTCACCGTCACCTGGGCGCCCGGCGGGTCCGAGACCGGCTCGAGCTACGACGTGCAGTATCGGATCGGCGCGGGGGTTTGGATGAAATGGAAGCGCAACACGGCGACCGGCAGCGGGGTGTTCGGGAAGAACGGTGATCCCGAGACGGCCCAGAACGGCACCGCGTACCAGTTCCGGGCGCGCTCCGGCGACGGTTCCGCGAAGAGCGGCTGGTCCCCGAAGGCCTCGTTCACCCCGTAAGGCGCGCGCGATCGACCGCGACCGGCGAGGTGAAGGCGGCCTCAGGGCCGGTCGAACATGATGGCCCGCTTCACCTCTTGGATCGCCTTCGTTACCTTGATGCCGCGCGGGCACTCGTCGGTGCAGTTGAAGGTGGTCCGGCAGCGGAAGACACCGCTCTTCTCGCCGAGGATCTGGAGCCGCTCCTTCGAGCCCTCGTCGCGCGAGTCGAAGACGAAGCGGTGGGCGTTCACGATCGCGGCCGGGCCGACGTAGCCGTCGTCGCCCCAGAACACCGGGCACGAGGTGGTGCAGGCGGCGCAGAGGATGCACTTGGTGGTGTCGTCGTAGCGCTCGCGGTCCTCGGGCGACTGCAGGCGCTCGCGCTCGGGCTCCTCCTGATCGTTGATCAGGTAGGGGAGCACCGATTTGTACTGCTCGAAGAACGGCTCCATGTCGACGATGAGGTCCTTCAGCACCGGGAGGCCACGGATCGGCTCGACGGTGACCTTCGGGGCCACGTCCTTCACCAGCACCTTGCAGGCGAGCGCGTTGTGGCCGTTGATCAGCATCGCGTCGGAGCCGCAGATGCCGTGGGCGCAGGAGCGCCGAAGCGCCAGCGTGCCGTCCTGGCGCCACTTGATCTCGTGGAGCGCGTCGAGCAGGCGGTCGGTCGGTTCCGCGTCGACCGTGAAGGTGTCCCACCACGGCGCGTCCCCGGCCTCGGGGTTGAATCGCCGGATCTTCACCTGCAGCGAGACGGTTTCCGTCATCAGTACTTCCGCTCCATCGGGACGTAGCGTCCCATCTTCACGGGCTTGTAGGCCAGTCGGACCGAGCCGTCGGACTCGCGGTAGGCGAGCGAGTGCTTCAGCCAGTGCTCGTCGTCGCGCAGCGGATGGTCGTCGCGGAAGTGCCCGCCCCGGCTC
Organism: Actinomycetota bacterium; assembly: GCA_036396755.1. Classification (GTDB taxonomy): domain Bacteria; phylum Actinomycetota; class UBA4738; order UBA4738; family CALAEC01; genus DASWKG01. Next base: position 28,765 of record DASWKG010000054.1, read on the forward strand.
TCCTGGCGTGCCAGCGCGGCCGCCACCAGGGTGTCGGCGCAGTCGAGCAGGCAGCTCAGCTCGAACGCCTCCATGAGGTCGGTGTTGTAGACCTTCCCCTTGTCCTGGATCACCGAGCGTCCGTACCGCTCGCGGAGGCCGCCGAGCGACTCCTGCATCTTCCGCAGGTCCGACTCCACCCGCACCACGCCGGCGAGGTCGGTCATCTGCTCCTGCAGCTCGGCCCGGACGTCGGCCATCAGCTGCCCGCCGCCGGTCTCGAGGAGGCTGCGCAGCCGCTCGGCGGTCGGCCGCTCGGCGTCGGCTGGGATTTCGGGGGTCGGGGCGTCGGCGGCGTAGGCGGCCGCGTGCGCGCCGCCGCGCTTGCCGAAGACGACGATGTCGAGCAGCGAGTTGGTGCCCAGCCGGTTCGCGCCGTGCACGGAGACGCACGCGCACTCGCCGGCCGCGTACAGCCCGGGCGCCGGCTCCTCGCTCTCGCCGACCACGACGCGGCCGTCGACGTCGGTGGGGATGCCGCCCATGCCGTAGTGGGCAGTGGGCTGGATCGGCACCGGCTCGGTCGTCGGCTCCACCCCCAGGTAGATGCGGGCGAACTCGGTGACGTCGGGGAGCTTCGACTCGATGATCTCGGGGTCGAGGTGGCGGACGTCGAGGTAGACGTAGTCCTTCCCGTCGATGCCCCGTCCCTCCTTGACCTCCTGGAAGATGGCCCGGGACACCATGTCGCGCGGGGCGAGGTCCTTGATCGACGGCGCGTAGCGCTCCATGAAGCGCTCGCCCTCGCCGTTGATGAGGATGCCGCCCTCGCCGCGCACCGCCTCGGAGAGCAGGATCCCCATCTTGTAGATGCCGGTGGGGTGGAACTGGAAGAACTCCATGTCCTGGAGCGGGATGCCCCGGCGGTAGCACGCGGCCATCCCGTCCCCGGTGAGCGTGTGGGCGTTCGAGGTGATCTTGAACATCTTGCCGTAGCCGCCGGTCGCGAAGAGCACGGCCTTGGCTCGGAAGACGTGGAGCTCGCCGGTCGCCAGCTCGTAGGCGACGACGCCGGCGGCGCGTCCGTCGTTCATGAGCACGTCGAGCACGTAGAACTCGTTGTAGAAGCGGACGTCGCGCTTGATGCACTGCTGGTAGAGCGTCTGCAGGATCATGTGGCCGGTGCGGTCGGCGGCGAAGCACGCGCGCCGCACGGGGGCCTCGCCGTGGTTGCGCGTGTGGCCGCCGAAGCGCCGCTGGTCGATCTTGCCCTCGGCCGTGCGGTTGAACGGCAAGCCCCAGTGCTCGAGCTCGATCACCGCGTCGACGGCCTCCTGGCACATCACGTCGACGGCCGGCTGGTCGGGCAGGTAGTCGCCGCCCTTCACGGTGTCGAACGCGTGCCACTCCCACGTGTCCTCCTCGAGGTTCCCGAGCGCCGCGCACATGCCGCCCTGGGCGGTGCCCGTGTGCGAGCGCGTGGGGTAGAGCTTCGAGACGACCGCGGTGCGCGCGGTGCCGGAGGCCTCGAGCGCCGCCCGCATCCCCGCGCCGCCGGCGCCGACGATCACCACGTCGTAGGAGTGCTGGGTCGTCATGAGGCTCAGAAGCCGAAGGCCGAGGGGTCGAAGGTGAACACGATGATCGTTCCGAGGGCGAACAGGACGAGGCCGGTGATCGCGAAGATCGAGTTCCAGGCGAGGCGCCCGCCGGGGGTCTTCACGTAGTCCTGCACGATCACGCGCACGCCGTTGATGCCGTGCAGCAGCGCGAGCGAGAGGAGCAGCCAGTCCCAGGTGCGCCAGAACGCGCTGCCCCATCGCTCGACCACGAATTCGTAGTCGACGCGCTGCACCCCCTCGCCGAGCACGTGCATGATCAGCACGTGCCCGACCGCGAGGAAGAGCAGCATGATGCCCGACAGGCGCATGAAGAGCCACGAGTACAGCTCGAAGCGCGACCGGGAGCGCGGCGGCGCCGGCGCGCGCGAGGGCCGGGTCACGACGGCCATGCGGCCTCCCTCATCCGAAGACCGCCTCGATGATGCGCCGGCCCATCAGGAAGGTGATCGGCGCCATCGACGCGAGGAACACCGCGTAGGTGGTGAGGATCAGCCGGCGGTTGTGGACGGTCGCGGCCGGCCAGAAGTCGATGATCATGATGCGGACCCCGTTGAGCGCGTGGAAGATGACCGCGCCCACGAGCCCGAGCTCCATGACCTGCACGATCGGGCTGTGGTAGAGCTCGATGACCGTGTTGTAGGTGTCGGGGCCCCACGCGACGAGCGCGGTGTCGACGATATGGGCGAACAGGAACAGGAGGACCCCGACGCCGGTGATGCGGTGGAGGATCCAGGTCCACTGGCCCTCGCGCCCCCGGTAGAGGCTCCCCATCTCCTTGGCGTACCTGCTCACGGCGCTGTGAGGGTAGCCGAGCGAAGGAGGCCCCAGCAACCGCGGGCGCAGGTTGACCGATTTGCCCCGTGCTAGCATCGAAGGCATCCATGCGGTTCCTCACCGGATCCCTCCTTCTTTCGTTCGCCGTGGCGCCCATGCCCGTCGGAGCCGCGGCCCCGACCTCGTGCACGTTCGCGAGCCCCACGCTCACCCTGGTCACCGATGAGGCGGTGGGCCCGGTCCGGGTCGTCCGCGCCGGCGAGGCGATCGAGGTGTACGTGGGCGACTCGCTGTTGCCGTGCGGGGTCCCCGGGCCGACGGTGGAGACCCTGCAGGACGTGCTCGTCGAGGGAGGGACCGTCTTCGTCATCGACCTCACCGGCGGGCCGTTCTCGGGCTCGGGCGGCGACATCGACTTCGACGTGGACCTGGGGGTCGGCGCCATCGATCAGCTCGCGGTGATCGGGACCGCCGACGACGACCACATCGTCGTCGAGACGCGGTCGGTCGACCTGAACCGGGGGCCCGCCAGCGTCGGCGCCGACGTCCGGCTCACCTCGGTCGACCGGCTGACGATGCGGCTCGGCGCGGGGAACGACACCGTGGACGCCGAATCGGCGATGATCCCGCTCACGATCTACGGCGAGGACGGCAACGATGCGCTGACGACCTCCTTCCGGCCGGACTTCCTCGTCGGTGGGCCGGGCGACGATACGCTCGAGTCTGGGGGAGGCCCCGACGCGCTCCTCGGCGGCGACGGGGCCGACGTCCTCGTCGCGGGGAGAGGGAGCGACTACCTGGCCGGCGGTCCGGGAGCCGACCGTGAGGAGGGCGGCGAGGGAGACGACCTGCTCGACCAGGGCCCCGTCCCGGACGGCGCCGACATCCTTTCGGGTGGCACCGGCCGGGACACCATCGCCTACGACCGCCGCGACGGCGATCTCGTGCTGGCCGCGGGCGACGTGACGCCCGACGGGGAGGCGGGGGAGGGGGACCTCCTGCTGGCCGGGTTCGAGGCGCTGCTCGCCGGCTCCGGCGACGACGTGCTGACCGGGGGCGACGGGCCCGATGCCCTGTTCGGAGGCGACGGCGACGACACGATGTCGGGGGGCGACGGCGACGACCAACTGGCGGGGGGCGGAGGCGACGACGCGATCGACGGCGGGCCCGGGACCGACGAGGTCGCCCACCCCGAGGCCTCCGGGCCCGTGCGGATCGACCTGTCGGCGGGAATCGCCACCGGTGAGGGGACCGACACGCTCGTCGCCGTGGAGAGCGCCGAGGGCGGGCCCTTCGATGACGAGCTGATCGGCGACGCGGGGCCGAACTCGCTCGACGGGCGCTCGGGCGCCGATCGCCTGATCGGCGGGGCGGGCGACGACGCGCTCCGCGGCGGAGCGGGGTCCGACACCGTCGCCTTCCCGGAGGCGCCGGGCCCCGTGACCGTGGACCTCTCGGCGGGCGATGCCTCCGGCGACGGCGCCGACTCCCTCAGGGGCATCGAGAACGCCGAGGGCACCCCGGGGGACGATGTGCTCATCGGCGACGACGCCGACAACGATCTGTGGGGAGGCGGCGGCGAGGACCGGCTCGTCGGCGGCGTGGGGAGCGACGAGCTCGACGGCGGGCCGGGCATCGACGCGCTCGACGGCAGCTCGGGGGCCGACCGGCTCGACGCGGGTGAGGGGGACGATTCGGTGCTCGGCGCCGGGGGCCCCGACGAGCTGTGGGGCGGACCGGGCGCCGACCTGATCGACGGCGGCCCCGGCAAGGACTCGTGCCCGGACCGCACGAGCGAGGACGAGGTCTTCGGATGCGAGCGGTAGGGGTTCGCGCGGGGGCAGCCGCCGCCATCCTGTTCGGGTCGCTTGGCGTCGGCGGCGCGCGCGTTGGGGGCGGCACGGCGCCGCGCGCGGCCGAGGAGGTGCTCCCCAACGTCCTGATCTTCGTGACCGACGACCAGCGCACCGGGACGATGGGGGTGATGCGGGAGACGCTCGATTGGTTCGACCGGCGCGGGGTGGAGTACCCGCGGGCGGTCGCCACCACCCCGGTCTGCTGTCCCTCGCGGGCCTCGATCATGACCGGCCGCTACACCCACAACCACGGCGTCGAGAACAATCACTCGCCGCAGACGCTCGACGAGCGGTCGACCGTCCAGCGCTACCTGCAGGAGGCCGGCTACCTCACCGCGATCACCGGGAAGATCTTCAACAACTGGCCGCTCCAGACGGAGCCGCGCTACTGGGACCGGTGGTCGGTCCAGACGCAGGGCTACGACTACACGAAGTTCAACATCGACGGCCGGGTCGAGCGCGTCGAGGAGTACACGACCGACTTCCTCGCCGAGCGCGCCCTCGAGTACCTCCGGTACTTCGAGCGGCGCGACGCGAGTCCCTGGTTCCTCTACGTGGCGCCGTACGCGCCGCACGGGCCCTTCAAGCCGGCCGATCGTCACCGGCGCGCTCGCGTCCCCGCCTGGACGTCGAACCCGGCCTATGAAGAGGCGGACCGTTCGGACAAGCCGCCGTTCGTCCAGTCCCAGCACGTCTCGGGGCTGCGGGTGCGGAAGAACCGCGAGGGGCAGCTGCGCACGCTCCTCGCCGTCGACGAGCTGGTCGCGACCGTGATGGAGCAGCTCGGCAAGGACGGCGAGCGCAACGGGACGCTGGCGTTCTTCGTCTCCGACAACGGGTTCTTCTGGGGCGAGCACGGCGTCGGTGACAAGCGTCTCCCGTACCTGCAGGCGGTGAACGTGCCCTTCTACGCCCGGTGGCCCGACCGGCTGCCCTCGGGCGTCGCCGATGGCCGGCTGGCCGCGAACGTCGACATCACGCCGACGATCCTCGAGGCGGCCGGCCTCGTGCCCGATCCCGAGTTCCCGCTCGACGGTCGCTCACTGCTGGCTCCCGACGCGCGGGACCACATCCTGCTCGAGTACCCGTTCGATGAGGCGACCGAGGTCCCGCCCTGGGCCGCCTACCTCGACGAGCGGCGGCAGTACACCGAGTACTACGGGCTCGACGGCGAGGTGACCTACCGGGAGTTCTACGACCTCAAGGACGACCCCTGGCAGCTGCTGAACCTCCTGGGCGACGCCGATGAGGCGAACGACCCGTCGGAGACCGAGATCGCGAGGCTGTCGGTGACGCTGGCACGGGAGCGCCGCTGCGTCGGCACCGAGGGCGCCGACGCCTGCCCCTGACCGGCGGTAGGCTCAACCGGTGACCGGCGACGAGCGCCGCCTGACGGACGCGGGGGTTGAGATCCGGGCTCTCTACGAGCCCCGCGACCTCGAGGGGTCCGACCCCGAGCGTGACCTCGGCCGCCCCGGCGAGCCCCCGTACACCCGGGGCATCTACCCGTCGATGTACCGCGGGCGATTGTGGACGATGCGGCAGTACGCGGGCATGGGGACGGCCCGGGAGACGAACCGGAGGTTCCGCTATCTTCTCGAGCACGGCCAGACGGGCCTGTCGGTCGCCTTCGACCTCCCGACGCAGATGGGGCTCGACTCCGACCATCCCCGGGCCGAGGGCGAGGTGGGCCGCACCGGGGTGGCCATCGACTCCGTCGAGGACATGGAGCGGCTCTTCGAGCAGATCCCGCTCGACCGGGTGACGACCTCGATGACGATCAACGCGACCGCCGCGATCCTGCTGCTGCTCTACGAGCTGGTGGCCGAGGAGCAGGGCGTGGCCGCGGACGAGCTCGGCGGAACCGTGCAGAACGACATCCTCAAGGAGTACGCGGCGCGCGGCACCTACGTGTACCCGCCCGAGCCATCCATGCGACTCGTCACCGACCTCTTCGCGTACGCGAACGAACGGATCCCGAAGTGGAACACCATCTCGATCTCGGGCTACCACATGCGCGAGGCGGGCTCGACCGCCGTGCAGGAGATCGCGTTCACGCTCGCGAACGCCGTCTCCTACGTGCGCGCCGCGATCGACGCCGGTCTCGAGGTCGACGGGTTCGCGCCGCGGCTCTCGTTCTTCTTCGCCTGCCACATGAACTTCTTCGAGGAGGTCGCGAAGTTCCGGGCCGCACGGCGGATGTGGACGCGGGTCATGACCGAGCGTTTCGGCGCGAAGGACCCGCGGTCGGCGATGCTCCGCTTCCACACCCAGACGGGGGGCGCCACGCTCACCGCGCAGCAGCCCGAGAACAACATCGTCCGCACCGCGCTCGAGGCGCTCGCCGCGGTGCTGGGCGGCACGCAATCGCTCCACACGAACTCCTACGACGAGGCGCTGTCGCTGCCGTCGGAGCGCGCCGCGAAGATCGCGCTCCGGACCCAGCAGGTGATCGGCTTCGAGTCGGGCGTCACCGACACCGCCGATCCGCTCGGGGGCTCCTACTTCGTCGAGTCGCTGACGAACGAGATCGAGGCACGCGCCTGGGAGTACATGGAGAAGATCGACGGGATGGGCGGCTCGGTGGCGGCGATCGAGGCCGGGTGGATCCAGGACGAGATCCACGACGCGGCCTACAGGGTGCAGCAGGCGGTCGAGTCTGGCGAGCGCGTCGTGGTGGGCGTGAACCGCTTCGTGGAGGACGAGGGCGACGCCGTGGACATCGTGCGGGTCGACGAGGAGCAGGTGCGTGGCCAAGTCGAGCGGCTCGCGGAGCTCCGCCGGACGCGCGACAACGCGGCGGTCGAGCGCGCGCTCGCGTCGGTCGAGGAGACCGCCCACGGTACCGGCAACCTCCTGCACCCGATGCGGGACGCGCTCAAGGCCCGGGCCACCCTCGGCGAGGTCTCCGACGCCCTCCGACGCGTCTTCGGCGAGCACCACCCAACGCGATGAGGGCTCAGCGCGACCGGGTCGGGATGCCCTTCGCCCTCGTAAGCCGGCCGTCGACCGTCAGCAGCGTCAGGTCGTAGACGACTGCCGTCGCGGCGAGGAAGCGGTCGGCGGGGTCCGTGACATTTGCGTCAACCTCATCTGTGGCGAGTGCGACCTCGACGGTGATCTCCGCCTCTTGGAGAGGAAGTTTCCGGAGAGCTTCGCGAGTCCAGTCGAGGAAGGGAGCCGACAGCCGTATCCTCCTGCGCCGGGCCAGCGTCCCGACCTCCCAGACAGAGATCGGGGACAGCCAACAGTCGGCCCGTGATTCGTCGATCGATCGGCTCAGTCCACGGGGCAGCTCTTTGTTTCCGCCGAGGTGCCATAGCCAGACGTGCGTGTCCAAGAGGAACCCGCTCAACGAAGCGCTTCCCATTCCCCAGGATCTGCAATGGGACCGACGATATCGCCGAGAAACTCGATCGTCCCGGCCATGGATCCATAGCCGCTCTCCCGGGCGGGTTCCGGCGGAGGAGGGGGAAGCACCTGGGCCACGGGTTCGCCACGCCTGGTTACGATCAGCGGCCGGCCGGTGCGCCGCACTCGCTCCAGGGCGGCGAGGCAGGTCGCCTTGAACTTCGAGATGGCCATGGTTTCCGGCTTCTGTGTCACGAAGCCAGATTACTATGGTCAAAGACCATGGTCAATAGTGAAACGGGCGACTCGTCGCTAGCGGTGAGGTGGCCAACTCACATCGGTATGCTCCCAGACATGACCATCGCGATCGTGGGCGGGACGGGGCACGAGGGATTCGGGCTGGTCCTCCAACTGGCGAAGGTGGGGGAGCGCGTGGTGATCGGCTCCCGGTCCGAGGAGCGGGCCGTGGCTTCCGCCGAGAAGGCCCGGCAGATCCTCGGGGCCGACGCCGCCGTCGAGGGTGCGGAGAATGCCGCCGCGGTCGCCGCCGCGGCCGAGGTCGTCCTCGTCACCGTGCCGTTCGCGGGCCAGGCCGAGATCTACAGGAGCATCCACGACGCGGTCCACGAGGGCGTCGTCGTCTGCGACACGACCACGCCGCTCGCGACCGCCGTTGGGGGCCGGCCCTGGCAGGTGCTCCGTCCCTGGCAGGGGTCGGCGGCCGAGCAGGCGAAGGAGATCCTGCCGAAGGGGACCCGGCTCGTGGCCGGGTTCCACACCGTGAGCTC
>DASWKG010000055.1:0-4312 GCA_036396755.1 Actinomycetota bacterium
GGTGCGGCTGGGGCCGCTGGTGGCCTGCCTCGCCTTCCACCCGCCCGCGGTCCTCGCGAAGATGGCAGCGACCATGAACGAGCTGAGCGGCGGGCGGTTCACGCTCGGGGTGGGCGCCGGATGGAACGAGGACGAGTTCCGTGCGCTCGGCCTGCCGTTCGACCATCGCGCCGGCCGGTTCGAGGAGGCGTTCGAGATCGTCCGGCGGCTGCTCGGAGGCGAACGGGTCACCCTCGACGGTCGGTTCCACTCGGTGGACGACGCCGTCCTGCTCCCCCGCCCCGAGCGTCCGCCACGCCTGATGGCCGGGAGCACCGGCGAGCGGGTCCTCCTTGCGACCCTCCCCCACGTGGACGCCTGGAACACCTGGTACGACTGGTACGGCAACACGCCCGAGGGCTTCGCGGAGGGCAACGCCAAGATCTCGGCCCTCGCCGAGCGTGCCGGCCGCGACCCCGCCGGGGTGGAGCGGAGCGCCTGCGCGCTGGTGGTCCTCGACCGCGAGTCGGACGAGCGCCCGATCGAGGTGTCTCCGCTCGAGGGCGGCCCGGAGGCGATCGCCAACGGCCTCCGCGGCCTCGCCGAGGCGGGCGCCGACGAGGCCATCCTGGTCCTCAACCCCATCACCGAGCGGTCCATCCGCACCCTCGGGGAGACGCTCGCGGCCCTCGACGCCTGACCCCCCCTCCCGTTCTGTTGACACTGACCCTCGCGTCGCGAGGCTGGGTGACCACAGAACGGGGGGGGTTCGTGCAGCTGCACAAAGGAGTCGGGGCCCCGGCGGACGAAGCCTCCCGCATGACTCCCACCCGGATCCGACGCCCCCTGTTCGCCTTCACCGCCCTGCTGGTCTTCGCCTCGTTCTCGGGCGTGCCCGGGCTCGACGCCCAGACGCTTCCCATCGGGGAGATCGCGCAGAACTTCCAGCTCGTCGGCCACGAGCCCCTCATGAACCGGGGGATGAACGCCGCCCTCGCGATCCACGGCAACTACGCCTACGTGGGCAGCCGGACCGACGGCAAGCCCTGGGGCACCGAGCTGAACCTGAACAACGCCGGGATCATGATCGTGGACATCTCGAACCCGGCCGACCCGAACGTGGTGGGGCAGATCGGGCCGCCCGACGAGGCCCTCACCGACCAGACCTCCCGGGAGATGCGGGTCTGGCCCCAGCAGGACCTCCTGATCGTCCAGAACCTGTCATCGAACTGCAGCGAGCTGATCCACGAGTGCTCGCCGACCGGGGGTACGCCCGATGTGTTCACCTTCTACGACATCTCCGGCTCCCGGGCCACGGCGCCGGTGAAGGTTCTCACCTTCGATCCGCCGCAGAACCCGCACGAGTTCTTCCTGTGGATCGACCCCTTCAACGAGGACCGGGCCCTGATGTTCATCGGCCCGGGCGGCTCGAGGAACATGCAGGTCTACGACATCTCGCCGGTGATCCAGCGGCAGCAGCCGGTGCAGCTCGCCAACAACAGCGTGGGGGTCCCGACCGGCGCCCTGCACTCCATCGGGATCAGCACCGACGGCATGCGCGTCTACTACTCGCTCCTGACCGGCGGCTTCGCCATGGGCGACACCTCCGACTTCGCCAACGGGATCGCCGGCCCCGCGACGCGGCTGCTGACTCCTTCGGCCAACCGCCCCACCTGGGCGGGCCCCGGCGCCCACAGCTCGGTGAAGGTTCCGGGCCAGGACTACGCCCTGGTGACCGACGAGGTCTACGGTGAGGCGCTCCAGTCGCCGGCGTTCAACCCGCCCCACGGCTGCCCCTGGGGCTGGACCCGGATGATCGACATCGCCGACCCGGCGCAGCCGGTCGTCCGCGCCGAGTTCAAGCTCCCCCAGAACAACGAGAGCTTCTGCGAGACCGACGTGCCCCGGCCGTTCAGCAGCATCTCGGCCCACAACCCGACCCTCACCGACGAGATCGCGTTCATCTCCTGGCACGCCGGCGGCCTGCAGGCCGTCGACCTCGACGACCCGGCCGCGCCCACCCAGGCCGGTCAGTACGTCCCCGCTCCCCTGGCGGCGGTCACCCAGGAGGACCCGGTGCTCTCCTCCGGCCAGGACAAGGTCGTGGTGTGGTCGTACCCGATCATCAGGGACGGCCTGATCTACGTGACCGATGTCCGCAACGGCCTGTACATCCTCCGGTACACCGGCGAGGACGCGGCGAGCGTCGACGCGGTCGACTTCCTCGAGGGGAACTCGAACCTGGGCGACGCGCTGCGGTTCGAGCCTCCCGACCCGTGCGAGCGGAACCCGGTGCCGCCGGGCTACGAGGAGGAGTGCGCGGTCACGCCGTAGGGGCAGACGCGGGGCCCCCGGCTACTCGTCGGGGTGCTCGAGCGTCGGGTCGAAGCGGAACGCGCTGAGCGAGCCCGTCGAGGCGTCCGACACGAAGGCCACGCCGCCCGAGACCTCGACGTCCATCGCGTAGGGGGCGACGTTCGGGAACTCGCCGCCGGTGTTGCCGTCGCCGAGGTCGGTGGTGCTCCCGCGCGGGGGCGCGGAGGCGCAGCACGTATCGATCACGCCCACCCCCGCGTGCGAGTGGGCCACGTAGAGCAGCCCCTCGGACAGCTCGATCCCCTGCAGGCGCCAGCTCACGCCCGACGGGTAGTCGGGCTCCCCCGGGCTGAAGCGGCGGCGCTCGGTGATGGCGCCGAGGCTCGTCGCGTCGAGCTCGACGATGCGCGGCGCGGTCGACGCGGTGAACCAGTACTCGGTGGCCGCGTAGACGGTGCGGCCCTCCGCCGTGGCCGAGACCTCGACGTCCGCGAGCCCCGCCGTCGCCCAGGAGCCGAGCAGCACCGGCTCGGCCGGATCGCTGAAGTCGAAGACCTGGAGCCCGGTCTCCCCCGTCGTCACGTAGAGCAGCGGCCTGGAAAGGATCGGGTCATGCGGATCGACGACCAGCCCCGCGGACGCCGGGCCCCCCACCTTGAGCAGCGGCTGAGCGTCGACGTGGACCGGGACCAGCGTCCCCCCGGCGCCCGTGCGGATGAAGCGGAACACGATGATGCCGGCGACCGCGTCCGCCGTGATCACGTACTCGTCCTCGCCCGAGCGGTGGTAGGCAACGCGGAGCGTTCCCCCGCCGGGCACGTACTCGACCAGCCGGGGCTGGCTGGGGTCGAGGATATCCACCACGTGCAGGCCGTCGTTCGAGAACTGGTGGGTCTGGCGCGCGTAGAAGAGGTACCGGCCGTCGGAGCTGAACGCGACGTCGCCGTCGAACGGGTCGTCGAGCTCGGGGCGCCCGGTGTTGCCGTCGTAGCGACCGAGGACCCGCAGGTTCGCGGGGTCGGAGACGTCGACGAGCGCGACACGCCCCTCCTCGCGCTGGACGACCGCGGCGAGGTTCCCGCGCACCTCGATCTGACCGAGCCCCGCGGTGGACGAGACCTCCACGGCGCCCAGCCGGTCCATCTGGCACGACTCGCGCGCGTGCGCCCCGGTGTGGGCCGCATGCATCGGGCACTTCGCCGGCTCGTGGTCGGCGGCCGCCGGAAGGGCCGGCACCCCCGCCAGGAGCACGACGAGCCCGGCCAGCGCGGTTCGCGCGGCCACGGTCAAGGCCCTGAGCTCTCGTCCCGCACCGGCGTGCGCCTAGCCCGCTGCGACGTCCCCGCCGGTGAGGGCGCCGCCCCCGGTGTAGGAGGCCGATGAGAACGAGAAGGTGTCACCCGAGGTGCCGCCGTCGCGACAGCTCGCCATGAACGGCTCGGTGCCGGTGAGACCATCACGGGTGACCTCGGCCTGGCCGGTGATCGTGCAGGTCAAGGCCCCCGTCTCCTTCTGGATGGAGAACCCGTCGAACGAGAGCGCCTCGATCGTGACGCCCGCGTCCGGGTCCGCGAAGCTCAGGCTCCCGGCGATCGCGCCCGCCTCGTCTTGCTCCACGTCGAGCGCGAACGACGACGCGCCGAGGCCCTCACCCGGAACGCTGCCCGAGCCCTTCACGAGCGGCAGGATCTCGCGCTGGTACCAGATCGCCCAGGTCGTGGTGACGCCCTGCCGGCGGTACGCGCTCATGCCGATGTGCATCCGGCCCTCGGAGTCGAGCTGGATCATCTCGAACTCAGGGATGCCCGAGACGCCGGTGAACATCGGCGTGGTGGTCGTGGTGCCGGAGGACAGTGTCGGCATGCCCGCGTCGGCCCCGCTGACCTTGGCCCAGAAGAAGTGCCAGGGCACGGAGTCGCTCATCGAAGCCATCGGGACCTGACTGCCGTACCAGGTGATCGCCGCCTCGCCGGCATCGCCGCCTGCCACCCACGGCGAGTACCCCGACTCGCCGCGC
>DASWKG010000056.1:0-8106 GCA_036396755.1 Actinomycetota bacterium
GGCTCAGGCCACGGACAGGAGTCGGTTCAGCCGCGAGAGGAGGCCCGTGTGCAGGACCATGCCGCGCACCTTCAGCTCGCCGGTTCGGAGCTTGCTCAAGGCCTTCCGGCCCTCCTCGGTGGAGGGGTCCGGCAATCCGAAGCGAAGCGGGGTCGAGCTGAGCTCCATCAGTGTTCCGGAGTCGGTGCGGATCAGGAGCTGGGGCCGGCCGGCGACCCCGCCGGTGATCGTCACGCGGCCCGGCGCCAGGCGGATCGTGATCGCGACCTCGGCATCGGTGGCGACGATCGCGACGAGGCCGGGCTTCAGCAGCTCGCGTCGCTCGGGGTGCATCTGCAGGTTCCCCTCGATGAGCCCGCCGAGCATCATCGCGAGTCCGCTGGGGTCCGCGTCGAGGTGCTGGACGATGGCCATCCGGGCGAGCGCGCTCAGGGCTTCAGGACGACCTTCGTCGCCTCGCGCCGGTCGAACAGCTCGTAGCCCTTCGCGGCCTCCTCGAGCGGGATCGTGTGGGAGATGATCGGCATCGGATCGATCTTCCCGGCGCGCACCGCCTCGAGCGCCCCCTCCCACCACGCGTGCACCGGGCAGATCCCCCCGAAAACGTAGGTCAGCATGCGGAACCACGACATCCCGAGCTGCAGCTCGGTGCTCTCGCTCACGTACCAGCCGATCACGCACACCCGCCCGCCGCGCCGCACGATCTCGGTCGACGACTCGAACGACGGCACCGTGCCGACCGCCTCGATGACCACGTCGGCTCCCCGGTCCTCGGTGAGCCCGGACACGGCCGTCTGCGGGTTGCGCTCCTTCACGTTGATCGGCGTGAACCCCATCCCCTCCATCAGCGAGAGGCGGTCCTCCTGCATGTCGAGCACCAGCACCTGGGCCGGGTCGTGGAGGCGCGCCGCCTGCGCCGCGAAGAACCCCACCGGTCCCGCGCCGACGACCGCGACGGTGTCCCCCGGCTGGATGCCGGCGATCCCCGCCGCGTAGTAGCCGGTGGTCAGGATGTCGCCGACGAAGAGCGCGTGCTCGTCGTCGACGTCGTCCGGGACGGGCAGCAGGTTGTGGTCGGCCGCCGGTATCCGCACGCGCTCGGCGTGCGTGCCGTCCAGCTCGCCGCCGAACGTGCCGCCGCCCATGTTGCGGAACTCCTCGCACAGCGAGTTCTGGCCCTTCAGGCAGAACCAGCACTCGCCGCACACGATGTTGAAGGCGATCACCACACGATCGCCCGGCTTCACGCGGGTGACGCCCGAGCCAACCTGCTCGACGACGCCGATCCCCTCGTGGCCGAGCTTGTCGCCGGCCAGCATCGGGGCCTTGCCGTGGAAGAAGTGCATGTCCGAGCCGCAGATCGCGGCGGCGGTGACGCGGACGACCGCGTCGCCCGGGTCCTCGACGGTGGGGTCGGCGACGTCGTCGACCCGGACCTTCCCCACCTCGTCGAAGACCACCGCCCTCATGACGCGGCCTGGCCGACGCCCGCCTTCATGCCGTCGCCTCGTCGAGGAACTCGGTGGGCACGGTGGCGGCTAGGTTCACGAGCTCGTTCGCGGCCTTGAGGTACTTGAGGATCTCGGGGAGGTCGCCCTGGAGCTTCAGCTTCCCCTGCATCATGCCCTTCACGGGGTCGAGCTCCTTCTTGATGACCTCCTTCCACCGGGTGTAGGGCGCGCGGATCACGTACCGGGCCTTCCCCCCCTCCTCGGCCGTGGTCACCCGCGCCGCGCGGCACTCGCCGTGCCACAGATCGAGGTAGGCCCAGACGTCCTCGGGGATGCCGCGGTCGGGCTCCGCCCCCACCACGTAGCAGACGTCCCCCTCCCAATCGGCGGCCGCCTCGCGGTAGGCGTCGCTCGCGTTGATCAGCTTGGCGTACTGGTCGAGCCACTCCTCGCTCGGGAACTGGGCCATCGCGTCCTCCTTCGTCGGCGCGATTGAATCACTTCAGCGCGGCGGCCACCAAGGCCGGCAGGACCTCGCCGGCGGGGCCGCGCAGCCGGAGGTCCGCCTCGATGAACGTGCCTCCCGTCGAGATCTCGACCACGGTCGCCCCGGCGAGCCTCGCGAGGGCCGGCAGCCCCGCCGCCGGGTAGACCTCGCCGTGGGTGCCGACGACCAGCATCGCCCGGCATCCGGCGGCGAGCCCCTCGGCCTCGGGGAGGTCGTGCACCGCCTCCTCGAAGGCGACGAAGTCGGGGCGGGCCGGCCCCCCGCACCGCGAGCACCGCGGAAGCAGGGACGCGAGGCTTGGCACGAACGCGGTCCGGAGCCCCCGGATCGCGTGATCGAGCCCCTCGAGGAACTCCGCTCGCGAGACGACCTCCCGATGACCGCAGGCGAGGCAGGCCCTGCGCGAGAACGACCCGTGCAGCTCGAGGACGCGCCGGCTGCCGGCCTCCTGGTGCAGGCCGTCGACGTTCTGGGTGATGACGGCGTCGAGGAGACCGCCCTCCTCCAGGCGCGCGAGCGCCGTGTGCGCCTCCCCCGGCTCGGCCGCCGCGAACGCGCCGCGCAGCTGACCCAGGAAGTCGGCCAGCGCGTCGGGCCGGGTCATCGCCGCCCGCATCACGCCCTCCCAGGTGCCGTAGACCTCCGGGTCGAACCGCTCCCAGATGCCGCCGGGGTCGCGGAAGGTGGGGATGCCCGACTCCGCCGAGATCCCCGCGCCGGTGAGCGCGACCACGCCGCCCCGCGCGAGCACCTCGGCCGCCTCGGCGACCTCGGCGTCGGTCACGTGAGCGACCGGACGATGAACGAGTAGCCGATGATGTTGAAGGCGGCGTGCGCCGCGATCGGGGCGACGAGCGACCCCCGCCGCTCGTAGACGTAGGCAAGCCCGTAGCCGACGGCCACCATCAGCGGGATCAGGAGCGGCACGACGTGGAAGAGGCCGAAGACGACCGCCGAGATGCCGGCCGACACGTGGAAGCCGTAGCGGCGGCGGAGCCCGCCGAACAGGAACCCCCGGAAGAACAGCTCCTCCCCGAACGGCGCGGCCGCGACGACGGCGAGCGCACCCAGCGTGACCTGGACCGCGCTGGGGGCCGTCGGGATCACCTCCTGGCGCGGGATCGACACGTCGCTCGAGGTGAAGAGCGAGACCAGCCGAACGAGCACGGGCGCCAGGATGAGCGCCGCCCCGATGAAGATCGCCACGCCGGCGGCCGCGCCCACCAGGGCGTGCGCGGCGGCCCGCGACCGGCTGAGACCGAGGTCCCCGAGCGCGCCGCGGCGCACGACGAGCACCCACAGGAGGGTGGCCCCCGCCAGCGCGGCCTCGAACACGAGGCCGAAGACCACGAGCGCGGTCCCCTCGGGCAGGAACGCGCCCGCGACCGTTCCGCCGATGACCGTCATCACCGCGGCGATCAGCACCACGGGCACGGCCTCGACGGCCCGCCACGGTCTCGTCAGGCGCTCGTCCATCGCTCCCGAAGGGCAGGGTACGCGAGCGCGACCGCGAGGAAGGTCAGGGCCAGCCCCGCGAGCCCGATGCCCGTGTCGTTCACGACGAACCCGACCAGTCCCGCGATCGCCAGCACCAGGGTGGCGTCGCGCCAGGCCGGGAGCCTGCCCAGCGGCCCGAGCCGCCGGGCCGCGATGACGCCTCCGATGACGAGGGCCGGAAGGATGAGCCACGCGGCCGGCACCTCGCTCGTCACCCGCACCTCGATCGCGAGGCGCCGCGCCACGATGCCGAGCAGGTCCCCCGACCCCACCGCCCCGCTCACGTGCGTCGAGACGCCGGGGATCAGCACGTGGGCGGCCACGACCGCGCCCGTCCCGAGCGCCGCCGCCCCCGCGACCGCCAGCACCTCCCGCACCCCGACGCGCTCCCGCACCCGGAGCGCGTACCAGAGCCCGGCGGCGACGAACAGGGTCGCGGCGCTCCCGAGGTCGGCCCCCATCCCCGGCAGCCCCGCGAACAGCGCCGCCCCCGCGAGGAGCGCCGTGCCCCCCAGCGCGGGGAGCCGGGACGCCAGCAGGAGCGCCCCCGCGAGCAGCACCCCCGCGTAGGTGTTGCCGAGGCCGTAGTACCGCGCGCCCTGGAGGGCGCCGCCCCCGATCACCGGCGTCATCAGCATCTGCCAGCCGCGGAGGGCGTCGAGAGCGAGCACGCCGAGCGCGACGCCCCCCACGATGACCACCGGAGCGGTGGCGTCGCCGCGCCCGAACCACATCGCCACCGCCACGACGACCGCCGCGAGGACGAGCATCAGCGCGAGCGCCCTCGCGTAGGTCGGCTCCGGGAGCACGCCGACGGGCAGCACCACCACCGGGAGCGCGATGGCGATGAGGCCCCACACGGATACCGCGCGAGCCGCGCCCCGCGGGAGGCGCCGGCCGAGCCGGACGGCCGCGAGCGCCGCGAGGAGGAACCCGAGCGCCACGCCGAGGATCAGGAGGTTGACCGGCACCCGGATCCTGCGCAGGTCGAGGTATCGGGCGTGCAGCGCGCCGGGGGCGTCGCCGGCGGCGCGCACCGACGACCCCGCCATCGCATCGGGGACCGGCACCTCGAGGAACGAGAGCACCGTGGGGGCCAGGTCGATGTTGGCGACGAGGCCGTCGCGGCCCGTGGTGTCGGAGGTGAGACCGTGCAGGTCCCCTCGGGCCCCGGCGGCGAGATCGCCGGGGCGTCCGGCGGCGACGATCATCGGCGTCACCTCGTCGCCTCGCTCCCGCATGGCCGGGGACGGCGCCGGCACCGCGACGATCACCAGCACCTCCTCGGCGTCGGACGCCTCGATGAGCGCCTGCACCGCCACGCTCGTGACCTCGGACCCCTCGCCGACCTCCTCGGGCCCCGACCCCAGCTCGACGACGAGCAGGCCGATGGCCTCGAGGGTCCCGGGGTCGCCGATCGCCCCCGCCCCGACCACCACGGGCACCCGCCCCCCGGCGTCCATCGCGAGGAGCAGCCCGGGCGGCGCCGGGCCTCCGACCTCGGGCTCCCCGAGGTAGCCCACCTTCAAGCCCGCAGCGGCGAGTGACCGGCCGAGCGCCCCGGGGATCGCGCCGTCGCTCGCCTCGACGAGCGGATCGACGTTCACGACGGCTCCCGCACCCACGGCTCGCCAGCGGACCTCGCCGTCCGGATCCCCGACGCCCGCGCCGGCCCCGAGGGTCGCGGCCGCGGACGTGGCCGTCGGCTCCGCGCCCCCGCCGACGCGGGTCGTCATGAGGCCGATGCCGCCGGCGGCGGCCAGCGAGGCGAGGACCGGCTCCTCCAGCGCGCGCTCGTACGAGACCCCGTCGAGGAGGAGCAGCAGGACCTGGCGGTCGGGGGCCGCGAACGCGGAGGACGGCGGGAGGAGGACGACCAGCGAGAGCGACGCGAGGAGCCCGCGGAGCGCGCGGCTCACCGAACGAGCATCGGGGACAGCGAGGGCTGCCGGCTCACCTCCGCGCCGAGCGCGGTGAGCTTCCCGTCGATGTCCTCGTAGCCGCGGTCGACGTGGTGCACGTCGTTGATCTCCGTCACGCCGTCGGCGGCGAGCCCCGCCAGGACGAGGGCGGCGCCCGCGCGGAGGTCGGGCGCGCGCACCGGCGCGGCCGACAGCCGCGGGATGCCGCGAGCGACCGCGTGGTGCCCCTCGGTGCGGACGTCGGCCCCCATGCGGTTCAGCTCGTCGACGTACATGTAGCGGCGCTCGAACACGTTCTCGGTGACGATGCTCGTTCCCTCGGCGGTCGCGAGCAGCGCGAGCATCGGCGGCTGCAGGTCGGTCGGGAACCCCGGATACGGAAGCGTCACGAGGTCGACCGCGCTCGCCCGGCCCTCCATCGACACGCGGAGGCCGTCGTCGTCGGCGCGGACCTCGGCGCCGGCGTCGGCGAGCTTCGACAGCACGAGGTCCAGGTGGTCGGCCCGCGCGCCGAGCAGGCGGACATCGCCCCGCGTGAGGCACGCCGCCAGCGCGAACGTGCCCGCCTCGATGCGGTCGGGGATGACCGTGTGCTCGGTGGGGTGGAAGCCGCTGGTGCCCTGGATCTCGACCGTCGGGGTGCCGGCGCCCTCGATGTGCGCGCCCATGCCGGAGAGGAAGGCCGCGAGGTCCTGGATCTCCGGCTCGCGGGCCGCGTTCTCGATCACCGTGGTGCCTGCGGCCGCCACCGCGGCCATGAGGACGTTCTCGGTCGCCCCGACGCTCGGGAAGTCGAGCGAGACGACACTGCCGCGGAGGCCGCTCGTGCGGGCCTCGAGGTAGCCGTGCTCCGACGTGAAGTCGACGCCCATCTGCTCGAGCCCGCGGACGTGCAGGTCGATGTTCCGCGACCCGATGTTGCACCCGCCCGGCATCGCCACCCGGGCGCGTCCGAAGCGCGCCAGCAGCGGCCCGAGCACGAGGATCGAGGCCCGCATCCGGCTGACCAGCTCGTACGGAGTCTCGGTCTCGAGGTCGCCCGAGGTGTCGATCGCGACCTCGTGGTCGCCCCGCACGACGCGGGCGCCCAGCCGCTCGAGCACCTCGACCATCGTCGAGACGTCGAGGATGTCGGGGACGTTCCGGACCACCGTGAGGCCCTCCGCCAGCAGGGAGGCGGCCATGAGCTTCAGGGCGGAGTTCTTCGCCCCATCGATGCGCACGCCTCCCTCGAGGCGCCGCCCACCCGTGACCCACAGCCTGCCCATCGCCCGATTGTACGCGCCGGGGCGGCCCCCGAGCCTCTGTGCACGTGCACAAAGGGGTTGCGGGCAGGCGAACCCCGCAGGCAGAAGCGTCCGTCTCGCGTGGCCGCTTTGGGCATCTGCACAAAGGGGATAGGAGCGATCTCGGCGAACCAAGGACCGAGTGGCCCGCCAACCCGTGGCTCGGGCCCGACGAAGGAGGCAAGGATGAGGAAGTCCGCACTTGTTGTCGCGGCACTCGCGCTCACGCTGGCCATCGTGCCGGCCGTCGGGTCCGCGAGCCCCGTCGGCGACTCGACCCCTTACGGCCGCGAGGACAACGCGATCGGCACCCTTCGGTGGCTGCCCCGGAACGCGAACGAGAAGCCGACCGGCGCCAACGTCTCGCGCCTCGTCGTGGTCTACGACACCTCCCGCGACGAGGCCGGCGCGTCCATCCCCCTGAAGGCGAAGGGCGCCTTCGGCGTCAAGATGTTCACCACCAACCAGGTCGACGTGAAGATGAAGGGTCACTCCGCGAAGGTGGGCGACCTGAACACCTTCACCGGCCAGTCCCTGCCGGCTCAGGCGAACGAGACTGCCATCGCCGTCTACGGCGACGTGCGCGACGGCGCCTGCTCGAAGGCCGGAACCCCCGCGTTCTCCGCCGCGTACTCCACCACGCGGACCTTCTTCCACGCGGGGAGCACCCCCTACGCGCCCGTGACCGCCCCCGGCGTCTGCGAGATCGTCGATAGCTCCACCGAGGTGCGCGACGCGAGCGGGCAGCTGCTCGGCTTCACCACGACCGCCACCAACCACGTCCCGGGCTTCTACGTTGACGTCGAGTGGGCGACACGGACCGTGACCGGCGGACTGGCTACCAACGCCCACCTGCTCGCCGAGATCTGGTACGGCGCCGCGTACGACAGCGCCGGTGACCCCGGGCCGTTCCCGAACGGCGTCGACACCACCGGCGCCTCCAAGAGCGTCGGGTCCCCCGGCGACTACGACGCGGTGTAAACCTTCACCGCGAACCCAGGCGGGACCGGAGCGGCCTGCGTGGACACCACCGGCGGCGACATCGGGGCCCCGGGGAGCTGGATGGACGTCAAGATCCAGGTTCCGGCCGACGCGAAGAAGCTGACCTTCAGCCTGTTCCCGAAGGGTGACTGGGACCTCAAGATCATCGACCCCGACGGGACGGAGAGGGTCTCGGGCTGGGCCGGCGGCTTCCGCGAGCAGGTCATCGCTCCGGGAAGCGGGAGCCAGGCGTTCCCCGAGATCATCCCCGGCGAGTACACGATGCGCGCGTGCAACTTCACCGGCGAGATGAGCACCTTCGGCGCGGTGATCATCGAGAAGTAGCGCTCGCCGCGGACGACCTTCGAATGAGCCCGGCCGATCGGCCGGGCTCATTCTTTGTGCGGTCGCACAAAGGGATCTCGGGCCTATTCGGCGAACCAGCCGAGTGGAGGAAGTCC
>DASWKG010000057.1:0-7926 GCA_036396755.1 Actinomycetota bacterium
CCGCGGCGCTCGCGGTACCAGGTCGCGATCACCTTCAACGCCGGCGGGTAGACGCCCGCCAGGAAGAAGCCGGTCGCGAACCGCAGGGGGATGCCGGTCGCCGGCCCGCCGGCCGCGGCGAGGAGCGCGTTGACGGAAGCCGCGCCGATCGCCGCGATCGCGAAGACCCGCCGGGGAGGGAACACGTCGGCGAGGTTCAGGGTGGCCGAGACGATCGCGCCGGCGACGAAGCCGAGCTGGACCGCGATCGTGAGCCATGCCGCGGCCGTGGAGGAGAGCGACCACTCGGCGCGGAGCTGCGGGATCACCGCCGTCGCCGAGAACCAGGTCGTCATCCCGAGGAGCAGCGCGAGCCCGAGCAGCAGCAGCGCCCGCCTGCGGGCCTTCACTCCTCGGGCGGGGCCGTCTGCGCGAGGTCGCGGATCTCCTCCACGACCTCGGCGTTCGCGAGCGTCGTGACGTCGCCGAGCTCCCGCCCGCCGGCGACGTCGCGCAGGAGCCGCCGCATGATCTTGCCCGACCGCGTCTTCGGCAGGTCGTCGGTCAGCACGATGGCGTGCGGCCGCGCGATCTTCCCGATCTTCCTCGCCACGTGCTCGCGCAGCTCGGCGATCAGCGCCTCGTCGCCCCGCGTCCCGGATTTCAGCGTCACGTAGGCGACGATCGCCTCGCCCGTGTCGGGATCGGGGCGCGAGACGACCGCCGACTCCGCGACGGCCTCGTGGTCGACGAGGGCCGACTCGATCTCGTAGGTCGACAGGCGGTGGCCCGCCACGTTCATCACGTCGTCGATGCGCCCGAGCAGCCAGTGGTACCCGTCGTCGTCGCGCTTCGCCCCGTCGCCGGTGAGGTAGACGTCGGGGCCGAACCGGGTGAAGTACTGCTCAACGTAGCGGTCGGGGTCGCCGTAGATCGTGCGGGACATCGCGGGCCACGGCTTCCGGATCACGAGCGAGCCGCCCTGGTTCGGCCCCACCGGGTCGCCGCGCTCGTCGAGGATGTCGGCCTCGATGCCGGGGAAGGGCCTCGTCGCGGAGCCGGGCTTCAGCGAGGTGATGCCCGGGAGAGGCGTGATGAGGATCATCCCCGTCTCGGTCTGCCACCACGTGTCGACGATGGGGCAGCGCTCGCCGCCGATGTGCTTCCAGTACCACATCCACGCCTCGGGGTTGATCGGCTCCCCGACCGTCCCGAGCAGGCGCAGCGACGACAGGTCGTGCTTCTCGGGGAACTCGGGGCCCCACTTCATGAACGCGCGGATCGCGGTGGGCGCCGTGTAGAGCGTGGTCACGCCGTGCTTCTCGACGATCGACCACAGCCGGTGCTTGTCGGGGAAGTCGGGGGCCCCCTCGTACAGCACGCTCGTCGTGCCGTTCGCGAGCGGGCCGTACACGATGTAGCTGTGCCCGGTCACCCATCCGATATCGGCTGCGCACCAGTACACGTCGGTCTCGGGCCGGAGATCGAAGATCATCCGGTGGGTGGCGGACACGCCCACGAGGTAGCCGCCGGTGGTGTGCAGGATGCCCTTGGGCTTCCCCGTGGTCCCGCTCGTGTAGAGGATGTAGAGGGGGTCCTCGGCGTCCATCTCCTCGGGCGGGCAGTCGGGGTCCTCCGCATGGATCACCTCGTCGTACCAGAGGTCGCGCCCTTCCTCGAACGGCACGTTCGCGCCGGTCCGCCGCACCACGACGACCTGCTCGATCGACGGGCACCCGGCGACGGCCGCGTCGGCGTTCTCCTTGAGGGGGATGATCTGGCCGCGGCGCCAGCCGCCGTCGGCCGTGACGAGCACCTTCGCCTCGGCGTCGTTGATGCGGTCGCGCAAAGCGTCGGAGCTGAAGCCACCGAACACCACCGAGTGCGGCGCGCCGATCCGCGCGCACGCGAGCATCGCGACCGGCAGCTCGGGCACCATCCCGAGGTAGATCGCCACCCGGTCGCCCCGCCCGACGCCCAGGTTCTTCAGCGCGTTCGCGAACCGGCAGACCTCGTCGTGGAGCTCCCAGTAGGTGATGGTGCGCTCGTCGCCCGGCTCGCCCTCCCACTGATAGGCGACCCGGTCGGGGTGCGCCTCGAGGTGGCGATCGAGGCAGTTGGCCGAGACGTTGAGCGTGCCGCCCGTGAACCACTTCACCCAGGGCGGCGTCCACTCGAGCACGCGGTCCCACCGCCGCATCCAGTCGAGGCGCTCCGCCTGCTCGGCCCAGAAGCCCTCGACGTCGGCGGCAGCGCGGTCGTAGATCTCGTCATCGCCGACGAGGGCGCTCTCGCGGAAGTCCTCGGGGGGAGCCATGACGCGGTGCTCCTGCAGCAGCGCCTCGATGTGGTGCAGCTCGCGGTCGCTCACGGGGACGTCCCTCCTCGCTCGGGACCGTCAGTCAACCACCGCGCTCGCGCGGTGGGCAAGACCGCACACTTGACGAAAGGCCCGGCGGAGGCGGACGCTGTCCTCCCCAAGCGAAGGAGGTGGCGGATGAAGACGATCCAGGGTGGCAGCTTCGACTCGCCCAGCGAGACCCGCACGTTCGCGAGCGGCAAGATCGACATCCTGTCGTTCGAGGGAGCGAGCGTGGCGAAGGCGACGTTCGAGCCCGGGTGGCGCTGGTCTCAGAGCGTCAAGCCGGTGGTCGGCGGCGACAGCTGCCGGCAGCATCACCTGGGCTACGCGGTATCGGGCCGGCTGAAGGTGGTCGCGGACGACGGCACGGAGATGGTGGCGGGGCCGGGCGACGTGTACATGGTGCAGCCGGGTCACGACGCCTGGGTCGAGGGCGACGAGCCGTTCGTCGGTCTCGAGTTCCAGGGACGGACCGCGGAGACCTACGCGAAGGAGTAGCGGCCGCCGCGCTCAGGCGCCGGGTTTCGGTTCCAGCAGCTCCAGCGTGCCGGTGAGCTCGAGCACCCTTCGCACCTGGGCGCCGGCTCCGCTGATGACGAGTGTCCGCTGGCGCTCGCTCATCCTCCGATGGGCGTCGAGGATCCCGCGAAGCCCGCTGGAATCGATGAACGAGAGGTGCGTGGCGTCGAGCACCACCACCTCGTGCCCCGCCACCTCGGCGGCCTCGATGCTCCGCTCCAGCTCCGGGACGGTGGCCATGTCGAGCTCACCGGAGAGGCGGAGGCGGATGACGCCTTCTGCGTGCTCACCCCGGATGACGAAGCGGCGATCGGTCTGCGGGCGGATCGAGGTCACGGCTCCTCTTTCTTGCTGCGACGGGGCCAGGGTCAGGGGCCGGGAACCCGACCCTAGCCGGTTTGCTTGCATCGGTCAATCGGTCACGCCTCGCCCGCGGTAGCATCCCGGGTCGTGGCTCCCTCCGCTGCGGCGCCGGCCCCCTCCGAGAAGGTCCGGCATGCGCGCCTCCTCTTCGCCGGCATCGCCCCCGGCTACGACCTGATGGGCGAGCTGCTGTCGTACGGGCAGAACCGGCGATGGCGGCGCTTCCTCGTCTCGCGCGTCCCACCGGGGTCCCGGGTGCTCGACGTGGCGACCGGGACCGCCGCCGTGGCGATCGACCTCGCGCGGCTTCGCGGCGCTTCCGTCGTCGGCCTCGACCAGAGCGAGCCGATGCTCCGCGCCGGGCGTCGGCGGGTCCGCGATGCCGGCGCCGCCGTGCGGCTGCTGCTCGGGCAGGCCGAGCGACTGCCGTTCGCCGAAGGCTCCTTCGACGCCGTCACCTTCACCTACCTCCTCCGCTACGTCGACGATCCGGAGGCCGCGCTCGGAGAGCTGGCCCGGGTGCTCCGGCCGGGTGGCGTCATGGCGTCGCTCGAGTTCGGGGTCCCCTCCAACCCCGCGTCGAGGCTGGGGTGGCGGGTGCAGACGGCGGTGGCCCTGCCGGCGCTCGGGAGCCTGGCGTCGCCCGAGTGGCGGGAGGCCGGCAGGTTCCTGGGCCCGAGCATCGCCGAGTATCGCCGCCGGTGGCCCCCGTCGCGCGAGGCCGAGGCGTGGCGACGAGCCGGTCTCGCCGAGGTTCACGTCCGAGAGATGACGTTCGGCGCGGGGGTCGTTACCTGGGGGGTCCGGACCGATGCGGGCTGAGCGTCGCCCGGCCTTCTACGCGCTCGCCTCCGGCGGCTGGCGCGACTACTGGACGCTGCTCCACCCCCCGTACACCCTGTGGCACCTCTCCTACGTGGCGATCGGGGCGGCCACGGTCCCGGGGCTCGAGGGGCTGCACCTCGCCGCGGCGCTCGCCGGCTTCTTCCTGGGGGTCGGCGTCACGGCCCACGCGCTCGACGAGCTGAACGGCCGCCCGCTCCGGACCCGCATCCCCGACGCGGTGCTCTGGGCGTTCGCGTGGGTCGCGCTCGCCGGCGCGGTGGCGCTCGGGGTGGCCGGAGCGGTCCGCGTCTCGTGGTGGCTGCTCGCGTTCGTCGCCTTCGGCGCGTTCATCGTCGTCGCCTACAACCTCGAGCTCATCGGCGGCCGCTTCCACTCCGACCTGTGGTTCGCGCTCGCCTGGGGAGCGTTCCCCGCCCTGACCGGCGCCTTCTCCCAGGCGGGGACGCTTCCCGTGGAGGCGGCGCTGGTCGCGGCCGGGTGCGCCGCGCTGTCGGCCGCGCAACGGGCCCTGTCGACGCCGGTGCGCCTGCTCCGCCGGCGTGCCCGGCGGGTCTCCGGCGCGATCGCGCTCGACGACGGGACCACGCTGCCGCTCGACGAGGGATCCCTCCGCGCCGCGCCCGAAGCCGCGCTCCGCTGGCTCTCGGTGGCCGTGCCGCTCCTGGCCGCGGCCGCCGTCGCGGCGCGCCTCGCGAGCTAGCGGGCCCCCGCGCTTGCGGCGACCCGGCACGCGTCCGTATCCTTCGCTTGCCTTCCCCGGTCTGGCGCCCGAGGCACCCCACCCCGGGCCCGAGCACGGAGGAGGGCGCATGGCGACCACCACCTCGCCCCGGACGTCGGGGGGCTCCGGGACGCTCGATCGCTTCTTCCACATCTCCGAACGCGGGTCCACCGTCCGCACGGAGCTGATCGCGGGGGCGGCGACGTGGCTGACGATGGCCTACATCCTGTTCGTCAACCCTCAGATCCTCGGCGCGGTGCCCGACCACACCGGCCGCTCGCTCGACTTCGGACAGGTCCTCACCGTCACGGCGCTCGTCGCGGGGGTGGCGACCGTCGCGATGGGGCTGTGGGCGAACTACCCGTTCGCGCTGGCCGCGGGTCTGGGCCTCAACGGGTTCGTCGCGTTCACGCTGGTCGCGGGGCAGGGGCTCACCTGGCCCGAGGCGATGGGGGTGATCCTGCTCGAGGGCCTGGTGATCACCGCGCTCGTCCTGTCGGGGTTCCGCGAGGCGGTCATGAACGCGATCCCGATGTCCCTGAAGCGCGCGATCGGGGTGGGCATCGGCCTCTTCATCGCGTTCATCGGCCTCGAGAGCGTGGGGTTCGTGGTACGGCCCGAGTCGCCCGACCCGATCGTGTCCATCAGCCCCGATCTCACCTCGCTGAGGATGCTGGTCTTCGCGGTGGGGCTGGCGCTCAGCGCGACGCTCGTCGCCCGCAAGACGCGCGGGGCGCTGCTCATCAGCATCCTGTCGACGACCGGGCTGGCGATCCTGATCAACGAGGTGTGGGGCGGCGTGGCGCTCTGGGGCGAGGGCACCGGCATCGGCGCGATCCCCGACAAGGTCGTCGCCGCGCCGAGCTTCGCACTCCTCGGCGACGTGTCCTTCAACGTGTTCGAGGTCGTCGGCGTGGCGACGGCGATCGCGCTCGTCGTCTCGGTGATGCTCTCGGACTTCTTCGACACGATGGGGACCGCGGTCGGACTGGGAGGCGAGGCCGGCCTGCTCGACGCGCAGGGCCGCCTCCCGCAGATGCGGCGCGTGCTGCTCGTGGACTCGCTCGCGGCCGCCGCCGGCGGGGCCGCGTCGGCGTCGTCGAACACCACGTTCATCGAGAGCGCGTCGGGCATCGCGGAAGGTGGGCGCACCGGGCTCACCGCGGTCGTCGTCGGGGTGCTCTTCCTCCTGTCGATGTTCTTCTCGCCGCTCGCCGGCACGATCCCACCCGAGGCCACCGGCCCCGTCCTCGTGATCGTCGGCTACTTCATGATGACGCTCGTCCGCGACATCGAGTGGGGCGACCCCGGCATCGGCATCCCGGCCCTGCTCACGATGATCGTCATGCCGTTCACCTTCAGCATCACGAACGGCGTCGCCGCGGGCTTCATCTCCTACACGGTCGTCACGCTGCTGCGCGGCCGGTGGAAGGACGTCCACCCGCTCATGCTGCTCGTGAGCGGCGTCTTCGTCTGGTACTTCCTCGGAGGCTACCTGGCCTGACCCCTTCGTCCGGCCGAGGGGTAGCATCGGTCGGGTGAAGAACGTCCAGGACCACGCGGAGGACTTCGACCGGTGGGCGCCGACCTACGACCGGTCGCCGCTGCAGCGGTTCTTCTTCCATCCGGTGCACCGGCGCATCCTGCGCCTGCTCGACCCGCGGCCGGGGGAGCGGTTCCTCGAGCTGGGGTCGGGGACGGGAAACCTCGCGATGGCCGCCGCGGCGCGGACCGGGCTCGCCGTCGGGGTCGATCCGTCGCCGCGGATGGTCGAGCTTGCTACACGGAAGCTCGGCGAGCTCCCGCCGGGCGCGCGTGCGCGGTTCCTGGTCGGTGTGGCGGAGGCGCTGCCGCTGAAGGACGACACGTTCGACCTCGCCGCCACCTCGATCTCGATGCATCACTGGGTCGACCTCGAGGGCGGGTTCCGGCAGATCCGGCGGGTCGTGCGCCCGGGCGGACGCGTGCTCGTGGCCGACGTGGCGCCGCGCGGGTACGGGAAGGCGATCGCGATGGCGACCGGGTTCTGGCAGAGCCACCAGGGCGACGTCTGGGACCCGCGCGAGCTGGCGGGGACCCTCGAGCTCGCCGGCTTCACCAGGATCCGCCTCTGGAACCGCGGGCCGTGGTCCAGGCTCGTCGCGTTCGTCGCCGCCGAGGTCCCGCGCGACAAGCGGAGCCTCGAAGGGAGGTCGTGAGGATGGAGCAGCGGCTCAGCCTCGTCACGCTCGGCGTCGCCGACCTCGGGCGCTCGCGTGCCTTCTACGAGGCGCTCGGATGGGTGACGAGCGCGCAGCCCGGCGCCGACGTGGTCTTCTTCCAGGCGGGAGGGATGGTCGTCGCGCTCTGGGGGCGCCACATGCTGGCGGGCGACTCGGGCGTCGAGGACGCCGGCGGCTGGGGCGGCGTCACGCTGGCGCACAACGTGCGCTCACCGGAGGAGGTGGATGCGGTCCTCTCGGAGGCGGCGGCGGCGGGCGCCACGATCGCGCGGCCGGGAGCCGACACGTTCTGGGGAGGCTACTCCGGTGTGTTCGTGGACCCGGACGGGCACCCGTGGGAGGTGGCCCACAACCCCGAGTGGACGATCGGGGACGACGGGTCCATCCGCCTCCCGTCCTGAGCCCTCAGCGCCGGGCCAGCTCCCGAACGACCGCGGGGAGGATGCCGCCCTCGCGGAAGTAGCGAAGCTCGGTCGGGGTGTCGAGCCGGCTGCGCGCCTCGAACCGGATCTCGGCCCCGTCGTCGGGGCGCGCGACGACCGTCACGGTTCCGCCCGGCTCCAGCTCGCCGGCACCGACGACCTCGAACGACTCGCGGCCGGTGAGCCCCAGCGACGCGGCCGACTCGCCGTCCCCGAACTGCAGCGGCAGCACGCCCATCTGCGCGAGGTTGGAGCGGTGGATGCGCTCGTAGCTCTCGGCGATCACCGCCCGGATCCCGAGGAGCGAGGTGCCCTTCGCGGCCCAGTCGCGGCTCGAGCCCGAGCCGTACTCCTTGCCGGCCAGCACGACGAGCGGCACGCCCTCGTCCCGGTATCGCTCGGCGGCCTCGAAGATCGAGGTCTGCTCGCCGTCCGGCAGGTGGACGGTCACGCCGCCCTCGACCCCGGGGACCAGCAGGTTTCGGAGCCGGA
>DASWKG010000058.1:0-28666 GCA_036396755.1 Actinomycetota bacterium
CTCCTCCTCGAAGCGCTTGGCGTCCTCGACCGGGACGGCGTCGAGGTGGCCGTTCGTGACGGCCCAGATGCTGACCACCTGGTGCTCCACCGACATCGGCCGGTACTGGGGCTGCTTCAGGATCTCCACGACGCGCGCGCCACGGTCGAGCTGGGCCTGGGACGCCTTGTCGAGCTCGGACCCGAGCTCGGCGAACGCCTCGAGCTCCCGGTACTGCGCAAGGTCGAGGCGGAGGCGCCCGGCGACCTGCTTCATCGCCTTGATCTGCGCGTTGCCGCCGACCCGGGAGACCGAGATGCCGACGTTGATCGCCGGACGGACGCCCGCGTTGAACAGGTCGATCTCGAGGTAGATCTGGCCGTCGGTGATCGAGATGACGTTCGTCGGGATGTAGGCCGACACGTCGCCGCCCTTCGTCTCGACGATCGGAAGCCCGGTGAGGGAGCCGGCGCCGAGCTCGTCGGAGAGCTTCGCGCAGCGCTCGAGCAGCCGGGAGTGCAGGTAGAAGACGTCACCCGGGTAGGCCTCGCGGCCCGGGGGGCGGCGGAGCAGCAGCGAGATCTCACGGTAGGCCTCGGCCTGCTTGGAGAGGTCGTCGAAGATGATGAGCGCGTGCTCGCCCTTGTACATCCAGTGCTGTCCGATGGCCGAGCCCGCGTAGGGCGCGATGAACTTCAGCGACGAGGGCACGGACGCCGGCGCGTTGATCACGACCGTGTACTCCATGGCGCCGTGCTCCTCGAGCGCGCCGACGACCTCGGCCACCGTGGACGCCTTCTGGCCGATGGCCACGTAGATGCACTTCACCTGGCGGTCGGTTCCCCAGAGCTGGCGCTGGTTGATGATCGTGTCGATCGCGACGGCGGTCTTCCCCGTCTGGCGGTCGCCGATGATCAGCTCGCGCTGGCCGCGCCCGATCGGGGTCATCGCGTCGATGGCCTTCACGCCGGTCTGGAGCGGCTCGTTCACCGGCTGGCGCTGGACGACCGAGGGCGCCTGCAGCTCGAGCACCCGCTGCTCGTCGTACTGGATGGGGCCCTTGCCGTCGATCGGGCGGCCCAGCGGGTCGATCACCCGGCCGAGCACGCCGTCGCCGACGCCGACCGACAGGATGCGCCCGGTGCGGGTGACGGATTGGCCCTCCTCGATGTGCTGCGCGTCGCCGAGGACGACCACGCCGATCTGGTCGACCTCGAGGTTGAACGCGACGCCGAGCTCGCCGCCGGGGAACTCGAGCAGCTCGTTCGCCATCGCGCCCGGAAGGCCGCGGACGCGCGCGATGCCGTCGCCCGCCTCCTCGACGCGGCCGACCTCGGCCTGCGCCACCTCCGGCTCGAAGCCCTCGAGCTGCCGGCGCAGCGCCTCGGCGATCTCCTGGGGACTGATCGTGATGTCGGTTGGTTCCGCCATTCGTTCTCTCCTTCTCAGTGCGCTGCCCACCGAGGCGTCTGGCGGCCTCCGGCCGCCGGACGCTAGGTCAGACGGTCCCGGGCCAGGGCCAGGCGGCGACGGACGGAGCCGTCGATCACCTGGTCGCCGATCCGGGCGACGACCCCGCCGACGATCGACGGGTCCTGCACCACCTTCAGCTCGACCTGCTTGCCCGTGGCGCTCGAGAGCGCCTGCGCGAGTCGCGCTCGCTGCTCCTCCGACAGGTCGGCCGCCACGCGCACCTCCGCGACGGCGCGCTCGCGGCGCTGGGCCGCGAGCTGGACCAGCTCGTCGACGATCGCCCCGAGCTCGCGGGCCCTCCCCTGCTCGACGATGAACCCGATCATCGAGCGGGTGTGCGGGCTCGCCTTGCCCTCGAGCAGGTCGTCGACGATCGCGCGCTTGCGGTCGGCCGGGATCGCGATGTCGGTCAGCGCATCCCGAAGCTCGCCGCTCGCCTCGAGGGCTCTCGCGAAGTGGAAGAGCTGGTTCTCCACCTCGTCCAGCGCCCCCTCGGCCTCTGCCACGGCGAGGATCGCCTGACCGTAGCCGCGGATCTCACGCTCCTTCGCCATCAGGACCCGTCGCCGCCGTTGCCCATCGAGGCCAGCTCGTCGATGTAACGGTCGACGAGCTGCGTGTGGCGCGCGGGATCGAGCGTCTCGCCGATCACGCGGGAGGCGAGCTCGACGGCGAGCACGCCGACGGAACCGCGCAGCTCCTGGAGCGCGCGCTCGCGCTCGGCGCGGATCTCCTCCTGGGCCCGGGCGACGACCTGGCGCGACTCCTCCTCGGCCTTGGCCAGGAGGTCCTTGCGCATCGAGTCGGCGGTCTTGCGGGCCTCGTCGATGATGCGGTTCGCCTCGCCCCGGGCATCGCGGAGCTGCTCCTGGTAGCGAGCGAGCATCTGCTCGGCCTCGGTCTTCGCGTGCTCGGCGCCCTCGAGGTCCCCCTGGATCTTCGAGCTGCGCGTCTCGAGCATCTGGTTGATGCGCGGCAGCGCCCACTTCCAGATGAAGAAGAAGAGGATCGCGAACGCGATGGCCCCGACGATCAACTCGTTGGCGTGCGGGTACAGGTCCTTCGGCTCGTTGGTCTCTTCGGTTGTGTGCTGTTCGGTCTCTTCCTGCGCGTAGGTCGCCGGGAGACCTCTGAGGACAAGCGTCACGGTGGCGCCTCCCGCCTCTAGATGATGAACGAGAACGCGATGCCGAACAGCGCGAGCGCCTCGATCAGGCCGATGCCGATGAACATGGTGGCCCGGACCTGACCGGCGTACTCGGGCTGCCGGGCCATCGCCTCGACCGACTTGCCGATGAGGATCCCGAGCCCGATGCCCGGGCCGATGGCCGCGAGCCCGATGACCAGTCCGCGCCCGATCGTCTGGAGCGCCTCGAGATCTCCGGTGACCTGTGCCAGCAATCGCAACATTGAGAAGCCTCCCTCCTTAGTGTTCCTCGGCCAGGGCCCCACCGATGTAGGACGCGGTGAGGATGGCGAAGATGAACGCCTGTAGAACCGCAACGAAGATCTCGAAGCCGACCAGCGCGACCGCGATCGCGAACGCGAACGGCCCGAAGATCGCGGTGAACCCGCCCTGGAAGAGCGCGATCGTCCCGAGGAAGAACACCGCGAGCAGGAAGTGCCCCGCGAGGAAGTTGGCCGCGAGACGGACGGAGAGCGTGATCGGCCTGACGATGATCTGGGTGATGAACTCGATGGGCACCAAGAGCGGGTACAGCCACAGCGGCGCGCCCGGCGGGAACAGCACGTGCTTCATGTAGCCACCGAACCCGTGCTTGCGGATGCCGACCACGTTGAAGGTCACCCACGAGACGAGCGCCAGGACGAGCGGGAAGGCGATGCGGCTGTTCGCCGAGAAGTTGATGCCGGGGACCACTTCGAGGAGGTTCCCGAGGAAGATGAAGAAGAACAGCGTCACGAGCAGCGGCATGAATCGGTCGCCCTCGTGGCCGATCATCGGGCGGGCGATGTTCTCGCGCACGAACCCCACGCCCACCTCGACCAGGCTCTGCATCTTCCCGGGCACGATCTTGGGCTTGCGGAGCGCCAGGAAGAAGAGCAGCAGGGTCGCGAGGAACGAGATCAGCACCAGCATGAAGATGAAGTTCATGCAGAAGGTGATGCCCCCGACGGTGAACGAGCTGCCCCAGCAGGGCCAGACGAAGTCCTTGGTCGTGGGCGGATGGAACTGGGCGAGCACCGCGCCGGTCATCGCTGCGCCCCCTTCGGGGCGGCGGTCCACAGGTCCGCCTGCATCCGGCCCGAGAGCAGCTTGCCCTCGGCGACCAGCAGCACCACCGTGGCCGGCACCACCGACGCGAGGAACGCCACCGGCGAGAACCACGACAGCGTGTTGAGCGCGACCATCACCATCACGATCACCACGAGGCGGACGAAGAAGCCGCCCATGCCGACCGCGAAGATCATGGTCGGCGAGATGCGCGCCGCCCAGGCCAGCGAGAGGCCGTGGGCCGCGAAGTTGAGCGCCACGATCGCGACGCCGATCGCCGCCGACCATCCCGCGCTCCAGCCGGCGAGCAGGCCCCCGGCGACCAGCGCGATCCCCGCCGCGAGGGGGGCGTAGGGGAGGACGCGGCGGATCATCTCGCGCTCGGGTTCAGGTCTTCCCACCATCACTCCTGCCGTATCGGAGGTACACGAGGTAGATGCCGGCGATCGCCCCTCCGATGATCCCGATCGATGCGAAGACGGGGCCCGTGCCGGCCAGCCAGTCGACCAGCCACCCGAGCATCCCGAGCGTCAGCATCCCCGCGATCATCGTGGAGGTGATCGCCCACCCGGTCCCCATGCCGCTCCAGGGATTCTGTGGATCGGAGGGATGGGCCATGGGCCGGGAGAGTCTATCAACCGCCGAAAGCGGGTGTCAAAATCGCGGAATAGGCGTTTCCGCAGGTCAGCGGGGGTATTTTCCCCTGCGTTCCCTCCGCTTGTGAAAGTTTTCACAAGCAGGGGCGACTTCCTCGGCACCCTCCCCCGGCGGTAGGGTGTGCGGATGGGCGATCTCGCCGTCGAGGTGCGCGGGCTGCAGAAGCGCTACGGCGACCTCGAGGCCGTCCGCGGGATCGACCTCGAGATCCGCCGTGGCGAGGTCTTCGCCCTGCTCGGGCCGAACGGCGCCGGGAAGACCACGACCGTCGAGATCCTCGAAGGTCACCGTGCCCGGAGCGGCGGCGAGGTGAGCGTGCTCGGCCACGACCCCGCCCGCCGCGAGAAGGCGCTGCTGCAGCGCATCGGGATCGTCCTGCAGACGACCGGCGTCGAGCCGTACCTCTCGGTCGAGGAGACGATCGAGCTCTTCCGCGGCTACTACCCCGACCCCCTGCCGCTCGACGACGTGCTGGAGCTCGTCGGCCTCCAGGAGAAGCGGTCGAGCCGCGTCCGGAAGCTGTCCGGCGGGCTCCAGCGGCGCCTCGACGTGGGGGTGGGCATCTGCGGGAACCCCGAGCTGCTCTTCCTCGACGAGCCGACCACCGGGTTCGACCCGGCGGCGCGGCGAGGCGCCTGGGGGATGATCCGCGGCCTCCGCGAGCTGGGAAAGACCATCGTGCTCACCACCCACTACCTCGACGAGGCGCAGGCCCTGGCCGACCGGGTCGCGATCATCGCGCAGGGCAAGATCCTCGTGGAGGGAGCGCCCGACTCGCTCGCCGGGCGCGAGACCACGACCATCTCCTTCCGCCGGCCTGACGGCGAGCTGCCCGGCGTGGCGCGCGAGGCCGAGGAGTCCGGCGGCGTGCTCACCTTGCGGACCGACAGGCCGACCGCCGTCCTGCACGAGCTCACGCACTGGGCGGCCGATCGCCACATCGAGCTCGATGGCCTCCAGGTGATGCGCGCCTCGCTCGAGGACGTCTACCTCCAGCTCACGGGGGGTGAGGAGGCGTGAGCGACCTGCGGCTGGCGGTCCGGCAGGTGCGGTACGAGAACCTGGCCTTCTGGCGCAACCCTCCGGCCGCGTTCTTCACGTTCGCCTTCCCGCTGATCTTCCTCGTGCTCTTCAATCTCCTGTTCGGCGACGACACGATCGACGCGGGCGGGCGGCAGATCGCCGCATCGCAGTTCTACGTGCCGGCGATCGCCGCGTTCTCGATCGTGACGGCCACGTTCACGAACCTGGCCATCGGGGTGACGTTCTCGCGGGAGCAGGGGCTCCTCAAGCGGCTCCGGGGCACGCCGCTGCCGGCATGGGGCTACCTCTTCGGCCGGGTGGCGCACGCGGTGCTCGTCACGATCCTGCTCGTCGCGCTGGTGACCACCGCCGGGGCGCTGCTCTACAACGTGGACGTTCCCACGGGAACGATCGGCGCCTTGCTGGCCACGCTGGTCGTCGGCGCCTTCGCCTTCTGCTCTTTGGGGTTGGCGATGACCTCGGTGATCCCCAACGCGGAGGCCGCCCCGGCCGTCGTCAACGCGGTGATCCTCCCGATCCTGTTCATCTCCGACATCTTCGTGAACACCGATCAGGCGCCCGAGTGGCTCGTCACCATCGGCAGCATCTTCCCGGTGAAGCACGTCTCCGAGGCGATGCAGACCGCGTTCAGCCCGTTCACCACGGGCGCAGGCTTCGAGTGGGCCCACCTGGGGATCGTCGCGGCCTGGGGCGTCGCCGGCCTCGCGCTCGCGGTGAGGTTCTTCTCCTGGGAACCGCGCCCCTGAGAAGCCCCATCCGGCCCGATCGCGCACGGATTCTGCACTTTATGGCTGCTAATAGCCGTTTGCCCTATACTCCGCTAGAATCCCCTAGAAATGGATCCTGTCACGAACCCAGCTCGCTGGACGGGATCGCGAGATCGCTCGATTCGATGTCCGGAACGAGCGACACCAGCCGAACGCGACTACATGAGCGCGATGGCCACCGACGATGACGGCGCAAGCCAATCAGGCGAGGTGGCTCGCCGCTTGGGAAAGAGGTCCACCTCAGTAGGACCAACCCGCGCAGGGCTGATCCACAAGGGGCTGGTCTACGCACCCGAGCACGGACTGATCGCCTTCACCGTTCCCGGCATGGCTGATTTCATCAAGCGGCAGGCCTCTGACTGACGCGCATAGGGAGCGGCAACGACGCTGGACGGCCGCGCTGGCCGATCCTGATCTGTCTGTCTAGTGGTACACGCGGACCTGCATGCCGTACCCCATGATCGAGTGGAGCCAGATCGCGGTCCAGTAGGGCACGCGGGAGCAGCCGTGGCTCGCGGGGTAGGTGGGGACGTCCGGCCAGCCGTGCACCGCGCGGCCGCCGTCGAAGTAGCTGGGGTAGTACAGGTTGTTGGGGCTGTAGCCGGCGATCTTGCGGTTGACGTAGAAGACGCCGTCGCGGGTCGCGCCGCCGGCGCCCGTCGAGGTGTGGACGATGAAGGCGATCTCGCCCTTCTGCACCACGTAGAGGACCTGCCTCGTCTGGTCGATCTCGATGTGGTTCGAGGGCTTCGTCACCACCGGCTTCGGCACCCGGGGGCGCGCGAGCCGGTACCAGGTGGCCCGCGTCACGTTCTTGACCCTCGGCATCCCCTGCACCTTGTGGAACGCGAGCACCGCGTCGCCCGTCCGGTAATCGAAGCTCTGGTTGATGCCCTGGATGCGGTAGTGGAGCTCGTCGAGGCGCAGCTCGAGCGCCCGCACCGCCTTCGCGTGGGATCCCTGCGCGAGCCCGGGGAGCGGGGTCGTTCGTACGGCGGACTCGTCCCGGGCCGCGAGGTAGCCGTCGGGCGCGTACTCCACGCGTGCCCGATAGGCGCCGGGGCGCTCGACGGGCAGGCGCGCCGAGAAGCTCCCGTCGGCGCGCACGGTCGCGCTCACCTGCTCGGCCTTCCTCGTCCGGCGCATCAGCCAGACGGTGACCTTCTCGCCCGCGATCGCCGGACGCACATGGCCTCGCGCGAGCGCCTCGGCGAACAGGAACACGTTGCTCAACCCGGTCGCGACGACCGGCAGGACGTCGACGCCGACCTGATCGCTCGAGGCGATCCCGGAACGGGCGAAGAGGACGATGCTGCGCTCGGGCTCGAGCGCGACCGAGTAGGCACCTGCGCCGTTCGTGGTGGCCTGGGTCAGGACCTCGTCCGTCGCCGCGTCGACGATCTCGACGGTCTCACCGGCGGCCGCGGGCGACACCGCGCCCGAGAGCGTGACCTGCTCGCCGAAGGTGACGCGGCGCGGCGAGGCCTCGAGCGTGACGGTCCCGGTCTCCTGCGCGAGGGCGGGCGGGGCGCCCAGCAGACCCGCGAGCGCGAGCAGCATCCAGATGTGCGTGACCGACCGAAGACCCCCCCGCATGCAGCTACCCCTCTCGTCGTGCCCGAAGACCTTTATAGCGGCTCGTTCGCCCTCAGACCAGACCTTTCGGCCGGTTTCGGGCGAGTCGCCTCGTCCCTCGCCTTGCGCCGGCCGTTCGCGCGGAAGGCGCGAGGAAGCGTCGTCCCGAGGATGACCAGCGCGGCGCCCACGAGGCAGACGATCGCCAGGCTCCGGCTCCGGATGAAGCTGATCGCCAGCGCCGAGCCCGCGAGCAGGGCGCTCCACAGGTACATGAGCAGCACGGCCTGCCGGTGGCTGTGGCCGATCTCGAGCAGGCGGTGGTGGATGTGCTCCTTGTCGGGCCGGAACACGGCCTTGCCTCTGCGCATCCGCCGGACGATGGCGAGCGCCACGTCGGCGAGCGGGATGGCCAGGACGAGGAGCGGGATGATGATCGGGATCCCGAGCGCCGCCAGCTCGGTGTTGTCGGGGGCGACGGTGCGGCCAACGCCGGAGATGGTCGCGGCGGCGAGCACGAGCCCGAGCAGCATGCTCCCCGAATCGCCCATGAAGATGCGGGCCGGGTTGAAGTTGTACGGCAGGAACCCCACCGCCGCGCCCACCACCGCGGCCGAGAACAGCGTCGCCGGCGACGGCCCCACGAAGCTCGACTCGGTCGCGCGCACCGCGTAGACGAAGAACGCGGCCGCGGCGATCGTCACGACCCCCGCGGCGAGCCCGTCGAGCCCGTCGATGAGGTTGACCGCGTTCACCATCACGAGGATCCAGATGAGCGTGAGCGGGACGGCGAGGTCGGGACCGAGCGAGAGCACGCCGAGCCCGGGGAACCAGAAGTAGACCAGCTGGACGCCGAACAGCACGAGGATGCCGCCGGCGAGCACCTGCCCGGCGATCTTCGCCGGCGCCGCCAACCCTCGAAGGTCGTCGTAGATGCCGAGCGCGAGGATCACGCCCCCCGCCGCCAGCACCCCGATCGGCTCCGAGGAGAGCCGGAACACGTCTCGGAACGAGGGCGTGATGCTGGCGACGCCCAGCCCGGCCGCGACGCCGAGGAAGATCGCGACGCCGCCGAGCGTGGGGGTGGGTCGCGGATGGACCTTGCGGTCGCTCGGGTGGTCGATCGCGCCGAAGCGCGTCGCGAGGCGGCGCACCACGGGCGTCGTGACGAGCGCGGTCAGGGCCGCGGCGAGGAAGACGCCGAGGTGCGCGAGCACGCTAGGGGTACGCGGGGAACCGGGCGGCCAGCTCGGCCACGCGCACTGCCGCCCGCCCCTTGACCGAGCCGTCCCCGGGGTTCCGGATGACGTCCCCGATCACCCCCGCGATCTCCTTCATCTCGGGCTCGTCCATACCGAGCGTCGCGGGGCCGGGCGTCCCGACGCGGATCCCCGACGCGGTCCCCGGCGGAAGCGGGTCGTTCGGGATGGCGTTCTTGTTGAGGGCGATGCCCACCTCGTCGCACGCCGCCTCGGCGTCGGCGCCGGTGACCCCCACCGGCCGGAGGTCCACCAGGGCGAGGTGCGAGTCCGTCCCCCCGGAGACGAGCCGCAGCCCCTCGTCGCGGAGCCCCTCGGCGAGCGCGCGGGCCGTCCGCACCACGCGCTGCGCGTACTCCCGGAACTCGGGCTGCATCGCCTCCTTGAGCGCCACCGCCTTGGCCGCGATGCAGTGCTCCAGCGGCCCGCCCTGCGAGAACGGGAACACCGCGCGGTCGATCGCCTTCGCATGCTCCTCCCGGCACAGGATCATGCCGCCGCGGGGGCCGCGCAGCGTCTTGTGCGTCGTGAACGTCACGACGTCGGCGTGTGGCACCGGGCTCGGGTACGCGCCGCCCGCGACCAGGCCGATGAAGTGCGCCGCGTCGACCATGAGGATCGCCTCCACCTCGTCGGCGATCGCGCGGAACGCGGCGAAGTCGATCACCGGCGGATAGGCGGTGGCCCCCGCGACGATCACCTTCGGCATGTGCTGGAGGGCGAGCTCTCGAACGCGGTCCATGTCGATGCGCTCGGTCTCGGGGTCGACCTCGTACCCCGCCACGTCGAACCACTTCCCCGAGAAGTTCACCGGCGAGCCGTGGGTGAGGTGCCCGCCGTGGGGAAGGCTCATGCCGAGCATCTTGTCGCCGGGCTGCATGAACGCGAAGAACGCCGCCATGTTCGCCTGGGCGCCGGCGTGCGGCTGCACGTTGGCGTGCTCGGCTCCGAACAGCTCCTTCGCCCGCTCGATCGCGAGGGTCTCCGTCACGTCGACCCAGCGGCACCCGCCATAGTAGCGACGACCCGGGTAGCCCTCGGCGTACTTGTCGTTCATCGGGTTGGCGAGCGCGGCGAGGACGGCCGGGCTCGTGTAGTTCTCCGACGCGATGAGCCGGATGGTGGTCCGCTCTCGCTCGAGCTCGCCCACGATCGCCTCCGCGACCTCGGGGTCGGCCGCCTTCAGGGCATCCCAGTCCGCCACCCACTCCTTCATCTGGCTCCCCCCTCCTGGTCTTCGATCTCGGCGATCTGCGCGAGGCGGCGCACGTGGCGGTCGCCCTCGAACCCGGTGTCGAGCCAGGTGCGCAGGATCTCGCGGGCGAGGGCCGGGGCGACGATCCTGGCCCCGATCGCGAGCACGTTCGCGTCGTTGTGCTCCCGCGACATCCGCGCGGTGTAGAGGTCGTTGCAGAGGGCGGCCCGGACCCCCCGCACCTTGTTCGCGGCGATCTGCTCGCCCTGCCCCGAGCCGCCGAGCACGACGCCCGCATCCGCGTGCCCGTCTCGCACCGCCCGCCCGACCGCGGCGCAGATGGGCGGGTAGTCCACGGGCTCCTCGGAGGCGGTCCCGAGGTCGTCCACCTCGTGACCCAGCTCCTTCAGGGATTGCTTCAGGTTCTCCTTGAGCGCGTAGCCGGCATGGTCGGATCCGATCGCGACCCGCACGTCCCTCAGACCTCCCTCGCGGGCGCGGGCAGGCGGACGCCGAACAGGTCTCGCACGAGGCCGTCCACCGCCTCCTCGATCTCCGCGGCGATCGCGCGGTAGACATCGATTCCCAGGCCCATGGGGTCGGAGACGTCGAGGTCGGGGATGCGGGGCCGCTCGCGACCGGAGCGGAGCGCGTGCGCCTCGCCGATGCGCGCGAGCACCTCGTCGCGCCCGGGCCCGGTCGCGGGGCCGTCGAGCGCGCGCAGCAGGGCGGTCAGCTCCTTCAGCGTGAACACCTTCGGCGCCGCTCCCGGGGACATCCGAAGGATCTCGTCCTTGTGCTCGGCGGTCAGGCCCAGCACCAGGTCGGCCTGCTCGATCCGGTCGGCCAGCAGGGGGCTGGCCTCGTGGAGGCTCACGTCGAGGCCGCGCTCGGCGCCCGCGGCAACCGTCTCGCGGGTGGGCGGGTTCCCCTCGCGACCCCAGGTGCCGGCCGACGAGGCCCGCACCCCACCCCCGAGGAGGCGCTCGGAACGGGCGTTCAGGAACGCTTCCCCCAGCGGCGAGCGGCAGATGTTGCCCGTGCAGACGAACAGGACCGAGAGCACGCCCGGAGTCTAGCACCGGGGTTTTTTCAGTCCGGAGCCCGGCCGATGAGACCCGCGAGCACCTCGTCGGGGTCGACGGCGCCGATGCGCAGGATGTGTGGCTCGGTGCCGGTGAGATCCAGGATCGTCGACGGCGTGCCCCCGCCCCCGCCGACGCAGAGGTACACCTCGACCTCGTCGCGCAGGGCCTTGCGGACGCCCTCGCAGGAGCTCGCGGGCTTCTCCCCCGACCGATTGGCCGAGGAGACGGCCAGCGGCCCGGTCCGCGCGAGGAGCGCGATCGCGAGACCGTGCTCGGGAACGCGAACGCCGATGGTGTCCTTCGCCGCGCCGAGGTCCCATCCCCGGGAGACCTGGGTGCGGGGCAGCACGAGCGTGAGCCCTCCCGGCCAGAAGCGGTGCGCCAGGGCGAGCGCGCGGGCGTCCATCTGGGCGACCTGGGCCGCGTCCGCCGCCCCGGCCACCAGGATCGGGAGCGTCAGGTCGTGCGGCCGTCGCTTCGCGTCGAAGAGCTTGTCGGTCGCGCCGCGGATGTCGGGGCGGGCCGCGAGCCCGTAGACCGTGTCGGTGGGGATCACGACGAGCTGGCCTCGGCCGAGCGCCTCCTCGGCGGCATCGAGCGCCGCGCCGGCGTCGCCGTCGGAGCCGAAGACCTGCGTCATGCCTCCCTCCATCTCGCTCGCACCACTCGGTCGCGTCCGGCGAGGTCCGGAAGCACCTCGACGCTAGAGAATGAGTTCGCCAGATAGCTACCCACTTCCTCCCCCTGTGAGTCTCCGATCTCGAGCGCGAGCCATCCACCGGGCCGCAACCAGTCCGGCGCGGCGTCCCCGAGCCGGCGGTGGACGTCGGTGCCCCCGACGAGCGCCTCGTAGGGATCCCGGCGAACCTCGGCCGGCAGGTCCGCGTACTCCTCGGGCGCGATGTACGGCGGGTTGCTCACGATGAGGTCGACGGCGCCCCGCAGCTCTCCGGGAACCGGATCCAGCAGGTCCCCCGCAAGCACCTCGACCTCGAGCCCGAGCCGGTCCGCGTTCTCGCGGGCGAGCTGGACCGCGTCGCCGGAGCGGTCGACCGCGAGCACGCGGGCGTCGCCTCGCGCGTGCTTGATCGCGAGCGCCACGGCCCCGGTGCCGGTGCCCACGTCGACGATGAGCGGCGCCGTTCGACCCGCGAGCGTCTCCAGCGCCGAGAGGACCAGGCCCTCGGTCTCCGGACGCGGGACGAACACGCCGGGGCGCACGGTCAGCACCAGGTCGAGGAAGCCCTGCTCGCCGGTGAGGTGCTGGAGCGGCACCCCGCTGCACCGCTGGCACAGCGCCCGGCCGAACCGCCGGGCCGCCTCGGTCCCGAGCGGCTCCCGCCGCGCGTACAGGCCCGCCCGGTCGGTCTCGAGCACGTTCATCAGCAGGATCTCGGCCGTCTCCCGGGGCGACTCGACCCCGTGCCGCTCGAGGTAAGCGGCGGCGCGCGTGATGACCGGCCCGAGGCCGCTCACGCGGATCCGTCCGCGGGCAGCACGACGAACGCATCGCCCTCCAGCGGTCGAGCTCGCCGGAAGTCGCGCTCATCGAACGTGAGTGGCCGTGGCATGCTGAGAAGCCCGAAATCGTCGGGCGAAGAGCTCGGCTTCAAGAGCCGTCGCCGCGGAGTTGGTCGCCTCGCTCCTTCTGGATCAGGGCGTCGATGAACTGGTCGATCTCGCCCTGGAGGATCTCGGTCAGGTTGTGCGCCTTCAGGCCGATGCGGTGGTCGGTCACGCGGCTCTCGGGGAAGTTGTAGGTCCGGATCTTCTCCGAGCGGCTGCCCGTCCCGACCTGCGCCTTCCGGGCCTCCCCCCGCTCGGCGGCGAGCTCCTGCTCGCGGAGCTCGAGGAGCCGGGCGCGGAGATAGCGCATCCCCTTCTCCTTGTTCTGGAGCTGGGAGCGCTCCTCCTGCGCGGAGATCACGATGCCGGTGGGCTTGTGGGTGATGCGCACCGCGGAGTCGGTGGTGTTCACCGACTGGCCCCCGGGGCCGCTGGATCGGAACACGTCGATCTCGATGTCCTCGGGCCGGATCTCGACGTCGACCTCCTCGGCCTCGGGCAGCACCGCGACGGTCGCGGCCGACGTGTGGATGCGCCCCTGCGACTCGGTCTCGGGCACCCGCTGCACCCGGTGCACGCCCGACTCGTGCTTCAGCCGCGAGTAGGCCTGGTCGCCGCGGATCTCGAGGATCACCTTGTCGAAGCCGCCGAGGTCGGAGGGGTTCGACGAGAGCACCTCGGCCTTCCACTTCCTTCTCTCGGCGTAACGCCGGTACATCTCGAACAGGTCGCCGGCCCACAGCTTCGCCTCGTCGCCCCCCTCGCCCGCGCGGATCTCGATCACGACGTTCTTCTCGTCGAGGGGATCCGTCGGCAGGAGCAGTACCTCGAGCTCGGCCTCGAGCTGCTCGGCGAGCTTCTCGGCCCGCTCGGCCTCCTCTTTGTAGAAGACCTGCGACTCGGGGTCCTTCTCGTCGCGGCCGAGGGCACGGGCCTCCTCGGCGTCCGAGTTCGCCTGCCGCCACTTGCGGTAGGCGCCGACGATCTCGCCCAGCTCGGCGTGCTGCTTGCCGAGGTCGCGCAGCTTGGCGGGGTCGGAAGCGACCTCGGGACGCGAGAGCTCGGCGTTGAGCTCCTCGTAGCGGGCCTCGATCTCGTCGAGGCGCGCGCGCATGCCCTCGTTCACGCCGCCCCCTCAGGAGGAGCGGTCGTCGTCGGGGGTCGGGACCGGCTCCCCTGCCGCGTCGGCTTCGTCCTTCAGCTCCCGCTCGCGGCGCAGGACCTCCTCGAAGGAGGCGATCGCCACCTCGACCTGGTCGCGGCTCGGAGGCTTCGTGGTCACCTTCTGGAGCCAGAGGCCCGGAGCCATGAGGGCGCGGATGACCAGAGAGTTGGGGAACCGCGCACCCAGGCGCAGCGCCTCGAACGCAAGCCCGGCGATCAGCGGGATCGCGAGGATGCGCGACCCGATCCGCCACCAGATCCCCGGCGTGCCGAACATCGCGAAGATGAAGATGGTCAGGATCATCACGATGAGCAGGAAGTTCGTGCCGCAGCGAACGTGCAGCGTGGAGTACTTGTCGACCGCCTCGGGGACGAGCGGCTCGTCGTGCTCGTACGCGGCGATCGTCTTGTGCTCGGCGCCGTGGTACTGGAAGACGCGGCGGATGTCCTTCATGCGCCCGATCAGGAAGAGGTAGCCGAGGAAGAGCAGCACACGGAAAACCCCCTCGGCCGCGTTCAGCAGGATGCCGCTCGTGTCGATGCGGTCCTGCGCGAACCGGAACAGCACCGTCGGGCCCACGACGAACACCGCGATGAAGAAGACGAACGCGAGCGTCATCGAGAGCGCCATCTGTTTCGAGGAGAGCTTCTCCTCCTCCTCGACCGAGTGGTTCGCCGAGACGGTGAGCGCTTTCACGCCGATCGCGAGGGCCTGCCCAAGCGCGATGATGCCTCGCAGGAACGGCTTGCGGAAGATCGCCACGCGCTTGGCGATGGAGTCGATCTCGTGCGACTCGCGGTGGATCTCGCCGTCGGGCTTCCGCACCGCGATCGCCCAGACGTCGGCCCCGCGCATCATGACGCCCTCGATGACCGCCTGCCCGCCGTAGAAGTGCTGCTTCTTGCTCATGGCGTCATTGTACGGGCACGCGCCCTCCGCATCCGCCCGATCCGACCGAGCGGGGAGAGCCCGAGACCGCGGGGGGTCGCCGTGAGCAACGCGAGCTATGCGACGCTGCGAGCGCTGATCGGCGCGGCTACGCCGGCCCCGGCCGCCTGCGCCGTCAGCCCTCGCAGGAGCTGAGGTCGTCGTCGGGGTCGGAGAAGCACACGTCCTTGCCCGGGCCGCCCGCCACCCTCTCCTTCGGGGTGCCGTCCCGAGACCGGAGGGTGTCGTTGCCGGGGTCGCCGCGGAAGGTGTCCTTCCCCTTCGCGCCGATCAGCTTGTCCTTCCCCCTACCGCCGATCAGGGAGTCGTCGCCGTCGTTGCCGAGGCCGACATCGTTTCCGGCGCCCCCCAAGATCCGGTCGTCGCCGGACCCGCCGATCAGGCGATCGCCTCCGGCGTCGCCTCGCAGGACGTCGTCGCCGCCCAGGCCCCGCAGGACGTCGTCCCCAGCGAGGCCGCAGATGAAGTCGTCGTCCTCGGTGCCCACCAGCACGTCCTCGCCCGAGGTCCCGGTGATGGTGCATCCGCCCGGCGGCGGTGGCGGTGGTGGTGGTGGCTCGCCGCCCAGCGGCTGCCAGTTGGCCTCGATGTTGAGCGCCACGGGGTTCGCCGTGAGCTGCGTCTGCGCCGACCCGTCGGCCATCATGGAGAAGATCTCCCGGTTGACCTCCGAGATGAGCTCCCGGTCGAAGGCGATCATCGTCCCGTCCGGGGAGTACGCCGGGTCGAGGTCGGAGGCCGCGTTGCTCGTCAGGTTGACCGGCGAGGAGCCGTCCGGGGCCATCTCGTAGATCTCGTTGTTGCCGTCGCGGTTGGTGGCGAAG
The DNA here is from genome assembly GCA_036396755.1 of Actinomycetota bacterium. GTDB lineage: Bacteria > Actinomycetota > UBA4738 > UBA4738 > CALAEC01 > DASWKG01. The sequence continues at coordinate 15,774 of DASWKG010000058.1, forward strand.
GCGATCTTCGAGCCGTCCGGGGCCCAGTCGGGCAGGAGGTCGGTGCCGGGGTCACTGGTGAGGTTCACCTGCCCCGTGCCGTCGGGGGCCATCGAGTAGATCTCGTTGTTGCCGTCGCGGTCGGTCTGGAAGGCGATGGCCGACCCGTCCGGCGCCCAGGCGGGAAAGCCGTCGAAGCCGGCGACGTTCGTGAGCTGGGTGGGCGTCCCGGTCCCGTCGGCGGCCATCACATAGATGTCGAAGTCGCCGTCGCGGTCGCTGTAGAACGCGATCATGGAGCCGTCGGGCGACCAGGCCGGCCCGAAGTCCGCGGCCGGGTCCGGGGCCACGGCCGCCTGGCCCGAGCCGTCGGAGCCCATCGTGTAGATCTCGGAGTCGCCGTCGCGGTCGGTGGCGAAGGCGATCATGGACCCGTCGGGCGACCAGTTCGGAAGGTAGGACCCCGCCGCCATGGTCATCCGGGTCTCCCCGGAACCGTCCGGCGCCATCACGTACACCTCGAAACCGAACGTGGCCGGGGCGTCGCGGGTGCTGGTGAACGCGATCATCCCGTTGTCGCCGGGCGGGGTTGCGGGAGCAGCGGGGGCGGTCAGAAGGAGCGTGGACGCGACGAGCATCGTCGCGAGGCGGCCGGCCATGATGGGGCCCTCCCCTCGATTCGGAGACAGAGCGATCATCATCCTGCTCTTTGCTCGAGGGAATAGCAATTTCGAGGCGTTGGGGCCCCCGGGTGACTGGTCCGCCACTCGTTTCGCCCGGATCGAGGAAACGCGGAACATGGCCATTCTGGGCTATTGGCACCGCCGGACTGGTGGGCCATCCTCTGAGCAACCGGACAGGGGGTTGCCGATGCACAAACGCTACCGGATCGCGTCCGTGATCCTCCCGCTCGCAGCGAGCTTCCTCTCCCCTGCCGCACCGGCCCTCGCGGCCACCGCGGTGCCCGACCTCTCGATCTCGAAGGTGGCCGACCCCGACCCGGTCGGGGTCGGCCAGACCATCACGTACACGATCACGATCGTGAACCCCGGGCCCGAGACGGTGACGGGGGTGGAGGGCCTCGACTTCCTGCCCCCCGAGGTCGACTTCGTCTCGGCGATGGACAGCGTGGGGAGCGACTGCTTCCACGACGGCCAGTTCGCGCGGTGCCCGATCGGCTCGATGCCGCCCGGAACGATCACGATGACGGTCGTGGGCACCGTGACGCAGCTGCCCTCCGACGGTTCGCTGAACAACTTCTGCACCGTGTTCCCCGACAACGACCCCGATCCCTCGAACAACCACTTCGAGCTCGAGACGAGCGTGGTCGAGACGGTCCTGGAGATCGAGAAGACCGACTCCGAGGATCCCGTGGAGCAGGGCGCCGAGCTCACTTACACGATCACGGTGCGCAACGTCGGCACCGAGACGGCCGAGGACGTCCTCGTGGTCGACATGCTCCCCGACAAGGTCACCTTCGTAGCGGCCGCGGGCTGCAACAGTGACGGTCTCCCGACCGTGGAATGCGAGGCGGGTGACATGCCCCCCGGCTCCACCGCGTTCTTCCAGGTCGTCGTGACGGTGGCTCCCGACGCGACCGGGACGATCGAGAACATCGTCCAGGCGGCCGGAAGGAACACAAACATCGCCCAGGCCTCCGAGCCCACCACGATCGGGCCGTGCATACCCGAGGGGGCCCTCACCGACCTCGACATCATGGAGAACAAGCTCGACAAGATGGTCGAGCAGCAGCAGCGCGGCGGCGGCATGACGAAGGAGAAGGTGAAGCAGAACACGAAGTTCGTGGAGGGCGTCAAGAAGGACATGCTGGGGGAGCACTTCCCCGACGTCTTCGGGGCCCCGTTCGACCTCGTCTTCATATTCCTCGAGCAGATCGATACCTCGATGGAACGCGCTCGCCGACTGGCCGACAACCAGTTCCACGACGTCGCGAAGGACTTCGAGCGTGCCAGGGCGAGGGTCCGCGCCCTTCGGTCAATGCTGGAGGGATCCGGCGCCCCCGAGGGAGTCTTCACCGACCTCGACGTGATGGAGAACAAGCTCGACAAGATGATCAGGAAACAGGAGCAGGGTGATGGCATGACCAAGGAGAAGGTGAAGCAGAACACGAAGTTCGTTGAGGACGTCAAGGAGGAGATGCTCGGGGAGCACTTCTCCGACGTCTGTGGGGCCCCATTCGACCTCGTCTTCATATTCCTCGAGCAGATCGATACCGCGATGGAACGCGCTCGCCGACTGGCCGACAACCAGTTCCACGACGTCGCGAAGGACTTCGAGCGTGCCAGGGCGAGGGTCCGCGCCCTTCGGGGTCTCCTGGAGTGACCGGCCAATCTGAGCCGGCGCGGAGAAGACGACGACGCTATCCCGCACGGAGGCCGAGCTTCTCGCGGCGCTCTAGGGACGCCGACGGCTACTTCTGGGCGTAGCGGCGGCGGAAGCGCTCGACGCGGCCGCCGGTGTCGACGAGCTTCTGCTTGCCCGTGTAGAACGGGTGGCAGTTCGAGCAGATCTCGACGTGGATGTCGGCGGTCGTGGCCCGCGTCGTGAAGGTGTTCCCGCAGGAGCACCGGACGGTCGCCTCGACGTAGTCGGGATGGATGTCGGCTCTCATGTCTCTCCTTCGTTCTCCTCCAGCATACGCGACCGTGTCACGAGTAGGTCAGCCCGAAGTCGTCCATCAGCCCCTCCACGTAGCGGTGGAAGTGGAGGTGGTCGCTCCGGAACTCCTTCCGCTCGCCGTCCTTCTCGACGGTCACCACGTCGTAGCTGTTGCCGTCGGCCCGCTCCTCGCGCAGGCCCACCGGCTTCCAGCCGTCGTCGATCGCCGCGATCAGCTCCTCGCGGACCGGATCGTCTCCCCAGCCGGCCACGGATCAGCCTCCCACCGGTGCCTTGGAGATCTCCAAGAGGAACTGCTCGTTCGACTTGGTCGAGCGGATCTTGTCGATGAGCATCTCCAGCGAAGCTCCGCCCTCGAGCGCGTGGAGCACCCGGCGGAGCCGCCAGACGAGCGCGAGCTCCTCGGCCGGCATCAGCAGCTCTTCCTTGCGGGTGCCGCTGGCCTCGATGTTGATCGCCGGGAAGATCCGCTTCTCGGACAGGGCGCGATCGAGCCGGAGCTCCATGTTCCCGGTGCCCTTGAACTCCTCGAAGATGACCTCGTCCATGCGGGACCCGGTCTCGACGAGCGCGCTGGCGATGATCGTCAGCGAGCCGCCCTCCTCGATGTTCCGCGCCGCGCCGAAGAACCGCTTCGGCGGATAGAGCGCCGTGGAGTCGACGCCACCCGACAGGATCTTCCCCGACGCCGGGGCCGCCAGGTTGTACGCCCTGGCGAGCCGCGTCACGGAGTCGAGCAGGATCGCCACGTCCTTGCCCGCCTCGACGAGCCGCTTGGCCCGCTCGAGGACCAGCTCGGTCACCTGGATGTGCTGGTCGGCCGGCTTGTCGAAGGTCGAGTACACGACCTCGGCCGCCTCGACCGTGCGCTGCCAGTCGGTGACCTCCTCGGGCCGCTCGTCGACGAGCAGCACCATGACGTGCGTCTCGGGGCTCGAGTTGATGATGCCGTTGGCGATGCTCTTCAGCACCGTGGTCTTGCCGGCCTTCGGGGGCGACACGACCATCCCGCGCTGCCCCTTCCCGATGGGGGCGACCAGGTCGATGATCCGCTCGGTCACGGTGGTCGGGCCGTTCTCGAGGCGGAACCGCTCGTGCGGGAACAGCGGGGTCAGCTTCTCGAAGTTCCGCCGCTGGCGCGCCTCGTCGGGCTCGAGCCCGTTGACCGTGTCGATCCGCAGCAGCGCCGGGTACTTCTCGCTGTCCTTGGGCTGCCGGATCGCGCCGGTGACCTCGTCACCCTTGCGGAGGGCGAACCTGCGGACCTGCGAGAGCGAGGCGTAGACGTCGTCCTGGCCCGGCAGGTACCCGTCGGTGCGCAGGAAGCCGTATCCCTCGGGCAGCACGTCGAGGATGCCGGAGCGAACCGGTGCGTCGGTGAGGTCCTCCTCACGCTCCTCGCGGCGCGGCCCGCGCTCGAAGTCGTTCCGGTCGCGCTCGCCGCGGTCGCCGCGGTCGCGCCCTCGCCGGCGGCCCCGGTCGCGTCGACCGCCGCCTCCGCCTCCGCGCCCGTCACGGCCTCCGTCGCGGGGCCCGCCACGCTGCTGGAACCCCTGCTGTCCGCCGTCGCGGCGCGGCCCGGGGTCGGTCCGCCCGTCATCGCGCGGTCGCCGCTCGGTGTCGCCACCCGCCGGCCGCTGCTCGGGCGCGCCACCCGGCGGCTCGCTCCGCTCCTCGGTCCGCGGCTCGGCCGCCCGCTCGGTGCGCTCCGGCGCCGCAGCCTTCGCGACTCCGCCGTTGCTGGCCTCGACGATCGCGTCGATGACCTCGGCCTTCTTGAGGCGCTGCACGCCCGAAACCCCGAGGGTCTGGGCGATCTGCTTCAGCTCCGGCAGGACCTTCCCCTCGAGGGCCGTTCTGTCCGTCGTCCGGGACTCCATGTCACCTTCCTTCCTGACCAAGCTTCTTCTTCAGCTCGTTCCAGTCGGCCTGGAAACGCTCCAGGCCGGTGTCGGTCAATGGGTGCTTCACCAGCTTGGTGAAGACGTCGTACGGCAGCGTCGCGATGTCGGCCCCCGCGAGCGCCGACTCCACGACGTGCATCGGGTGCCGCAGCGACGCCGCGAGCACCTCGGTGTCGTAGCCCTGGCGGTCGTAGATCGCGCAGATCTGCCGAAGGGCGTGCATGCCGTCGGCGGCCGCGTCGTCGATGCGTCCGAGGAACGGCGAGACGATGTACGCACCGATCTCGGCGGCCAGGATCGCCTGCGCCGGCGAGAACACCAGCGTCACGTTGATCCTGATGCCCTCGTCGGTCAGCCTCCGCCCCGCGCTGAGCCCGGCTGCGGTCATCGGGACCTTCACGATCGCGTTCGGGCCGAGGGAGGCGAGGTAGCGGCCCTCCTCGAGCATCGCGTCGGCTTCGGGCTCGGTGGTCTCGAGCGACACGTCGCCGTCGACCTCGGTCAGGATCTCCTTCCACACCTGCTCGGGATCGAGACCTTCCTTGAAGATCAGCGAGGGGTTGGTGGTCACGCCCTTCAGGACGCCCCACCTATTAACCTCGCGGATCTCCTCGATGTTCCCGGTGTCCAGGAAGAGCCTCATCCGGTTTTCCCTCCTTCGAGCTCGAGCACGGGTGGTGTCCCGGCGCCGGCGGCAGCCCGCTCCGTGGCTCGGTCGACGACGAGGTCGATCGCGGAGGACAGCGCCTGGTCCAGGTTGTAGTTCGGGATCACGGGCCAGTCGTGGGATAGCGCCTGGCTCTTGATGTACTTCTGCACCTTTCGGATCTCCTCGAAACCATCGAGATAGCGGTTGAACGGCCGGGCCGACGAGTCGGACGAGCGCGCGACGAAGTGGTTGCGGTGCACGACCTCGTCCTCAACGGTGACGACCATCGGGACGATGAGCGCGCGGTCGGCGAACGGGGAGGCCTCGAGGAACCCCGGCACGAGGTGCGCTCCCTCGATGACGGTGCTCATGCCCTCGACCGCCGATCGCTCGATCAGCCCTCGCACGCCGACGGCGACGGCCGCGGTCTGCTCGCGGAACCCGACGACGGTCTTGTCGGCGGGGCGGGACGGAGGCTCGCGCAGGACGGCTCCGGCCTCGAACGACGAGGTGTACAGCGTGGGCATCAGCTCGTGAGAGAAGAGGGCGCGCATGACCTCGCGGATCGCGTCGGTCGGCACCACGCGCACGATGCCGAGACGCGCGGCCATCTGCGTGGCGATCGTCGACTTCCCGACCCCGGTCGCGCCGCCGATGAGGATGACCATCGGCACGTCCAGCTGCTCGACGGTGCGCCAGCGCAGGTAGTTCTTCGCGTAGCGCTCGCCGGCGACGTCGGCGAGCACCTCGACGGCGATGCCGGAGAGCTCGTCCGAGCTGATGGAGGACCGCGCGCGCTCGAGCAGCGTGTCCTCGATGCGCTCGGCCACCTGGTAGGAGCGGAGCGGCGACAGGCCGGTGACCATCATGCGGTTGGCCATGAGCCCCTTCGAGTACGGGAAGCCCGGCTCGCGGTCGATGATGATGATGTTGGGGGTCTTGTTCTTCCTCACTCGGTCCTCGTTCTCTCTGCGCCGCGCTCCACCGCGAGCTTCGCGGCGTCGAGCAGCAGATCCCGGGCGTCGCCGTCGCCGTCGATCGTCTCGGGGCGGTTGTCGGCGAAGACGACCGTGGCACCTCGCTCGCGCGCCCGCTCGGCCGCGACGTCGATCGCCGCCGCCTTCAGCTCCGTCAGGAGCACCTCGAAGGCGGGCGCCGCGTCGATCTCGGCCGCGAGCCCCGCGCGGTCGGAGAGACGGTGCGTGACCGCGACGACCTCACACCCGTGGTTCGACTCCAGCGCCGAGACCAGGCCGGGCCCGGCAGCGGAAGAAGCAGTGGTTGCGAAGAGCACCTTTTTCCCCTTGACGTCCTCGAGTGGGGTTGGCACGAAATCGGTCACCACGATGCGCGCGTCCGGACGGAGCCGGGTTACCTGGGATCTGAGCGCAGCGAGGTTCTCGGGCCCACCATCGGGGCTCCGTCCCATTGTAAAGACCACCAGGTCCGAAAGCAACAGGCGGTACGGGCCCAGGTAGCCGCCCAAGTACTCGGGCGGAGCCGACGCGGGGCACACCAGCACCCCGGCATCCCACGGAACGGGCGGCAGCGCCGATCCGCTCCCCTCCAAGAGTACCAATCCCGCGCCCGATCCCACCGCGAGCTCCGCCGCCTGCCGCACGTTGGAGACGAAGGGGCGGCCGGCCAGGCCCCCGCCGCATCGCCGGGCGCCCACCGTCGTCAGCCCGGTGGTGATGGCGTCCTCCAGGTAGTCGCTGGCCGCATGCAGCCCCTCGGCGGCCAGATCGGTCAGGGTGTCGACCGTCACGGAGCCGGCAGCGGCGACCTGCGGCGCGGGGGGGCCGCCGCGCCCCATCGCCACGATCACGGGCCGCAGGCCGGCCTCGGCAGCGGCTCGAGCGGCCTCTCCGGCGATCGCGGTCTTCCCCGTTCGCTTGCCGGTGCCGATCACGGCGAGCGCCGGCGCGGCGAGCGGCGGGCCGCTGATCGCGGGCTCGAGTCGGAAGTCGGAGCCCAGGTAGGGGACGCCGGCCACCAGCGAGACTGCGGCCAGCAGCATCCGCTCGCGGTAGCCCAGCACGGGCTCGTCGGAGAGGTCGAGGACGGCTTCGGGCGCGTGCTCGCGGATCGCCGCGGTCAGGGCCCCCGCCGGATCGTTCCCCGCCGGGATCACGGGAACCTCCCCGAGGTCGGGCGGGCCGCCCGCTCGCACCTTCTCGGTGCCCCCGACGAACAGGCACGCGACGACCTCGTGGCCGTCGGCGCGCGCGGAGGCCAGCCCCCATGTGGTCGTGGGCGGATAGTGCTCGCCGTCGACGAGGGCAAGGACTCTCACGTGGAGGTGCGCGCGCGACGGCGCGAACCGAAGGGAGGGGTGAGCACGGTGTCCCTAGTGTAGCGGGAGGAAAGCTCGGTCACCTTCCGGGCTCGGGCGGCCCCGCGTGGCAGGATGAGCGCGCCGTGAACCTGCTCGACTGGGCGCTGGTCGCCCTCCTCGTGCTCTCGCTCGTGACGGGTTTCCGTCGCGGGGCGGTCCTGCAGGTCATCGTCTACAGCGGATTGCTGCTCGGGCTGCTCGCCGGCGCGCTGCTCGCCCCCCGCACGGCGGGCCTCGTCGACAGCCCGGTCGCGCAGGCCACGGTCGCGCTCGTGACCTTCCTGGCCCTGGCCGCGATCGGCGACGCGATCGGCTGGGCGGTGGGCACGCGGGTCTGGGCGGTCGCGCGCCGCAGCGGCCTCGGTGTGCTCGACGCCTGGGCGGGGTCCGGGGTTGCGCTCGTCGCGACCTTGCTCGCCGTGTGGTTCATCTCGTTCAACCTCGTGCAGGGGCCGTTCGCCCCGCTCGCGCAGCAGATCCGCGGCTCGGCGATCGTCCGCGTCCTCGACGACGTGCTGCCTCGTCCGCCCTCGATCCTGGCCCAGGTCCGGGGCTTCCTCGATCGCTTCGGGTTCCCCGAGGTGTTCGCGGGCCTGCCCCCGGCGCCGGCCGGCCCGGTCAAGGGACCGACCCGCGGCGAGGTGGGCCGGGCCTTCGACGCGGCCGACCAGAGCACGCTGAAGATCGTGGGGCAGGCCTGCGACCGCATCCAGGAAGGGAGCGGGTTCATCGTGGCCGACGGCTACGTCGTGACGAACGCCCACGTGGTCGCGGGCGTGTCGGACCCCGAGGTGCAGGAGCAGGGCGGCGGCTCGTTCCCCGCGACCACGGTCCTGTTCGACTCCGACCTCGACCTCGCGGTCCTGCACGTCGAGGGCACGCTGGAAGGTCCTCTCGACCTCGCGCCCGACGACCTCGGCCGAGGCGACGACGGCGCCGTGCTCGGCTATCCGGGCGGCGGGCCGCTCACCGTGGGACCGGCGGCCGTCCGGCGGGTGCTGCTCGCCGTCGGCCGTGACATCTACGGGAAGCGAACGGTCGAGCGCGAGGTCTACGAGCTGCAGGCGAAGGTCCGCCCCGGCAACTCCGGCGGCCCCTTCGTCACGATCGAGGGCGACGTGGCCGGGGTCGTGTTCGCCGCCTCCACCACGCAAGACGACGTCGGCTACGCGCTCACCTCAACCGAAGTGCAACCGAGCATCGAACAAGCGATCGACCGAACCGCCGAGACCGACACCGGCCCCTGCGTCGACTAGGCGCGGCGAGGAAGGGCGGCCGGGATCATCCGAAAGCCGTGACGAGCTGCCGCTGTCCACAACCGACCATCCCAACACGCGAACCCCGTATCGTCAGGCACGCCGGCCGCAAGCGAGACGGCGGATGCGAGATGGATCGCATCCGCCGCGCGGAGGGGTTGGTCATGCACCAAGCGACCCGCCGCTCCCGCGAGATCGGCTCCCAGCTCGATGACGATGAGATCGCCCCAACGCTCCTCGAAGGCCCTGCGAACCACACCAAGCTGAGCGCGCGAGATGCGCCTCTCCCGTGCGGTCCGAGCGAACGCGGCTTGACACTCGACGTGAGCGATGCGTGAGCTGGCGGCAGGGGCATCCTCCAACAAGAGTTGCTGCACCACATCGCTGCCCTCTTCGTCCAAGAACGCCTTCACGAAGGCGCTCGTATCCAGATAGAGGGTCAGTCCCGGTCCTCGCTCACGTACCGGGAGATGGGGGGCCCAGGGCGCGGGCGGATGCGCTTGGGAGGCGGAACGAATGGCTTCCCCGACCAGGAGGCGCGACCTTCGGCCAGCATGCGAACGATGGGCTCGGGAACCCCCGCCGGGATGATCCTGGCCACGGGCCGGCCCCGCTCGGTCACCACGAGCGTCTCCCCGTTCTTCACCCTGCGGAGGTACCGGCTCAGAGCATTCTTGAGGTCGCGCACTCCCACGTTCATGTAGCTACTATAGTTGTGATGTAGCCCCATCGCAATCGGAGATCCGGCTACTCCTCCATCACCACGCGCACGTCGCCCTCTTTGGAAAGGAGGGAGAAGGCCGTCGTGTCGCGCTCGCGGCGGAAGACGAGGGACAGCGTGCTCTGGCCGACGCGAAGGCCTCGCAGCTCGACCTCGTTGAGCCACTTAGGGAGGTAGGGCTTGTTGATCGTCAGGAGGTTCTCGTTGGCCCGGGCGGAGAGGCCGAGGAGCGCCTGGAGCAGGAGGAAGGGGGCGCCGGCGGCCCAGGCCTGCGGCGAGCAGGCCACCGGGTACTGCACCGGGCGGGTCCGCGAGCGGCGGATGAAGCCGCAGAAGAGCTCGGGCAGGCGCATGTAGTCCATGTTCACGGCGGTGTCGAACATCGCGGTCGCGACCCGGTTCGTCGCCTCGATGAAGCCGTAGCGCTTCAGCCCGGCGGCGATCAGGGCGTTGTCGTGGGGCCACACCGACCCGTTGTGGTAGCTCATCGGGTTGTACGGCCCCTCGTTCTTGCTCATCGTGCGGATCCCCCACCCCGAGAACATGTCGGGCTGGAACAGGCGCTGCGTCACCGCTTCGGCCCGCGCGGTCTCGATGGCGTCGCAGTAGAGCCCGTGACCGGGGTTCGACATCACGGTCTTCACCTGGCGCTTGTCGCGGTCGAGCGCGCCGGCGAAGAACCCTTCCTCCTCCATCCAGAACGCGTCGTTGAACCGCTTCTTCAGCACGGTCGCCTGGTCGCGCAGCTCAACAGCGCGCGCGTAGTCGCCGAGCGCGGTGTAGACGTCGGCCATGCGGCTCTTGGCGAGGAACACGTAGGCCTGCACCTCGGAGAGTGCGATGGGTGGCTCGGCGAGCATCCCGTCGCGGTGCACGATCGCCTCCCCGGAGTCCTTCCACCCCTGGTTCCGGAGCCCGCGCGGGGACTTCGTCTGGTACTCGACGAACCCGTCGCCGTCCATGTCGCCGAACTCGTCGATCCAGCGCAGCGCTGCCTCGGCGGCCGGAAGCAGCTCCTTCACGAACTCGAGGTCCGCCGTCCACCGGAAGTACTGCGCGAGCAGGATCAGGAACCAGGGCGTCGCGTCGACCGAGCCGTAGTACGGGGTGTGCGGGATCTCGCCGGCGCCTGCGAGCTCGCCGCGGCGGATCTCGTGGAGGATCTTACCGGGCTCCTCGTCTCGCCACGGATCGACGGTCGTCCCCTGCAGCCTCGCGAGGAGCCGCAGGCTGTCGCGGGCGGGCCGCGGGTTCACCATCAGGAGCTGGTGGCTCGTGATGAGCGTGTCGCGGCCGAACGGCGCCACGTACCAGGGGATGCCGGCGGCGAGGATGGCGCCCTCGTCGGTCTGGGTGTAGAGCGCGCGAAGGTCGCGGAGGCCCTGCTCGAGGACCTGGTCGAAGAGCGCGTTGTCGGTCCGGATGCGGGTGCTCTCGCGCTCCCACTCCTCGTAGGAGCGGCGGAGGCGGTTGAGCGTCGTGTCGAGGTCGGCGCGTCCCGCCTCGGCGCCATCGAGCCGTGGCTCCACCTCGAAGCCGATCGTCGCCGTCTGCTGCCGCGGCACCTTCACCACGAAGACGGCGTCGACGAGGTCGCCCCGCACCTCGAGCCGCTCGGGCCGTGTCGAGAACCGGATCCGCGTCCGGCGCCGAACCTCGTCGATGCCGAGGTAGGAGAACTCCGCCTGTCGCCTCGCGGTGGTGGGCGGGCTGAAGTGCCCACGCCGCTCGCGAACGAGCCCGCGCACCTCGAACACGTCGGCGAAGTCGGCGCCGAACGACAGGCCGAGCTCCACCTCGACCTCCTCGTCGCTGTAGTTCTTGATGCGGATCCGCTCGAACAGGCGCCCGTCGCCGACCGCCCGGATGCGCCGGACGTTCAGGGTCTGCTGCCGGATGACGAGCCGGTCGCCGTCGTAGAGGTCGGGATTCGTCATGTCGACGTACGAGACGAACGCGCGCTCGGCCGACGACGACAGCAGGACGGGCTTGCGCCCCCAGACGGTGAGCCGGAGGTGCGAGAGGTAGCGGGTGTCGCGGTGGTACAGGCCGACGCCGATCTCGTTGCGGTCGTCGAGGTCGCCGTCCATGTCCGAGTACATGAAGGTCTCGCCCTCTTTCGTGGCGAGCACCTTGCTGGGAAGGTCCGAGACGACGACGGGGCCGCTCTCCGGCGGCGGGGTCCCGTGCGAGGCGCCGGCCGGCGCCGTGTGACCGGGGGGCGCGACGTCCTGGGAGGAGCCGCCGGGATCAGGGTCCATCTGCTCGTCCATCGTAGGGTCGATCCTCTCTCTTCTCAATCATCCGCCGCGGATCGACGCCCCCTCGAGCGCGAAGCTGGGCCGAAGCGTGCGCCACCCCGGCCCGGGATCCGGGACCGTGGGCAGGCCCGGCCCGACGAAGGCCAGCAGGGTGGGGCCAGATCCCGAGAGACACACCGGGACGCCCGCCTCGCGGAGGTGCTGGAACAGAGCCCGGGCGCCGGGCACCAGCGGGAGGCGGCGCGGTTGGTGCAGCCGGTCCTCGAGCGCCTCGCCGAGGAGGTTCGGGCGCTCGGTGAGCGCGATCACGGCCAGCGCCGCGCGGCCCAGGTTGAAGGCGGCGTCCCGGAGCGGCACGTCGACGGGGAGCACCCGGCGGGCGTCGTCGGTCGCCATCCGCTCCTCCTCCGGCACGAGGACGATGGGCCGCAGGCCGTCGTTCGGCTCCAGCCGCTCCGCGCGCCACCCGGCGCGCGACAGGTAGGCGATCACGAGCCCGCCGCGAAGGCAGGCCGCCACGTTGTCGGGGTGCCCCTCGATGTCGACCGCCACCTCGAGGAGGCGGTCGGGCGACAGGTCGGCCCCGAGCACCCGGTCGGCGAGCAGGAGGCCCGAGACGACCGCGGCCGCCGACGACCCGAGGCCCCGCGCCAGCGGGATGCGGTTCACGCAGCGGAGCGCGAATGGCGGGAGCGACCCGCCGGCCTCCCGCGCGAGATAGGCGATCGCCCGGAAGACCATGTTCGACGCGTCCTCCGGAAGCTCGCCGGCCCCCTCACCCTCGACCACGACCGCCGGCTCGTCCCGCGTGTCGAGGACCACCTCGTTCCAGAGGCCGAGCCCGAGCGCGAGCGCATCGAAGCCCGGGCCGAGGTTGGCCGCCGTCGCCGGAGCCCGGACCGTGAGCCGCATCAGAGGCCCAGCTCCGAAGCGACGGCCGCGGCGTCGGCGGGGACCAGCGTCGGCGGCCGCGCGGAGGCGATGGCCCACTCGGGGTCCTTGAGGCCGTGGCCGGTCAGCACGCAGACGGCCGTCGACCCGGCCTCCAGCCCGCCGGCCGCCGAGACCTTCAACAATCCCGCCACCGAGGCGCCCGACGCCATCTCGCAGAAGATGCCCTCGCCGGCGAGCCGCCGCCAGGCCTG
>DASWKG010000059.1:0-15092 GCA_036396755.1 Actinomycetota bacterium
GGCCCACGAAGCTTGTGGGTCTTGCCCCGAAGCAGAACTAGGGGCATAGTTCCTAATAACTAGCCCGTCCGGGGAACGGGTCCGTTTCCCACCCCGGTGATTCACCCGAGCGCCCCTCTCGGGTCTTTGCGCACCCTTGACCCAGGGGCGCGACGATCGCGAGCGAGAGCAGGGAGGGTGAACATGAGTGGTTCTTCCCCACAGAAGGACGGCGTCCTCGGGCTCGAACAGCTGAAGCCCGAGGAGCAGGAGGCCCTTCGGGACTTCTGGAAGGTCTACGACGTCCACTACGACGAGATCTCCGACGCCGCGACCGCGGGCCTGCGGGTCGATCCCGAGCTCGGACCGCTGATCGAGTCGATGCCCGAAGAGCAGGTCTTGACCCAGCGGCAGGTCTCACGCGAGCTCATGCAGAAGGCGATCGAGGAGGGCGACTGGGGCCCCTACATCGAGAACCTGCGGACCCAGGGCGCCGTGTACGCGGAGACCGGCCTCTCGTTCGCCGCGTGGTTCCGCGCCGTCGACGAGGTGCGTCCGCTGGCGACCAAGCACCTGTTCGACGGCTATCGCGACGATCCCGAGCGTCTCGTCATGGTGCTGTCGGGGATGAACCGGTTCTTCGACGCCGCGCTCACGATCATCGGCGAGGAGTACCTGCGGGTGAAGGAGCGCATCATCTCCCAGCAGCAGCAGGCCATCCGCGAGCTGAGCACGCCGGTCCTGCAGATCAACGACGAGCTGCTGCTCCTTCCGATGGTCGGGGTGGTCGACTCGCACCGCGCGCGGCAGATGACCGACCAGCTGCTGAAGGCGATCCACCAGAAGCGGGCCCGCGTCGTCGTGATCGACATCACGGGCGTTCCCACCGTCGACTCGATGGTGGCGAACCATCTCGTCCAGGCGGTCGAGGCCGCGCGGCTCCTCGGCGCGAGAGCCGTCGTCACCGGGGTGTCGGCCGAGGTGGCGCAGACGCTGGTGCGCATCGGGGTCGACCTGTCGCGGCTCGACACGGAGGGCGACCTGCAGAAGGGGCTTGAGGCGGGCCGGGCGCACATCGGTCTGCAACTCGCCCCGATCGAGCCGTGAGAGGCTGACGTGGCCATCCCCATCCTCAAGCAGGGCGGCATCCTCATCGCCTCGGTGCAGTCGGCGGTAAGCGACGGCGACCTCGCGCGCCTCGAGGCCGACCTCGCGACGCGTGTCGGGCTGGAGCGCTCGTCCGGCGTCGTCGTCGACGTCACTGCCATGGACGTGATGGACTCCTTCACCATCCGCACGCTCCTCGAGATCACGCGCGTGAACAAGCTCCGGGGAGCAGAAACCATCATCGTCGGCATCCAGCCCGACGTCGCCTTCTCGATGGTGCAGCTGGGCCTGACACTCGAGGGCGTCCGCACCGCCCTCGATCTCGGCGAGGCGGTCAACATGCTGGGCGCCTCCCACCTGAACGGACACGTGTGACGACGGCGACGCGGCTCCCCATCCGAACCGAGCACGACATCGTCGCCGCACGCCAGCACGGGCGCGAGCTGGCCGAGCGGACGGGGTTCGAGGGCAGCGAGCTGACCGTGATCGCCACGGCGATCTCCGAGCTCGCCCGCAACATCGTCCAGTACGCCGAGCGCGGGGAGATGGAGTTCGCGGCGGCCACCGGCAACGGCCGGCGGGGCATCGTCATCGTCGCGACCGACGAGGGGCCCGGCATCCCCGACGTCGAGCGGGCCCTCGAGGACGGCTACTCGACGAGCCGGAGCCTGGGCCTCGGCCTGCCGGGCGCCAGGCGGCTCATGGACGAGTTCGAGATCTCCTCAACCGTCGGAGAAGGGACCACGATCAAGGTGACCAAATGGGTGTCGGAACCGTCCTGACGGACTGGGGGGTAGCGGCGCGCGGCCTCGGCGGCTCGAGCATCTCGGGCGACCGCCACGTCGTCGCGCCGTTCGCCGGGGGCGCTCTCGTCGCGGTGATCGACGGCCTGGGCCACGGTCCCGAGGCGGCCGAGGCCGCCGAGGAGGCCGTCGCCGTTCTGAGCGCCCAGCCACAGGAGGAACCCGTGGCGCTCATCGAGCGGTGCCACGAGCGGCTGCGGAAGTCCCGGGGCGCCGTCGTGAGCGTGGCCTCGATCGAGGAGCAGTCGAGCCGGCTCCACTGGCTCGGTGTCGGCAACGTCGAAGGGGTGCTCGTGCGGCCCGGCGAGCACGAGGAGCGGAGCTCGCTCCTCGTGCGAGGCGGCGTGGTGGGCTACCGGCTGCCACGGCTGCTCGAGTCCGCCCACGAGCTTCGAGCCGGCGACACCCTGCTGATGGCGACCGACGGCATCCGGCCGCGGGCGCTCCGCGAGGTCCCCCTGGAGGCGACGGGCGAGGCCACGGCGAAAGCCGTCCTCCACGCGGGCAGCTCGCGCAACGACGACGCGCTCGTCCTCGCCGCCGTCTTCGGAGAGCCCTCATGAGCACTACGTCGAGCAGCCAGCTCAGCCGCCGCCTCGCGGCCGTGATCCGCAACTACCTGTCGGGGAGCGAGGAGGAGGGCCTCCTCCTCGCCTACGAGACCGGCCGGAGCATCCTCGAGACGGGGACCGGCGTCCTCGGCATCGCCGTCGCCTACCGGGAGGCCCTCGAGGAGGTCTTCGAGACCCACGGGGCGGATCCCGTTCGGGTCTTCGAGGCTGCCGGCATCGTCCTGGCGGAGATCCTCGGCCCGATCGAGATGGCGCTTCGAGGCTTCCGGGAGGCGAACGCCTCCCTGAGCCGGATGAACGAGGGGCTGGAGCGGAAGGTCGCCGCGCGGACGCGCTCGCTCGAGCGGAGCCTCGCGCGTCTGCGCGAGGTCGACGCGGAACGTCGCCGGCTGATGGTTCGCGCGATGCACGCGCAGGAAGAGGAGCGCCAGCGGATCGCCTCGGAGATCCACGACGACCCGATCCAGGTGATGACGGCCGTGGGGATGCGGATCCAGGCGATGCGGCACCGCCTGGCCGCGGACCCAGAGCACCTGCGCATGCTCGACAGGCTCGACGAGACGACCCAGCTGGCCGTGCGGCGCTTGCGCAACCTCATGTTCCAGCTCCGCCCGAGGATGCTCGATCGCGACGGCCTGGCCGCGACGCTCAGGACCGAGCTCGAGAAGCTCTCCGAGGAGACCGGCGCGACCACCGGCCTCGAGGACCGCATGAGCGGCGAGCCCCCGCCCGACACGCGCGCCGTGCTCTACCGCATCGCGCGGGAGGCCCTGACGAACGCGCGCAAGCACTCGGGCGCCGGGAGGGTCAACGTCGAGCTCGAGAGGCGGGACCAGGGCGTCTTGGTGCGTGTCACCGATGACGGAGACGGCTTCGATGAGCGCCACCTCGACGAGGCCTCCCCGCGTCATGCCGGGCTGCTCGACATGCAGGAACGCGCGGCGATGGTTCAGGGGAAGCTTCGCATCACGAGCGAGCCCGGGAGCGGGACCACGGTGGAGATCTGGGTCCCGGTGACCCCGGGCGAGGTCGTGGAGCTCGGCGACGCCGCTCCGAGTGACGACGGGCAGGGCGAGGGGTGACCCTTGCGTGCTCCGCATTCCCCGGCGTATAGTCAATTTGAACTAGCCCGTTCGGGTGTGGTCCGTTTCGGCGGAGACTCCCAGGTAGGACCCGGTGGGCGCCCTCCCGTTCGCGAGCCGGTACACGCGCGGGTATCGCGCATTGCGGTAGAAGTGGGGCCAACGGTGCAGGGGTGGGGGCGGGCGTGAACCGGATCCGGGTTCTGATCTGCGACGACGACGACACCGTCCGTGAGGCGCTCGCCGACCTCATCTCGTCCGAGCCCTCGCTCGACCTGGTCGCACAAGCGCAGGACACCGACACGGCCATCGCCCTGGCGTTCTCCCATCGGCCCGACGTGGTCCTCATCGACGTGAAGATGCCGGGGGCCGGCGGCGTCCACGCGGCGCGCCAGATCCGTGCCGGGCTGCCCTTCACCCGGATCCTCGCCCTCTCGGCCTACGAGGACCGGCGCACCGTGCTCGAGATGATCCGCGCGGGAGCCGTGGGATACCTCGTCAAGGGCTCGGCCCCCGGCGAGATCCTGGAGGCCATCCATCGATCGCTCCACGGGATGGGGACGCTCGCCGCCGAGGTCACCGCCGACGTTCTCTCCGAGCTCGCCGGGCACCTCGAGACGAATCACCGGTCGACCGAGGAGGAACGCTCTCGTGTCGAGCGCATCGAGAAGATCATCTCGAACGGCGGCCTGAAGATGGTCTTCCAGCCGGTCGTCGAGCTGAAGACGGGGCGGGTCCTCGGGCTGGAGGCGCTCGCCCGCTTCAACGTCGGCGAGCCGCGGCCGCCCGAGGCGTGGTTCGCCGAGGCGGCCTCCCTGGGCCTCGGCATCGAGCTGGAGGTCAAGGCCATCACCCTCGCGCTGGAGCGTCTGCCCGAGCTCCCCCCCGACGCGTATCTCGCGGTCAACGTCTCGCCGGAGACCGCCGACTCCGAACCGTTCCGCGAGGCGATCGACGGCGCGCCGGGCGAGCGGATCGTCCTCGAGGTGACCGAGCACGCGCAGGTCGAGGACTACGCCGTGCTCGTGCGCGCGCTCGAGCATCTCCGGGACCGTGGGTTCCGTCTCGCGGTCGACGATGCCGGCGCCGGCTTCGCCAGCCCTCGTCACATCCTCGGCCTGTCCCCCGACATCATCAAGCTCGACATGTCGCTGACCCGCGGCATCCACAACGACCGGGCCCGCCGCGCCCTGGCGGCGGCGCTCATCTCGTTCGCGAGCGAGTTCGGCTCCGCGATGTGCGCCGAGGGCATCGAGACCCACGAAGAGCTCACGGCGCTTCAGGACCTCGGGGTGCTGTGCGGCCAGGGCTTCTACCTGGCCCGCCCCGGTCCGCTCCCCCTCAGCGACGCGCCCGCCGGCACCTAGTCCTCGCCACGATAGGCTGACCTTCATGGTCGATCCGCGGCGACGACTGCCCTCCGTCGACTCGCTCCTGCGCTCGGCGCCAGGCCGGCGCGCGTCGGAGCGGTTCGGCCGCGCCCTGGTGCGGCAGGCGCTCCAGGAGGCGCTCGGCGAGGCGCGCGCGCGGGTCGAGAAGGGCGCGACCGTCCCGAGCGACGGATCGCTGCTGTCGCGAGCGCTGAGCGTTGCGGCGCGCGCGTCCTTCGGTCTGTCGAACGTCGTCAACGCCACCGGGGTCGTCCTGCACACGAACCTCGGACGCGCCCCCCTCCCCGAGGTCGCGGCCCGCGCCGCCGCGAAGGCCGGTCGCGGCTACGCGGACCTCGAGGTCGATCGCGAGACGGGAAGGCGCGGCAGCCGCGGCCACCGAGCCGAGCGCTTGCTCCGGGCGCTCACCGGCGCCGAGGACGCGCTCGTCGTGAACAACAACGCGGCCGCCCTCCTCCTCGCGCTCGCCGCGCTCGCGTCGCGGAAGGAGGTGCTCGTCTCCCGCGGCGAGCTGATCGAGATCGGCGGCGAGTTCCGGCTCCCCGACATCATGAAGGCCTCGGGCGCGCGGCTGGTCGAGGTCGGAACGACGAACCGCACGAGGCTCTCGGACTACCGCGCGGCACTCGGCCCCCGCACCGGGCTCCTGCTGAAGGTGCACCCGAGCAACTACCGCGTCGTCGGCTTCTCCGAGTCACCGGCGGTGGGCGCGCTGGTCGCGCTGACGCGGCGGGCCGAGGTCCCCCTGCTGCACGACATCGGGAGCGGCCTCCTCTCGGGCGCGCGCGGGCAGGCAGCCGACGAGCCATCCGCGGTCGACTCCCTCCGAGCCGGCGCGGACCTCGTCTGCTTCTCGGGCGACAAGCTGCTCGGCGGGCCCCAGGCCGGCATCCTCCTCGGAAGGCGGGACCTCGTCGGGAAGCTGCGCCGCCACCCGATGGCGCGCGCGCTCCGCGTCGACAAGATGACGGTGGCGGCGCTCGAGGCGGTGCTCCGCCTCCACGCGACCGGACGGCGCGACGAGATCCCCACATGGCGGCTGCTCGCCGCGCCACGAGCCGCCCTTCGCCGGCGTGCGACGGCGATCGCCAAGGACCTCCCGGGCGCGAAGGTGGTCGCCACCCAGTCGGCGGCCGGCGGCGGCTCGCTCCCCGGCCACGCCGTGCCCTCGGTCGCGATCCGCCTCCCGGCGGCGCACCCCGAGCGGCTCGCCGCCGCCCTGCGAGCCGGCAGCCCTCCGGTGTTCTGCCGGGTGGAGGACGGCGCGCTGCTGTTCGACCTCCGCGCCGTCGACCCGGACGACGACGAGCGGCTCGCGCGCGCGATCGGCTACGCCCTGGCCGAGGGATGAGCGAGGCCGCCCCGCTCCACGTCGTGGCCACGGCCGGGCACGTGGATCACGGGAAGTCTTCGATCATCGCCGCGCTCACCGGCATCGACCCCGACCGATGGGCGGAGGAGAAGCGGCGCGGGCTCACGATCGACATCGGGTTCGCGTGGACCGCCCTCCCCTCGGGACGCGAGGTCGGGTTCGTCGACGTCCCGGGCCACGAGCGGTTCGTTCGCAACATGCTCGCGGGCGTGGGCCCGGTGAAGCTCGTGCTGCTCGTCGTCGCCGCCGACGAGGGCTGGAAGCCGCAGACCGAGGAGCACCTGGCGATCGTCGACGTGCTCGGCGCCGAGGGCGGCGTCGTCGCCCTCTCCAAGCGCGACCTCGTCGGAGACGACGCAGCCGCGGAACGCGAAGCGGACGTGCGCCAACGGCTGGCCGGCACCGCGCTGGCCGCCGCGCCGATCGTGGAGACCTCGGTGGTGGCCGAGGGCGGCCTCGACGCCCTGCGCGAGGCGCTCGACGACCTGGTGGGGACCGCCCCCACCCCGCCCGACCACGGCCGGCCCCGGATCCACGTCGACCGGTCGTTCTCGATCCGCGGCGCCGGAACCGTCGTGACCGGCACGCTCACCGGGGGGCGGCTCGGGGTCGGCGACGAGGTTCGCCTCTACCCCGGCGGCGCCACCGCCCGCGTGCGGTCCCTCCAGACGCACCGCCGCGCGATCGAGGAGGCCCGCCCGGTCTCCCGCGTGGCGGCGAACCTCGCCGCGACGTCTCGCGAGGAGGCGGAGCGCGGCGACGTGCTGGGCCTCCCCGGCCAGTGGCGGCCGACCACCGAGCTCGAGGTGCGGCTGCGCACCGTGCGCTCGCTCGGCCACCCACTCACGACGCGGGGCGCCTTCAAGCTGTACGTCGGCGCCGCGGAGCGCGACGCGACCGTCCGCCTCTACAACGCCGAGAAGGTGCCCCCCGGGGCGGAGGCGCTGGCCCGCCTCCGCCTGGCGCGGCCCGTCGTGGCCGAGGTGGGCGATCGCTTCGTCCTCCGCGAGGCGGGCCGTCGCGAGACGGTCGGGGGCGGCGTCATCCTCGACCCTCACCCGCCGCGCCGCCCCGGGCCCGACCCGGCGGGCCGGCTGGGTCGCCGTGAGGGAGCCGAGGGCCCCCGGGTCGCCGAGATCCTCGTCGCCGAGCGTGGCGCCGTGCGGGCCGCCGACCTTCCGGCGCTGACGGGAGCGATTCCCGATGTGCTCGCCGGGGCGGAACGCGTGGGGGCATGGTGGGTCGCGCGCGAGACGCTCGCCGCGCTGGCGACGGCCGCGAGCACGGTGCTCGACCGGTTCCACGCCTCGAGCCCCCTCCTGCCGGGGCTCGAGGCGGCCGAGGTCCGGCGGGCGCTCCTCGAGGCCCGGCCCGACCTGTCGTCGGCGCTCGAGCAGGGCCTGGCCGCCGAGGTGCTCGAGCGGGTCGAGGCCGAGGGGGCGATCGCTCGCGAAGGCACGATCCTGCGGATCGCCTCACACACCATCTCGCTCGGAGCCGACGAGGAGGCCGCGGGGCGGCTCGTCGGCGCGGTGACCGCCGGGGAGCCGGCACCTCCCACCGTCCGGGAGCTCGCCGCCGACGGATTCGCGCTCGAGCTGATCGACGCCGCGTGCGCGGTCGGCCGGCTCGTCCGCGTGTCCCCCGATCTCGTCTTCACGCCGGGGTTCATGGAGCGCGCGGAGGGCGTCGCGCGAGCCGCCGCAGCGGAGCCCGACGGCCTCACCGTCAGCGGCTACCGCCAGCTCCTCGGGACCACCCGGAAGTTCGCGCTACCGCTGCTCGAGCATCTCGACGCGAACGGCGTCACGAGGCGCGACGGCGACGTCCGGCGTCTCGGCTAGCGCCGTTTCCGACCCGCCGCTCCTCGCCCGGTACCACCCAGCGCCATGGACGCTCCGAGGACGAAGCCGAAGTCGTACCAGTTCCCGGTGTTCGTCACCTCGTACACGCTCACGTCGTCGGTGAACAGAGAGATGAAGAACGTGACGATCAGGATGATGCCGTGCCACAGCCCCATCCAGAAGCCCGCCGGGTCCTCCGTCGCCCCCACCGCGGGGTTCGGCCCGGCGGCGCACGACGACAGCAACGCGACGCAGACGATGGCGAGCCAAAGGGTGGCACGAACGGCGCCGCTTCTTCTCCGGTAACCCATCGCACAACAGCCTAGTCATTGTGAGCCATTGACGGGGGAGGCCGGGTCATGAAGGGTGGAGGCACCGAGTTCTCATTGCTCACGCCACGGTCCCGACGGCGTAGCCGGTAGGGAGGAACACAACATGCGGGTCATGATGATGATCAAGGGCGACCGGGAACCCGGCCATCTGCCGAGCCAGGAGCTCCTGATCCAGATGGGCAAGTACAACGAGGAGCTGTCGAAGGCCGGCGTGCTCCTGGACCTCTCGGCGCTTCATTGGAGCGCGGACGGGGTTCGCATCGCGTACTCCGGGGGCGAGCGGACCGTCACCAGAGGCCCCTTCGGGGCGGCGAACGAGATCGTCGCCGGCTATTGGATGCTCGAGGTGAAGTCGATGGACGAGGCGATCGACTGGGCCAAGCGGCTCCCGTTCGAGGCCGGCGGCGAACCCGAGGCCGTCGGGGAGATGGAGATCCGCCAGGTGTTCGAGATGGACGATTTCGGTGAGAGCCCCGCGATCGAGCGAACGCACGAACGGGACCGCGAGAGCCAAGTGGCGCGGGGGAAGGTGGTCCCCTCATGAAGGCATTCATCTATGAGAGATACGGGCCGCCGGAGGCGCTTCAGTTGGCGGATGTCGAGCACCCATCGCCGGAGGCGGGAGAGGTCCTGGTCGAGGTGCTGGGGATATCCGTCAATCCGGCGGACTGGCACTCCATGCGCGGGAAGCCCCTGTTCTCGCGGGCCACCCTGGGGCTGCTCCGGCCGAAGCACACGATCCTCGGCGTCGATGTCGCCGGGCAGGTGGAGGGGGTCGGCAGCGGCGTGACTCAGTTCGGGCCCGGCGACGAGGTCTACGGCAACCTCCTGACCCACGGGTACGGCGGCTTCGCCGCATACGTCTCGGTGCCGGTGGACGCGCTGTCGGCGAAGCCCGCGAACCTCTCGTTCGAGGAAGCGGCCGCCGTTCCGATGGCGGCGGTCACCGCCCTCCAGGGCCTTCACCACCACGGAGAGATCCGGCCCGGGCAGACCGTGCTCGTCAACGGCGCCTCCGGCGGCGTCGGCACCTTCGCGATCCAGATCGCCAAGGCAGCCGGGGCCGAGGTGACCGGCGTGACCAGCACTCGGAACATCGACCTCGTACGTTCTCTCGGCGCCGATCACGTCGTCGACTACTCCACCACAGACTTCACGCGTGACGGGGGACGCTACGACCTCATCCTCGACACGATCGGGAATCGATCGGTGCCCGACCTCAAGCGTGCGCTCGCCGACGCCGGTAAAGCCGCGGTCACCGGGTTCACCAGCATGGGGAAGCTCATCGGCGTCTCGCTGCGCGGCGGCAAGAGCATCGCGATGGTGTCGGCGGAGGTCACCACGAAGGACCTGGAGCTGCTCGCGGAGCTGATCGAGTCCGGGAAGGTGCGCCCCCAGATCGACCGGCGCTACCCCTTCGCCGACATCCCCGCAGCGATCACCTACCTCGAGGAGGGTCGGGCCAGGGGGAAGGTGGTCGTGGGAAGGGCGTGAGTCCGCTCCCGGCGTAAGGAGGGGAACCTAGCCGATCTCCGCGATCATCTCGACCTCCACCGGGCCGCCGAGCGGGAGGGAGGGAGCGCCGACCGCAGCACGGGCGTGCTTGCCGGCGTCGCCGAAGATCTCGACCAACACGTCGCTGGCGCCGTTGCCGATCTTGGGGTGGTCGGTGAAGTCGCCGTCGCAGGCGACCCAGACGGTGAGCTTGAGGATGCGCTTGATGCGGTCGAGTGAGCCGAGCTCGTCCTTCAGAGCGGCCAGGCCCTGCAGCGCGGCTCGCCTCGCCAGCGCCTGACCCTCCTCGATGCCGACCTCCTTGCCGACCTGACCGGTGGCGATCAGCTTCCCGTCCTCCATCGCGATCTGACCGGCCACGAAGGCGAGGCCGGCCCCGACCGTCACCGGGACGTAGGACGCCACGGGTCTGGCTGCGGGAGGGAGCTCGATGCCGAGCTCGCGCATGCGCTCCTCGATCATGCGGGGAACGATAGCGACTGGCGATGAGGGACGCGAACCGGGAGGTTGCTAGCCGACCTGACGGGCGCCGCGGTCTCGCTCGCGGATGAGGGCCTTGCGCTCGGCCTCGTTCAGGCCGCCCCAGATGCCGTGGGGCTCCCGGACGCGCAGGGCATAGTCGAGGCATTCGGCCCGAACCGGGCAACGGGAGCAGATGGCCCTGGCCTTCACCTCCCGGCCGTCCTTCTCTTCCTTCCGCTCGAAGTAGTTCGGCGCGAAGAAGAGGTTGGAGTCCTCGCCGCGACACGCGGCGCGGTACTGCCATCCCATGTGCCAGTCCATCGCAGGTTCCGCCACGTTCAGCTGCTCCTGATCAGCTCGTTACCCGTTCTTCGTACAGAGACGCCCACAGGGTTCACCGAGCTCCCGCGGGGGTCCCATTTCTCCAATTTCTCCTGTGAAAACCTTGTGCAGATGCACAGCGTATCAAGGCGGGGGTGGGGGTTGTCAATACCTCGTTCAGCCCTCCAGGGGACGCCCTTGTGGGCCACGCGAGCGCGGCCCGCCGCGCGGAGCGCGGGTCTATCATCGGTGTCGTCGTGCAACAGGACGCATTCGGTCGCGTCTTCGAAACGGCCAGGGCGCTCGGGGAGGAGACCCGCTTCCGGATCTACCGGCAGCTCTGCCTCTCTTCCGAGCCGTCCTCGGTGAGCGAGCTCGCCGGCGACTTCTCCCTCCACCCGAACGCCGTCCGCCAGCACCTCGCGCGGCTGGAGCACGCGGGGCTGGTCGTCTCGCGATCGCACCGCGAGGGAGGCGCCGGCCGTCCCCGCCGTCTCTACAACGCGAGCCCGGAGCCCGTCGGCCTCGCGGCCCCGCGCTCGCCCGAGGCGATGATCTCGGTGCTGCGCGACGCGATCGAGACGCTCGAGGGCGGTCGCGACGAGCTGGTGCGGTTCGGCCGCGCGTGGGGACGGGCGTGGGCGGCCCGCCGCCGCGGCGAGAACGGCATGCCGCGCGCGCGCCGGGCGCGCGCGGAGGTGCTCTCCGCCGAGCTCGCCGCCTGGGGCTGGAGCCCCCGGACGCGGCAGGAGGGCGATCGCCTTCGGCTCGAGACCGGGCGCTGCATCTTCCGCGCCGCGTCGCCGGGCCCCAACGGGCGCTGCTGCGCCGTCGAGGAGGGGCTGCTGGGCGCCCTCTCGGAAGGCATCCTCAACGGCACCGGGCAGGTGTCGATCGAGGGCTGCCGCCTCTCGCTGACCGTCTGACGCCCCCTACTTCGTCGTTCGGGTGGCCGTGGGCTTCACCGCCGGCCTCGGGGCGTCCCCCGAGCCCGCGCGGTTGTCGAAGAACCGCAGCAGCTCGATGGGGATGGGGAAGATGAGGGTCGAGTTCTTCTCCGCCGACACCTCCACCATGCTCTGGAGGACCCGAAGCTGGAGCGAGATGGGGTTTCCCATCATGACCTCGGCCGCCTCGGCCAGCTTCGCGGAGGCCTGGAACTCGCCCTCGGCGTTGATCACCTTCGCGCGGCGGATGCGCTCGGCCTCGGCCTGACGCGCCATGGCCCGCTGCATCGTGTCGGGCAGGTCAACGTCCTTGATCTCGACGAGCGTCACCTTCACGCCCCACGGCTCGGTCAGCTCGTCGATCACGATCTGGAGCTTGTCGTTCAGATCCTCGCGCTGGGCGAGCAGCTCATCGAGCTCGGCCTTCCCGAGGATCGACCGGAGCGTCGTCTGCGCGATCTGTGACGTGCCGACGAGGTAGTTCTGGATCTCGACGATCGCCCGCACGGGGTCGACCACGTGGAAGTAGATGACGGCGTCGACGCGGACCGTCACGTTGTCGCGGGTGATGATGTCCTGGGGCGGGACGTTCAGCGTGACGGTCTGCAGGTTCACCTTCACCATCCGGTCGATCACCGGGATGATGAAGAACAGGCCGGGGCCCTTCGCCGGGCTCAGGACACGCCCGAGGCGAAAGATGACGCCGCGCTCGTACTCCTGCACGATGCGGATCGCCGCAAGGGTGAAGATGACCACGAAGAACACCAGCACCAGGAGCGCGATCAGGCCTCCGCTCATGACTCCTCCTCCTTCTCTTCTCGCTGGACGAGCAGGAGCAGGCCGTCGACGCGACGCACCCGGACGCTGCTGCCCTCGGGGATCGGACCGGACATCGCCCTCGCCTTCCACAGGGCGCCCTTGACCCACACGTGTCCCTCGGGCTCTAGGTCGGCCCGGGCCTGCCCGACGAGCCCGATGAGCCCTTCCTGCCCCATCAGCACGCGCCGGTTGCGCGAGCGGATGGCCACCGTCATCACGAAGCCGAAGAAGAGGACGCTCGAGACAACCATCGCGGAGATGAGCCACGGCGAGACCCGGATAGCCGGCGAGACGCCCGCGAACAGCAGGAACGAGCCGGCCCCGAATGCCAGCGCGCCCCCCACGGTGAACACCCCCAGCCCCGCGGCCATCACGTCGATCGTGAACAGCGCCATGCCGAGGAGAAGCAGCATCAGGCCGGCGAGGTTCACGGGAAGGACGGCCAGCGCGTAGAACGCGAGCACGACCGAGACCGCGCCGCCGAACCCCGCGATGCCCAGCCCCGGCTGGCTCAGCTCGAACACGATCGCCCAGAACCCCAGGGTGAGGAGAAGGAAGGCGACCGTCGGGTTCGAGACGGCGTGCAGGATGCGGCGGAGCGGCCCCATCTCGTGGATCCGCACCGTGAGGCGGTCGCCGGCCGTGTCGAGGGTGCGCGTCCCGGCCACGGTCTCGACGGTCGTGCCGTCGAGCTGGCCGAGCAGATCGGGGATCGAGATCGCCAGGTGCTCGACCACGCCTTCGTCGAACGCCTCGCGCGCCGACAGGGCGGCGCTCTCGCGCACCGCCGCCTCTGCGAACTCGACCGGGCGTCCCCGTTCCTCCGCAAGGCTGCGGAGGAACGCGGCCGCATCGCTCACCGCCTTCTCCTCGGCCGCCCCACTCAGGCCGCCGCCGAGGTTCACCGGGTGCGCCGCGCCGAGGTTCGTCGCGGGGGCCATCGCCGCGATGTGCGAGGCGTAGACGAGGAAGACGCCCGCCGAGGCCGCCCGGGCGCCGGGCGGGCCCACCCAGACCGCGACCGGGCTCGGCGAGCTGAGGATCTGGTCGACCATCTCCCGCATCGACACGTCGAGGCCGCCGGGGGTGTCGAGCTGGATCACGATGAGCTCGGCGTTCTCGTGGATCGCCGACTCCATGGTGTCGGCCAGGAAGTCGGACGTGGTGGGGTCGATGACGCCGTCGAGCTCGATCACGTCGACGGTCTTCCCCGTGTCCTGTTCCGCCGATCGGGCGCCGGCGGAATGGGCGAGCAGCAGGGTGCCGGTGGCGCAGAGGAGCAGACCGATCCGTTTCACGTCGGACCCGATTCTAGGCGAGGTGGCCGATCGGGGAGCCGTCGACCGGGGCGGTCAGGCGCCGCGGAGCGTTAGCCGCGACATCCCGACCTCGGCGACGTAGGTCCGCCAGTCGCTGCGGCCGCCGTTCCGACGGCGGATGGTGCGGCGCTCGCGCTCGTTCATCCCACCCCACACCCCGAAGTCGATCCCCGACTCGAGGGCCGCGACGAGACATTCCTTGCGGACGGAGCAGGTGCCACAGACGCCCTTGGCGCGTCGCTCGTCGCGAGCGGTGGTTCCGAAGAAGATCTCGGGGTCGAAGGTCGCGCATGCAGCGAACTCCTCCCAAGACATGCGCGCGATGCTATCCGCGTCGAACGCGATTGTGGATAGCCCGTTCGGCCCAATTTTCTTCCACACGGTTTCCACAACGATTCCCACAATGCGATCCGTGGTCGAGTCGCGACGGGACGGATATGCTGTCCCGGATCCCCCGATGGCCAGCTCACATCGCATCGCGCACAACGAAAACCGCAGCGCAACGGCCGCCGTCGCCGACGGCGGCCTCCGGTTGCTGCTGCTCGCGGCCGTCATCGGCATCGGCGCGGTGCTGTTCGCGCTCGCATTGCTCCCGACGGTCGGCGCGGCGGGCAAGACGGTTCAGCGATTCAGCGACGAGCTGAACCGCATCGGCGGGGACGTCGACCTGACCTTCCCGCGGCTCCCCTTGCGATCCACGATCTACGCCGCCGACGGCAAGACGGTGCTGGCCACCGTCTACCTCGACGAGAACCGCAAGGTGGTGCGGCTGGGCCGCATGGGCGACTTCGTGAAGCTGGCCATCCTCGCGGTCGAGGACGCGCGCTACTACGACCATCCCGGGCTCGACCTGCAGGGCATCCTGCGCGCCCTCGTCGCCAACATCTCCTCCGGCGAGATCGAGCAGGGCGCCTCGACCATCACCCAGCAGCTCGCCCGGAACGTCTTCCCCGAGATCGGGACCGAGCGCACGGTCGCCCGCAAGCTCGCCGAGGCCAAGGTCGCGATCCGGATGGAGGAGGAGTACTCGAAGGACGAGATCCTCGAGATCTACCTGAACGAGGTCTACTTCGGCGCCGGCGTCTACGGCATCGGGACCGCGGCCGAGTACTACTTCGGGAAGCAGCC
Organism: Actinomycetota bacterium; assembly: GCA_036396755.1. Classification (GTDB taxonomy): domain Bacteria; phylum Actinomycetota; class UBA4738; order UBA4738; family CALAEC01; genus DASWKG01. Next base: position 14,994 of record DASWKG010000059.1, read on the forward strand.
GAAGGACCTCACGCTGGGCGAGGCCGCGATGCTGGCCGGGCTCGTCGCCTCGCCGAACGAATTCAGCCCGGTCAACGACAAGGATGCCGCGCTCGAACG
>DASWKG010000060.1:0-4993 GCA_036396755.1 Actinomycetota bacterium
CGATCGCAGGGGGGATCCCCACCGGCCTCCCGGCGACCTCGGTCTCCCTCACCGCCTCGGCCCTCGACTATGACGCCGAGGGGAACCTCTTCATCGCCGACCCCGGCCAGGGCCTCGTGTGGAAGGTGGCCCCCGACGGGACGATCGGCCACGTCGCCGGCCTCGGCCGTGTCTGCGTGCCCGACCCGGCGGCCTGCGCGAACGAGGGCGGCCCGGCCACCGAGGCGTTCCTGCGCAACGTGTCCGGCCTCGTGGTCGCGCCGAACGGGGACCTCTTCATCTCCGAGCAGCGGGCCAACCTCGTCCGCCGCATCGACGCCGACAGCGGAACCATCCACACCGTGGCCGGCACCGGGGAGATCTACTACGACCCCGACGCCGAGAGCGGCCCCGCCACGGAGTTCGCGGTGGGCCTGCCGGGCAGCCTCGACATGGACTCGCAGGGCAACCTCTACATCACGTCGAAGTACGCGAGCCGCGTCTACCGGATGACGCCGGACGGGACGATCTCCACCGTGGCCGGCTGCGGCAGCCAGCGCTGGCCCGACTGCTTCTACTTCGCGCAGGACGGCTCACCGGTCGAGAGCACCCCCATCAACTCCCCGCTCAACGGGAGCAGCTTCGCCATCGCCATCGGCCCGAACGACCAGCTGTACATCGGCGACACCGCCCAGATCATCAAGCTCGACGAGCCGACCAACTCCTACCGCATCATCGCCGGGAAGGGCTTCGACTACGCCAGCGTGCCGGGCCAGGGCGAGGGCGGCCCCGCGATCGACGCGCGATTCAGTGGGATCGTCGACCTCGACTTCGACCCGAGCGGGAACCTCTTCGTGATGGAGGGCGGCGGGTCCTACGACAACCCGTGGAACCGCATCCAGATGATCGACGCCCCCGTGACCCCCCAGAGCACGCTCCGGCACGTCGCGGGGACCGGCACCGGCGGCGGCTACTCCGGCGACGGCGGGCCGGCGAAGCAGGCCCGGTTCTCCTTCTCGCAGCCCACGAGCTCCTGGAGCGGCCAGGGCATCGCGGCCGCGCCCGACGGCGACGTGGTGGTCGGCGACTACTGGAACAGCCGGGTGCGCCGGGTCGACGCGGCGACGAAGACCGTGAACACGATCGCCGGGAACGGCTACGGCGGTCCCGGCGACTACCACCACGGCCTCGTCCACGACCTCCAGCCCTACAACAACATCTCCGAGGGCCTCTGGCCCCAGGGCGGCCTCTCCGGCGACGGAGGCCCGGCCGCGGAGGCGCAGCTCTTCGGGCCGGTCGATGTCGAGATCGATCGGGACGGCAACCTGTACGTGCTCGACCGGCACAACTACCGGGTCCGGCGGATCTCGCCGAGCGGCACCATCACCACGGTGGTCGGGTCGGGATGCGCGGGGCAGGCGTGCGCGTACCCGCAGCAGTACCGGGACGACGGGGATGGGAAGCCCGCCACCGGGGCGGCCCTCTCCTGGCCCACCGCGATCGCCCTCGACCGGACCGGCACCCAGCTCTACATCATCGACCGGGGCACGCGGAGCATCCGCCAGGTCAACCTCGGGAGCTCCCCCTTCACCGCGTTCCCCTTCGGGACCGAGCCGGTGGTGATCCGCCCGGGCGAGATCGAGTCGATCGTCGGCCCGGTGCCGCCCCTCTCGCAGGGCCCGCCGCTCGGGAACATCGGACGGCCCGGGACCGAGGGGATGTCGCACGAGGACTACAACCTGGGCGACTACGTCGGCGGACTCGCCGCCGATTCCGAGGGCAACCTCTTCTTCTCCGAGACGTCGAACGCCCAGGTGATGCGGCTCGACGCGATCACCGGCGTCGTGACGGCCGTCGCAGGGGTGGCCTTCTCGAGCGACTGCCAGGGCGCCGCCGACAGCGGCACCCCGGGCCGGAGCACCCTGCTGTGCGGGCCCACCTCGCTCGAGGTGAGCGGGGACACCCTGTACGTGGCGGAGACCGGCTGGGAGTCCCTCGTGTCCGAGGCGCCCCTCAACGGGCAGGGGACCTTCACCCCCCGCATCCGCGCCATCGACCTCAGCACACCGGCCTGGATCGCGACGGTGATCGCGGGGAACGGGAACGTGGGGCCCGACGGCGACGGCGGCCCGGCCACCCAGGCCTCGCTGGGATTCCCGCACGGGATCGAGGTCGGCCCCGACGGGTCCGTCTACGTGGCCGACACGGGCAACAGCCGCATCCGCAGGATCACCCCCGACGGCAAGATCACGACGGTCGCCGGCGGCGGTGAGACGTCGGGGTGGGGCGTGTTCTCGGGCTGCGGGTACGGCGGCGACGGCGGGCCCGCCTCGGAGGCCACCCTGTGCGCCCCCATCGGTCTCGCGATGGGCCCCGGCGGCACGCTCTACGTCGCCGACCAGCTCAACAACCGGATCCGGGTGATCGAGGGCCTCTGAGCGCGCGGCTCGGAGGCCTCAGCCGGCCATCGCCATGCGGAGGCGCCGAAGCGGCCCGGTGAGGCCGAGGCGCTTCGCCAGGCGGTCGCCCGCGGCCTCGTCGGCATCGACGCGGTGGATCTCGACCTCGAGGTCGGTCCGGATCGGGACGACCTGCTTCATCGCGTCGAGGTAGTCCTCGGCAGCGGCGATCCTCGCGCGGAGGGCGGGCGAACGCTGGAGGACCGCCTTCGTCCGCTTGGTTCCCGCGGCCTCGGCCTGGATCGCCTCGAGGCTCGGGTAGGCCTTCACGAGCTCGCGGGCGGTCTTCTCCCCCACCCCACGGACGCCCGGCAGCTCGTCGGACGGGTCTCCTCGCAGGATCGCGAAGTCGGCGTAGCGCGCCGCGGGCACGCCGAAGCGGCGGAGGACCCCGCGCTCGTCGAGCTCCTCGAGGTCCGACACCCCGCGCCGGGTCAGGAGCACCCGCACCGCGGGGTCCCGCACGAGCTGGATCAGGTCGCGGTCGCCGGTCACGATCTCGAAGCGGTCGCCGCGCCTCCCCGTCGCCACCACCGAGCCGATCGCGTCCTCGGCCTCCCAACCGACGGCCCGCGCCCACGGCATCCCGGCGGCATCGAGCACCTTCAGCAGCTCGCGGAACTGGCGCGTGAGGTCGGACGGCTCGACCGGCCGGGTCGCCTTGTACGGCGCGTAGACGGCCACGCGGGGCGCCGGCCGCCAGTCGTCGTCGAGCGCGTGGATCACCTCGCCCGGCCGGCGGTCGCGCACGAGCCTCGCGGTCATGTCGAGGTAGCCGTGCAGCGCGTTCACGGGGCGGCCCTTCGGGTCGGTGATCGAGTCCGGAAGCGCGAAGTAGGCGCGGTACATGAGGCTCGAGGTGTCGAGGAGCAGCCGCTGCACGTACGCGACCCTACCGCCAGAGCCGGAGCAGCACCGAACCGGCCTCCCGGACCGCCGGATGGTCCCGGGACAGGGGCTCGACGTCCACGACGCGGAGGCGCTCGACCGCCCACACCCCGAACGACCCCCACCGAGGGTCGTGGTAGCTCCACCACCGAGCCCCCGCCCATCGCCCCTCGCGGAAGACGTCGAGCGCCCACCGCTGGGTCACGGTCCGGTCCCGCGTGACGACGTCGGACGGCTTGAGCCCCCGCGCCTGCAGCGCCGCGGCGTCGTCGAGGTCCAGCACCTCGGCTCCCTCGAGCTCGTAGGTCGCGAGGACCGTCGCGCTGCCCGGGATCGACGGCCGGCCCTCGAAGAGCCCGTCGCTCCACTCGGCGAGGTTGCCGAAGGCCTCGGCCACCGCTCCGGCCGGCGCGTCGGAGGCGTAGAGGACCAGGTAGTGCTCGGGGTTGTCGAGCCGGCCCGCGCCCTGAACCGGCGGGACGAACAGCGGGTGCCCCGTCGTCCCCGCTCGCGCCCCCTTCACCCAGGGCAGGACGCGATGGAGCCGCACCTCAGGCGTAGGCGCCTTGCGCCTCGGCGTCGACGGCCTGGATGACCGCGGCGGGGCCACGCAAACGGAGCACGTCGACCGGGCGAGCCCCGAGGTGCGCGTTCTGCGACGTCAGCCAGGTCTCGGCGAGATCCTTCGGGAACAGCTGGAGCAGCCGGGCGATGATGTACTCGAGATCGGTGACCCGACGCTCGTTCGCGGGGCTGATCCCCTCCTTGCCGCTCCTCCAGCGCGTCGGCTGGGAGCGGCTGACCTCGAGGAGCTCGGCCACGCGGTTGTTGCCGAGGCTCTCCACCAGATGGTCGAGGCGCTCGTGGACCGCGATCATGGGCTGCGACACCCCGCGGGCCGGCGCGCGTCGAACGCGGGCGGCGGAGCGGCTCCTGCGCGGTTCGGCCATGGACCCATTATACCCAACGTTTTCCGTTGGGCAAGCGTTGGGCGGGGGCTCCGTTCACTAGGCTACCCCCGTGCGGCGCTACGACGCGGTCGTGATCGGTGGGGGCCACAACGGGCTGGTCTGTGCGGCCTACCTGGCCAAGGCGGGCCGCTCGGTGCTGGTGCTCGAACGCCGCCCCTTCGTCGGCGGCGCGGCCATCACCGAGGAGCCGTGGCCCGGCTTCCGCGTCTCCACGGCCTCCTACGTCGTGAGCCTCATGCCCCGGAGGATCGTCCGCGACCTCGCCCTGCGGCGGTTCGGCTACGAGGTCTATCCGATCGACCCCGGCTACTTCGTCCCCTTCCCCGACGGGCGCGGGCTCCTGTTCTGGGAGGAGGCCGCGCGCGCGGCCAAGGAGATCGCCGCCTTCAGCCAGCACGACGCCGAGGCCTACCTCGAGTACGAGCGCGACCTCGACGAGCTGTCGGCCATCCTGCGGCCCCTGCTCCTGCGCGTCCCCCCGAGCGCGCAGCTCGGCTCGTGGGCCGACGTCAGGGAGGCGCTGTCGCTCGGGCGCTACCTCGTGGGGAAGCGGCGCCGCCTCGCGAAGGTCGTCGACCTCATGACCCTGTCGGTCGCCGACTTCCTCGAGCAGTACTTCGAGGACGAGGCCGTCAAGGGCGCGCTCGCGCCGGGGGGCGTGATCGGCGCCTGGGGCGGACCGATGACGCCCGGGTC
>DASWKG010000061.1:0-39792 GCA_036396755.1 Actinomycetota bacterium
GGAGCGGGCCGACGGCAAGGCGCCCAAGCCCGACAAGGACCTGACCGCCGAGGAGCTCCTGTGCTACCTCGAGATCGCGAAGTTCGGCTCGACGATCTTCGACGAGGTCCGCTCGCCGCTCGACACCCTTGAGGACGGCCACCAGGTCTTCCACCACGACAACGACGACGCGCTCTCCTCGGAGCAGGAGAAGCTCGACAAGGAGCTGCTGGCCGCGTGGCTCAACTTCGCCAACGGCGCCTTTGACTACCTCCAGCTCGTGGTCGACACCGACAAGGACCATGTCCCGGACCTGTCCTTCGTCGACGCGGTGACCCAGGCCGAGGCCGTGCGGGCCAACCCGGCCTCGACCAAGGACGAGCTGAAGGACGCCCGGAAGCTCCTGGAAGAGGTCAACAAGTACAAGCCGTAGAACCGACGGAACCCGAAGGGGCCGGTCACCCGGCCGGCCCCTTCCTCGACAGAAGGAGCACACGATGCGCAGAGCAACCCCCAGGCGCCGTCGCACGGCGATCGCGGCGATCGCAGTCGCCGCGGCGTTCCTGCCGGTCGCACCGGCCCACGCCTCGCACCAGGACACGATCCTGTTCACGGCGATGGGCGACAACACGCTGGCGGTCGACACCGTCAGCACCCAGGCCGCGGTCGCACTCGAGGAGGGCGTGCCCGAGGTCTTCCACTCCAACGGCTCCCAGGGCGCCGAGTACCCGGCGGGGTTCAACACCGTTCCCGGGCCGTTCGACCAGCCCGGCGAGCCGTTCGACGCGATCCTCTTCGCGGCCACCGCGCACCAGTTCGCACCGCAGTCCGCGGACTTCACGTTCCAGGTGAAGAACGGCACGACGAACGAGGTCATCACCGAGCTCACGGCCAGCGAGGTGAGCGTCGACGACATCCCCCTCGACGACGCGTCCGAGAGCGATCCGCTGTCGGACCACTGCCCTGACGGGTTCGACGGCGGCTACTCGGCCGTGCAGTTCCAGATCACGCTGGCGCCGCCGGTCAACGAGGTCTTCGTGGGGCCGGGCGACGACCTCCAACTGATCCTCACGCCCACGAACCTCAGCAGCAACAAGGTGGAGCTGTGCGTGGAGGACTCGTTCTTCTACACGGGCCTCGCGCTCGTGATCGAGCCGATCCCCTCGGCGCCCGTGGCCGCGGACGACTCCGCCACCACGCCGAAGGACACCGCGGTCGACATCGACGTGCTCGCGAACGACTCCGACGCCGACGACGACCCGCTCTCGGTGACGAACCTCACGCAGCCGGCGAACGGCTCCACCAGCCTGAACGGCGACGGCACCGTCAACTACGCGCCCGACCCCGGGTTCCAGGGCTTCGACTCGTTCACCTACACCGCGAACGACGGGACCGACGACAGCAACACGGCCACCGTCACGGTGGAGGTCACGAACACGCCCCCCGACGCGGTCGACGACGCGGCCTCGACGTTCAAGAACGAGGCGGTGACGATCGACGTGCTCGCGAACGACTCCGACGCCGACGGTGACCCGATCTCGGTGACGGGGGTCGGCTCGCCCGCGAACGGGACCGCGACCGACAACGGCGACGGCACGGTGACGTACGAGCCCGACCCCGGGTTCTCCGGGTTCGACTCGTTCACGTACACGATCAGCGACGGGACCGACTCCGACACGGCGACGGTCACGGTCGAGGTGGTCAACCGGCCGCCCGACTGCTCGGCCGCAACGTCGAGCATCGACGGCCTCTGGCCGCCGAACCACCGCTTCGTCGACGGCACGGTGCTCGGGGTCACCGACCCCGACGGCGACGCCGTGACGATCACGATCGACTCGATCTTCCAGGACGAGCCGACCGGCACCAACGCCCCCGACGGCACGGGGGTCGGGTCGCCCGGCTTCAGCGTGCGGGCCGAGCGTCTCGGGTCCGGCGACGGCCGCGTCTACCACGTCGGGTTCACCGCCGACGACGGCGACGGCGGCACATGCTCCGGGACCGTGCTGGTCGGCGTCGCCCACGACCAGGGCGGCGGCTCGACCCCGGTCGACGGAGGCCCGATCCACGACTCGACGGTCTGAGCCACCGGGCCGGCCCGGCGCCCCCGCCGGGCCGGCCCACCTCACCGCTTCCCGGTCGCCGAGAGATCGTGCAGGGGGAGGAGCTCCCCGGCGCGCGACAGCACGGCGGACGGCGTCTCCGCCTCCTCCAGCTCGTAGCGAGCCGCGAACGCGTCGACGAGCGCGGACTCGGCCGCCTCCCAGGTGAGGCCGGGCACCTCCTCCTCCAGGCTGCCCACCGTCGCGGGGTCCCACTCGAGACCGAGCGCCGCGTAGACGGGCACCAGCGCGTCGCGCGCGCGACCGGCGCCCGTGACCACGATGACCCCGCCGATGTGCACCGCCCGGGCCACCACCCGCTGCCCGAAGCCCGCCAGCTTCGTCCGGCCGCGCGCGTTCACGCTGTGCTCGCCGGGACAGTACTCGCCGGGCACCTCGCCGACGCGGGCATCGGCGCCGAGCGAGCGGAGCGCCTCCGCGGCGATGCCGGCGACCTCCTCGAAGCGCTCGCGGATGCCCTCGCGGGGACGGTCGTGTGCCATCGCCCACGAGAGGGCGATGGTTCCCTCGTGGAAGACCGCGGCCCGGCCCCCGGCCAGCCGCTCGACCGGCGCGAAGCCGGCCTCGAGTGCGGCGGCGACCGCCTCGGCGAACCCGGAGACCACGCGGTCGCGCGGTCCGAACGCCATCACGGCGGCGGGGCGGTGCAGGCGCAGGGTGTCGGAGAGGTCGCCGGCGGCGACGGCCTCGAGCGTGGCCCTCGACACCGCCGTGTCGAGGGCGGGCGGGTCGGGGTGCCGGTCGCGCACGAGTCGGATGGCCACGACACCAGTGTCCCGCATGGCGGCACGCGCGGACGTCAGCCGGGGATGGTCTCGATCGAGCGCACGTAGCGGAGGCGCGGCGAGATCACCGCCCGGACCATCGAGGCCTGCGCCGCCGCGTCGTGGATCACCGGCCGCACCCGCCAGGCGACGACCTCGTCGCCGGCGCCCGTGTCGACCGCGACGTACAGGCGGCGGTCGTCGCGCTGCTGCGCCCAGGCCTCGGCAACCTTCGCGAGCAGGCTCGAGAACGAGCCCGGCATCCGCGGAACGCCCCCGAACGCCCTCCGCCGGAGCAGCACCCCCCGCACCTCCGTGCTCGCGAACAGATCGGCGAGCCCGAAGACGAGGACCACGAGGTTCCACGCCGCGGCGGCCGTGGCCAGCACCCCCACCACGAGCGATGCCTGCCCGACCCACGCGCCCGCGCGCTGCCCGAAGATGTCCGCCAGGTCGGGCGCGAGCCCGAGGTCGAACGCGAAGCGCGCCACGAACCCGGCCGCGGCACCGCGGATCGCCCCCGCGCCCACCGCGACCGCCGGGTGGAAGCCGTAGCCGGGCCGGAACCGCGGATAGCGGACCGTCGTCCGGCGCCACCGCCCGCTCGCGCGGCTCCACGCCCGCCGGTCGTCCTCGCGACCCAGGGGAAGGCCGCGGACGGCCGCCGGAGCCAGCCCCATCGCCGCCGCGTAGGCGAGCGACCGGCCGAACACGACCACCGCTCCCGGCGGCTGGTCCTCGAGCTCGGAGCTCGAGGAAAGGTGCTTCCGAAAGCCGAGCGAGCGCCCGGCCGCCTCCAGCCCCGCCGCCGTGTCGCGCTCTCGCTTGGAGGAGGTGAGCAGGTGGACGACGGCCGCGGCCGCGAGCCCGCCGACGAGCGCGGCGGCGGAGGGGACCGTCGGCCTGATCGACTCGGGGGCGCGCTCGCCGACCTCGACCGAGAGCCACAGCAGCCCGAAGGTCAGGGCCACGCCCGCCCACAGGATCCCGATCTGCCAGGGCTGCCACCGGGGCCGGGAGAAGCCCCGGCTCCGCGCCTCCCCGATCACCTCCGCGCGGAAGCCCCGCCACCAGGCATCCGAGAGCGCCTCGGGACCGGTCGCCAGGGCCTCGGCCGGCAGCAGCCCGTCGCGCGCCAGCCAACGCACGTGGTCGAGCACCCGCCGTTCGTGCGGAGCGAGCGGGTCCGCGCCCGACGGCTCGCGCACCCCGATGGCCGTGGTGGGCCCGATCTGCTCGACCTCGAGGTGGCCGCGTCCGGCGAGGTCGAGCAGGGTTGCCGGGACCGCCTCGTCCGGCACCTCGAATCCCTCGGTCAGGAACCCGGCGACCGCCGGCGGCTCCGGGCCCGGCTCTCCGGTCTCCGGCCCGGGGCGCGGCCGTCCGGGGCGCGTGACCGCGGCAAGCCCGGCGGCGAGCGCGACGGTCAGCGCCGCCGCCGCGCCCGCGAGGACGACGACGACCGGCTGGGGCGCGAGCGGTTCGATCGCCCTAGGGAGGAGGAGGCGGCTCGGTGGGCGGCGCGGCGCCGGGAGGCGGCTCCGAGGGTTGCCCCGGAGGCGCCTCGGGGAGCGGCGGGCGCTCGCTCGTCAGCCGGTAGACGCCGGCCCCGCCCGCGAGCGCGAACATCCCGAGCGCCGCCCAGTAGGCCGGCTCGTAGCCGACCTCGACGCCGAACAGCGCGGCCGGCCCGAGCCGGCTCTGGATGGAGCTCCGCAGCAGGAAGAGGAAGAGGAGGCCGAGCGCCCCGAGCGCGACCGCGGCCCCCGAGCCCCTCCTGCCGCCGAGGAGGCTGAGGCCGACGCCGAGCACCGCCGCGCCGATCGCGAGGATGGCGAAGATGCGGCCGGGGAAGTCCTCATCGCTCTGCTGGGCCGCCTCGGTTGCGCCGCCGAGCGCCTCGCTCGAGCCCAGCTCGTCGAGATCGGGGGGTCGGTTCGTCACGATCTCCCAGCCCGTCGCCTTCACCTCGAGCTCTCCCTCGGGCAGCTCGACGCCCTCCACGCCCTCCGCCCCGAACGTGTCGTTGAGCGCGCTCGCGTTGCACGACACGGAGACGAACGGCAGGAAGAAGCAGACGACCGCAACCGCGAAGAACGCGGGCGAAAGGAACCGCTTCATGCACCCCCCTCGACGAGATCCGATCGATTCGTACCCCAGCCCGGGGACCAGGTCAAGCGGTGGGACGAGGGCCGCTTGCCGGATGCGAGCCCGCGTCCCTATGATTCGGCTCGGCCGACCGGAAAGGACCCCACATGAGCCTGATCGCAGAGATCGACGCCCGGATCGAGGAGCGCAGCCTGCTCCGACACTCCTTCTATCGCAAGTGGGTCGAGGGAACCCTCCCGCGCGAGGCGCTGCAGGAGTACGCACGCCAGTACTACGCGTTCGAGTCGGCGTTCCCGAGGATCCTCTCCGCGCTCCACGCGCGCACCGCCGAGGCGTGGGCGCGCCAGTCGCTGCTCGGCAACCTGTGGGACGAGGAGCACGGCGACGAGAACCACGCCGAGCTCTGGCTCCGGTTCGCCGAGGGCCTCGGGGTGAGCCGGCACGAGGTGAAGCGAGCGGAGCCGAACGAGGCGACCAAGCGCCTTCTCGAGGTGTACCGCGAGGCCTCGTGGGATCGCCCGGTCGCCGCGGGGGTCGCGGCCCTCTACGCCTACGAGCGACAGGTGCCCGGGGTGGCCCGCGTGAAGATCGAGGGGCTCCGGGACCACTACGACTTCGAGGACGGCCCGGCGACGCGCTTCTTCGAGGAGCACTCCACGCTCGACGAGGAGCACTCCCGCGCGGAGGCCCGCATCGTCGACGAGCTCGGGCCGCCCGACCGCCAGGAGGTCGTGGCGACCGCCCAGGCCGCGCTCGACGCGTGGTGGGGCTTCCTCGACGCGGTCGACGTCGAGGCGCCGGTCCCCGCCTGACCCCGGCGGAACCGCCCCCGGTCGCCGAGCCGGACCTCGTCCCCTGCCCCGACTGCGACGGGCAGGGCGGGCTGGGCGACGAGCGCTGCGCCATCACCATCTGCGCCCGCTGCGACGGCACCGGCCGCGTCCCCGCCTCCTGACCCGCCTTGTTGCGGAGCGCCCGCGGGGGGAGAATCCGGGCGAGAACCTGAGGTGGCCCGGGCGGAGGCGGCACCCCGTCCGGGCCCAAGAGGGAAGCCGGTGAGAATCCGGCGCGGTCGCGCCACTGTGACCGGGGAGCGATCCCGAGAGATGCCACTGGGGCCGGGGGCCCTGGGAAGGCTCGGGGAAGCGAGGATCCGGGAGCCAGGAGACCTGCCTCGGGCATCGGAGCACCGTCCCTCGCGTCCAGGAGACGGGGGGTCGGTCCTGTGGCCGCGCGTTCGGCCGGGAAGGAGGCCCCATGCACCGCCCCCGAGGACCCCTGATCGCAGTCCTGCTCGCGCTGTCGCTCGCCGCCTCGGCGTGCGGCGGCGGCACGGCCGGCCAGGAAGCCGCACCGACGCCCTCGGTGGTCGCCGGCTTCCCCGTCACCGTCGAGGCGGCCAACGGCCGCGTCACCCTCGAGTCGAGACCCGAGCGGATCATCTCGCTCTCCCCCACCGCCACCGAGATGCTGTTCGCGATCGGCGCCGGCGAGCAGGTGGTGGCGGTCGACGACCAGTCGGACTTCCCCCCGGAGGCCCCGATGACCGAGCTCTCGGGCTACGAGCCCAACGTCGAGGCGATCGCGGGCTACGAGCCCGACCTCGTGGTGATGGCCGACGACCCCGGCGAGCTGATCGACTCGCTCGATGCGCTGGGCATCCCGTCGATGTCCCTGCCGGCGGTCCCCACGCTCGACGGGTCCTACGAGCAGATCGCGGTGCTGGGGAAGGCCACGGGTAACGAGGGGGCATCGGTGGGGCTGATCGACCGGATGAGCAGCGAGATCGCGCAGCTCGTGGCCACCGTTCCGGCGTTCAAGACACCGCCCACCTACTACCACGAGCTGGACGACACGTACTTCAGCGTCACGTCCGACACCTTCATCGGCTTCGTCTACGGCGGTTTGCTCGGCCTCGAGAACATCGCCGACGAGGCGAAGGGCGCATCCAGCGGCTACCCGCAGCTCTCCGCCGAGTACATCATCGACGCCAACCCCGACTTCATCTTCCTGGCCGACACCGTGTGCTGCGGGCAGTCGGCGGCCACCCTGGCCAGCCGTCCGGGCTGGGAGAGCCTCTCCGCGGTGCGGGATGCCAACGTCGTGGAGCTCGACGACAGCATCGCCTCGCGCTGGGGCCCGCGGGTCGTCGACTTCATCCGCGTGGTGGTGGCGGCGGTCTCGGCGAGCGAGCCGGACCCGAGCTGATGGAGGCCGCGGCCCCCGCTCGCACCGCCATCCGGCCCACCAGGCTGCGGCCGGGGATGCTCCTCGCCGGGCTCGGTGCGCTGGCGGGCGCGGTGGCGCTCGGTGTCCTGATCGGACCGGTCGGGCTCTCGCCGGCGGCCGTTCTCCGCGAGCTGGCCGACCGGCTTCCGGTCCTCGACGTGACCTCGGGGCTGAGCGAGCAGCAGCAGGCGATCCTGTGGCAGATCCGGGTGCCCCGGGTGGTCCTCGGCGGGCTGGTCGGCGGTGCCCTGGCGATGGCCGGCGCCGCCTATCAGGGGGTGTTCCGCAACCCGCTGGCCGACCCGTACCTCCTGGGCGCGGCCGCGGGAGCGGGGCTGGGCGCGACGCTCGTCCTCGCCTACGTCCCCGGGGTGGACGGCTGGCCGATCGACCCGCTACCCGCCGCCGCGTTCCTCGGCGCGCTCGCCGGGGTCGCGGCCGCCTACACGCTGGGCCGGTCCGCGGCCCGGAGCCGGACCACCACCACGCTGATCCTGGCCGGGGTGGCCATCGCCTCGTTCCTCACCTCGATCCAGGGGTTCATCCAGCAGCGCGAGTCCGACACGCTGCGGCAGGTCTACAACTGGATCCTCGGCACGCTCGGCACCGTCGGCTGGCGGGAGGTCGCGCTGATCCTTCCGTACGTGGCGGTGAGTTCCCTCGTCCTCGTCCTGCATCGGCGGCTGCTCGACGTGCTGGCGCTCGGCGACGAGGAGGCCGAGAGCCTCGGGGTTCGGGCGGCGCGGGTGCGGCTGGTGGTGGTGGTGGCAGCGAGCCTGGCCACGGCAGCGGCCGTGGCGGTGAGCGGCCTAATCGGGTTCGTGGGGATCATCGTGCCGCACGCCGTGCGGCTCCTTTACGGCGGGAGCTACCGGCGGGTGCTGCCGCTGTCGATCGTGTTCGGCGCGGCGTTCCTGGTGCTCGCCGACCTCGCCGCCCGTACGGTGCTCGCCCCCACCGAGATACCGATCGGGGTGGTGACCGCGTTCTTCGGGGCACCGTTCTTCCTGCTGGTGCTTCGGCGGACCAGGAGGGTCGCGTGATCGAGCTGCGGAACGTCTCCGCCGCCTACAACGGCCGGCCCGTCCTTCACGACCTCGCCCTGCGCGTGGAGATGGGGTCGTGGGTCGGGCTGATCGGGCCGAACGGCGCCGGCAAGACGACCCTGCTCCGGGCCGTCGCGGGGCTCCTTCCGCACGCCGGCGAGATCCTCCTCTCCGATCGCCCGCTCCCCTCGCTGTCCCGGAGGTCGGTCGCCCGGCTCGTCGCCTACGTCCCCCAGCGGCCGCTGATCCCCGAGGCCATGACCGTGACCGACTACGTGCTCGCCGGGCGAACCCCGTACATCTCCTACCTCGGGGCCGAGGGACGGGAGGACCTCCGGGTCGTCGGCGAGGTGCTTGAGCGGCTCGACCTGACCGACCTGGCGGAGCGCCCGCTCGGATCGTTGTCGGGGGGCGAGCTCCAGCGGGCGGTGCTGGGGCGGGCGCTCGCCCAGCGCGCGCCCGTCCTGCTCCTCGACGAGCCGACCAGCGCCCTCGACGTGGGCCACCAGCAGCAGGCGCTGGAGCTGGTGGACGCCCTGCGGCGCGAGGGCGCGCTCACCGTCCTGAGCGCGACCCACGACCTCACGCTCGCCGGGCTCTTCGCCGACCGGCTGGTGCTGCTCGACGGCGGCCGGGCCGCGGCCGAGGGGACGGCGTCGGCCGTGCTCACCGAGCAGGCCATCGCCCGGCACTACGGCGCGTCCGTTCGGGTGCTCGAGGAGGATGGACGGATCCTGGTGGTGCCGACGCGGACCGCGGTGAAGGGAACCCGCCGTTGAGCGACCGCCCGCCCTCCAAGCCCCCGGCGCATCCGCCGACCGACCCGCCGGAGCCGGCGCGTGAGCGGGCCGCATCGGTGGTCATCGTCAACACCGGTGACGGGAAGGGGAAGACCACCGCCGCGATGGGGACCGTGGTCCGCGCGGTGGCGCGGGGCTGGCGCGTCTTCGTCGTGCAGTTCGTGAAGTCCGAGCGGTGGCGCGCCGGCGAGGAGGACGTGGCCCGGCGCCTGGGGGTCGAGTGGTGGACGACCGGCGACGGCTTCACCTGGGACTCCGACGACCTCGAGCGCTCCGCGTCCCTGGCCCGGGCGGGCTGGGAGGCGGCCGCCCGGCGGCTGGCGTCGGGCGACCACGACCTCGTGGTGCTAGACGAGGTCACCTACCCGATGAACTGGGGCTGGATCCCCGACGGCGAGGTGGCCCGCGCGATCCGGGACCGCCCTCCGCACGTGAACGTGATCGCCACGGGGCGCGACGCGCCCGCCGACCTGGTCGCGGTGGCCGACACGGTCACCGACATGACGAAGGTACGGCACGCGTTCGACCGGGGCACCCCGGCCCGGCGAGGGATCGACTACTGATGGCCGTGACCCTGCTCCTCGGTGGCGCCCGGGCCGGCAAGTCGACGATCGCCGCGCGGATCGCGTCGAGATGGACGGGCCCGGTCGCATTGATCGCCACCGCCGAGCCGCGTGACGAGGAGATGGCCGCGCGGATCGCCCGGCACCGGTCCGAGCGGCCGCCCGAGTGGACCACGGTCGAGGAGCCGCTCGACCTGGTGCGGGCGATGGACGGGCTTCCCCCGGGCGCCGGGGTGATCCTCGACTGCCTCACGCTGTGGGTCTCGAACGCGATGGAGGCAGGGCTCGACGACGACGAGATCGAGGAGCGCGCCCGGAAGGCCGCCGCGGCGGCCGGGGCGCGCGACGGGGACCTGGTCGCCGTCTCCAACGAGGTCGGCGCGGGGATCGTCCCGGCGAACCCGCTGGGCCGCAGGTTCCGCGACCTGCTCGGCCGGGTGAACGCGATCTGGGCCGAGCACGCCGACCGGGTGCTGCTGGTGGTGGCGGGCCGCGTGGTGGCGCTCGGGGAGCTCCCATGACCGGCCGCTCGCTCCTCGACGGCCTCCCGGGCCCCGACGCGGCCGCGGCCGCGGCCGTCCGCCGGCGTGCGGCCCGGGTGCTCCGGCCCGCCGGCGCGCTCTCGCGCCTCGACGAGACCGCCGCCTGGCTGGCCGGCTGGCAGCGGACGCCGGCGCCCGCGGTGCGGCGGCCGGTGGCGATCGTCTTCGTCGCCGACCACGGGGTGGCGGCCGAGGGCGTGAGCGCCTACCCACAGGAGATCACCGCCGCGATGCTGGACGCCCTTCGCGGAGGTGTGGCGACCGCCGCCGCGATGGCGCGCGAGGTGGGGGCGCGCCTGTTCGTCCACGACGTGGGGGTGGGCCGCCCCACGGGCAACCTCCGCGTGGAGCCGGCGCTCGCGCCGGGGCGCTTCGACGAGGCCTTCAATGCCGGGCGGGCGGCGGTCGCCGGCGTCGAGGCCGACCTGCTGGTGCTTGGGGAGATGGGGATCGGCAACACCACCGCCGCGGCCGCCGTGTGCGCCACACTGTTCGGCGGCCCCGCCGAGGACTGGACCGGACGGGGAACCGGCGTCGACGAGGAGGGCCTGGCGAGGAAGGTCTCGGTCGTCGACGAAGCGCGGCGCCGCGCGGGAGAGGTGCCCCCGCTGGAGGCGCTCCGCGAGGTCGGTGGCGCCGAGCTCGTCGCCCTGGCCGGCGCGGTGGTGGAGGCGCGCCGCCGATCCGTGCCCGTGGTCCTGGATGGCTTCGTCGTCACCGCTGCGGCGGCGGCGCTCGAGGCCGAGCGGGCCGGCGCCCTCGATCACTGCATCGCGGGCCACTGCTCGGGCGAGCCCGGGCACCGGCTGCTCTTGGAGAAGCTGGGGAAGGCGCCGCTCCTCGATCTCGGCCTGCGCCTCGGCGAGGCCAGCGGGGGGCTGGCCGCCGTCCCGCTCGTCCGGCTGGCGGCGAGCGCCGTCACCGAGGTGGCCACCTTCGAGGAGTGGGGCCTGCCGTGAGGCCGAGACCGGCCGGCGGCTTCGGCACGGCCGTCGGCTTCCTCACCCGGTTCCCGGCCACGGGCGGCGATGCCGTGGCGGTCGCCCGGTCGGCCCCCTGGTTCCCCGTGGTCGGCGGCGTCCTCGGACTTGGCCTCGCCGGCTCGTACGCGCTGGCGGGGCTGGTTCTCCCGCCGGCCGTCGCCGCCGTGCTGGCGGTGGGGCTGGGCGTTGCCGCGACGGGCGCCCTCCACGAGGACGGGCTCGCCGACGCGGCCGACGCGCTGGGGGCGGACACCCCCGCGAGGGCGCGGGAGATCCTCGCGGATCCCGCGCACGGCACCTTCGGCGTTCTCGCGCTGATCCTCAGCGTGCTGGCCCGGGCCACCGCCCTGGCCGCGCTCGGGCCCGCGGCGTCGTTCGCCTGGCTGCCGGCCGCGCATGCGCTCGGCCGGGCCTCGATGGCCGGCGTGGCGCGCATCGCGGATCGCGGGCCCGGGAGGGGCCTGGGGGCGGGCTTCGCGGGCGGGGTCACCCGCGGGAGCGCCGCCGCCGCGGTCGTGGTCGCTCTCTTGATCGCCGCCCCCGGCCTGTGGTGGTGGACCGTCCCGGCCGCGGTCGTCGCGGCGGGAGCGGCGGCAGCGGTCGCGGGCTTCTGCGTGCGGCGGTTCGGCGCACTGAGCGGCGACGTGCTCGGCGCCGTCGAGCAGGTCGTTGAGATCCTCGTCCTCGTGCTGGGGGCGGCCGTGGTCGCCCGCGGATGGCCGGGCGCCGCGTGGTAGCGCTCGATCTGGTCCGTCACGGCGCCACCGTGCACGGCGAGGAGGGCCGGTTCAGCGGCTGGGCCCGCGTGCCCCTGAGCGCGGATGGCCGGCGTCAGGCGAGGGAGGTCGGCCGCTCGCTCCGCGGACGTCGCTACGACGGCGTGTGGTCGAGCGACCTGCCGCGCGCGATGGAGACGGCCCGCCTCGCCAGCCTCGACGCCGTCATCGACCCCCGGCTCCGCGAGCTGGACTTCGGCGAGCTCGAGGGAGCGCGGTGGGAGGACATCCCGGCGAACCTGCAGGCCGAGCTCGTCACATTCGACGGCTTCCGCGCGCCGGGAGGGGAGTCCGTCGACGAGCTCCGGGAGCGGGTCCGATCGTTCATCTCCGACCTCGCTCCGGGCGCCCATCTGCTCGTGACACACGGGGGGGTCATCCGTTCGCTGCTCCGGCAGGCCGGACGCGACGAGACCGTCCCGCACGGCGGGCTGGTTCGCCTCGAGAACCCCTAGGGGATGGAGACCGAGACGCGGAACTGATCGGGGCTGACGGCCTCGTTGCCCTGCGGGTCGCGCACGCGGTCGGGCGAGAAGGCCGCCGCGCGGTACGTGATGAGCGGGTTGCCCTCGAGTCGATCGACCGTGCCGTCGATGAAGAACGCCCGCACGGTGGCCGAGCCGTCGCAGTCGACGAAGTACGCCTCGGTCGACCCGGCGTCGGTGTCGTAGGTGAGCTGGCCCGGCGACGACGCGCTGCACGTCACCGGCTCGCTGTAAGCGAGGACGACCTCGTCGGGCTTGGTGGGATCGGCGGCCGCGCTCGCCCAGAGCAGGCTCGGCCGGTCGCTGAAGCTCACCGGCACGGCCTCGCGGTCGCGGTCGGCCGCCTCCTCGCCGCCGATCACCAGTCGCGCCTCCGCCGACGCGGACTCGGTGTAGCGGAGCGTCCCGTCGTCGGCGTACGGCGACAGCTCCCGGTACGGGAACGTGAGGCGGACGGTCGAGCCGTCGCACTCGATCGCCGTGGCGGACGAGGTGCCGCTGCGGTCGCTGAACGCGAACTGCGCGGGGTCGGTGGCCTCGCTGCACTCGGCGTCGGCGCCGTAGGTGGCGGTGATGACGTCGCCCTCGCCGACGAGCCCGCCATCCTGGACACCCGTCGCCCCCGTGAGCTTCGGCCCGTCGCAGGCGTCGCCGATGCCGTCGGCGTCGGCGTCGGCCTGGCTCGGGTTCTCGACGTGGAGGCAGTTGTCCTGCACGCCGTCGAGCAGGAACTGCACGCTCATCGGCCAGTACTCGCCGCCGCCGCTCAGCACCCGCCGGCTCTGCTGCACCACGCGGATGGTGCGGGCGCCTCGCAGGAGCGCGAGATCGGCCGCATCGAGCTCGGCGCGGTACGGCGGGATCTCCCCGTCACCGGTGTGCACCCCCGCCTGGTCGAGCGCCTTCTGGGCGGTCCACCACATGAGCGGATGGAGATCGTCGTTGCCTCCCTCGACGCCGATCAGCGCGTAGACGTACGGCATCGCCGTGAGCGTGGCGATCTGCTGCTCGTCGGCGTACACGAGGAACTCCGGCGGTCCGCCGTACTGGTACCAGAACTCGCCGGCCGCGGAGTGCCCGGTGATGTGCACGTCGATCGTCGCGCGGTCGGGGGCCTCGTCGGGGAACGTGACCTGCCGGGAGAAACTCGAGCCGTTCCCGCCGAGCGCGCCGCGCGCGCCGAGCACCGCGACCTGCGCGGGCGCGTGGACCTGCGGCTCGTCCTCGTAGAACTCGAGCTGCACGTTCGCGTGCAGGGCACCGACCCAGCTCCCGAGCCCCGCCGTGACGAGCACGCGCTCGCCGGGCGGGAGCAGCGACGAATACTCCGTGATGTCGCGGCGAACCGTGAAGTCGGCACGAGGCGTGGTGCCCCGAAGCACCTCGACGTCGTCGACGCGCACCCAGAAGAGACGGTCCCACGGGTCGCCCTCGGGCCAGCTGTGGTACACGAGCACGATCCGGTCCCAGGCCCGCGGCTCGCCCGCCTGCAGCGGCGGCATCGGCACGTCGATCGCCCTGGTGCGGTCACCCTCGGTGTAGGACCAGCGCTCGTCCTCGATCGCCGTGACCACGGCGTCGGGCGCCGCGGTGGCGGGCACATCGGGCCCCTCCACGTACGGGACGGCGCGGGCCACCGCGCCCGCAGGGGCGGCCGGCATCGCGCCGAGCATGCCAACGGCGAGCACGAGGACGGGACCGATCCTTCTCAAGAGGAACCTCCAGCGAGAGCGGGTGGACGTAGGAGAGCTACGACCCGGGTCGCCCCGATACCTTCGTGCACCTGCACAAAGCAGGCGCGGGCGAGGTCACTCGATGCGCGGCCGCCGACACGATATGTTCCGAGCGTGCGCGCGGCGAGGCTCCATCAGGTTCGAGCTCCGCTCTCGATCGACGAGCTCCCCGATCCGGTCGCCGGGCCCGGGGAGCTCCTCGTGCGCGTTGCCTACTGCGGCGTGTGCGCCTCGGACCTGCACGTGCGAGACGGCGTGACGCCGGCGGGCTCGCTGCCCCAGATCCTCGGGCACGAGGCGGCGGGCACGGTGACGGCCGATGCGGAGGGGTTCCGCGAGGGCGAGTGGGTGGCACTGTTCCCCGGCCGCTGGTGCGGAGCGTGCGAGATGTGTCGCGCGGATCGCGAGAACCTCTGCGAGCGCGGGCGGTTCCTGGGCGTGGACATCGACGGCGCGTTCGCCGAGGCGATCGCGGTGCCGGCCGGGAGCGTGACGCGGATCCCGGACGGCGTGGACCCGGCCCAGGCGGCGGTCGCGAGCGACGCCGTGGCCACCGCCTTCCACGCGCTCCACCGCGCCGGGGACCTCCGCGGCAAGCGCGTGGCGGTCTTCGGCGCCGGCGGCGTCGGGGTGCACGCGGTCATGCTCGCGAAGAGCCTGGGCGCGGCGTGGGTGGTGGCGGTCGATGCCGACGAGGTGGCCCGCGAGCGAGCGCTGGGCCTCGGGGCCGACGAGGCCGTCGACCCGCGCGACGGCAAGCCGGGACGCGCGGTCCGCGAGCTCTCGGGCGGCGGCGTCGACGCGGCGCTCGAGCTCATCGGCGACGTCGAGACGATGTCGCAGGCGGCGAAGTCGCTCGGCAGGGGTGGACGCGCGGTCATCGTGGGGTTGACGCCCGCGGAGCTCCGGCTGCTGCCGGCCGCGGCGCTCGTCTCGTCCGAGCTCGAGATCGTCGGCTCGTTCGGCGCGACCCGGTCGGAGCTCGAGGAGCTGCTCGGCAGGCTCGCCGACGGACGGCTCGACCTCTCGCCCTCGATCACCCACCGGCTCCCGCTCGAGGACGCCGACCGCGCGCTCGAGATGCTCCGGACCCGCGAGGGGCACCCCCTGCGGATCGTCCTCGAGATCGGCTGACCCCCCAACGACGCCGGATCCAGGTTGGTGCACTCGCACAAAGGGGTCGAAAGAGCCCGCGGCGAAACTCACCCCCGACCAACGAGGAAAGGGGACCCCGTGCGCCGTGCCACCGCCACGCTCATCTTCGCCCTCACGATCGGGCTCGCGAACATCGCGATCCCGCTCGGAGGCGCCTCGACCGACGAGCCACAGCCACCCGTCGGCATCGCCATCGACTGGGTCCGGTCACACACCGCGGGCCTCGGAGTGAGCGCCGCCGACGTCTCCGAGCTCACCGTGACCGACGCGTACGAGTCGGCCCACACGGGGGTGAACCACGTGTACCTCCGCCAGCGGATCGCGGGGCTCGACGTGGCCGGGTCCTCGATCACCGTGAACATCCTCCCCGGCGGGCGCGTCTTCCACGTGGGCTCGCGCCTGGTTCCCAACCTCGCCGCGGCCTCCGGGAAGCTGGTCCTCACCGCGGCGCAGGCGACGACCGCCGCCGCGAAGGCGCTGGACGCCGGCGCCGCGAGGAACACGTCCACCAAGCTCGTCTACCAGGCCATGAACGACGGCCGGATCCGGCTGGCCTGGAACGTCGAGATCGAGGAGCGCTCGGGCCTGCACTGGTGGAACGCGAGCATCGACGCCGCGACCGGGAAGCTGCTCACGCGCTTCGACATGGTCGACCACGACAACGTCGCGGCCGTCGCGGGCGCGATCGCGCACCGGGGCCGGACGCGCGGACCCATCGCCACACAGTCCTCCCCCGATGCCGTTCCCGACGGCTCGTCCTACCGCGTGTACGCGCTGCCGTTCGAGAGCCCGAACGACGGCGACCGGACGCTCGTGAACACCCCGGCCGACGCGCAGGCCTCCCCGTTCGGCTGGCACGACACGAACGGCGCCGCGGGCGCCGAGTCGACGCGGACCGTGGGCAACAACGTCCACGCCTACCTCGACACGACCAACACCAACGCGGCGCAGCCCGGGATGGACGCCGACGGCGGCACCGGGCTCGACTTCGACTTCCCGGCACCGCTCCAGGCGCCGCCCCCCGTGTATCGGGACGCCGCGATCACGAACCTCTTCTACTGGAACAACGTGATCCACGACGTCATCTACCGCTACGGCTTCGACGAGGCGTCGGGCAACTTCCAGGTGAACAACTACGAGCGCGGGGGGCTCGGGAACGACTCGGTGCAGGCGGAGGCGCAGGACGGAAGCGGCGTGAACAACGCCAACTTCGGCACCCCCGTGGAGGGCAACCGCCCCCGCATGCAGATGTACGTCTGGTCCCCCTCGACGGGGGGCGACCCGAACCTGGGCATCGTTCGCGACGGCGACTTCGAGTCGGGGATCATCGCCCACGAATGGTCGCACGGCCTCTCCAACCGCCTCACCGGCGGGCCGACCGTCTCCGGCTGCCTCTCGCACGCCGAGCGCGAGGGCGAGGGATGGAGCGACTGGGTCGCCCTGGCGCTCACGACCCTCTCGACCGAGAACGGCGCGACCGGCCGCGGCATGGGGCCGTACGTGCTGGGGCAGCCGAACCGGCAGGGCGCCGGCATCCGGCCGACCCGGTACTCGACGAACATGGCGATCAACCCCTCGACGTACAACACGATCAAGACGTCGGCGGTCCCCCACGGCGTCGGCTACGTGTGGGCGACGATGCTGTGGGAGGTCTACTGGGACCTCATCGCCAAGTACGGGTTCAACCCGAACGTCTACGGCGACTGGACGACGGGCGGCAACAACCTCGCGATCCAGCTCGTTGTCGACGGCATGAAGCTGCAGCCCTGCAGCCCCGGGTTCGTCGACGCGCGCAACGCGATCCTGGCCGCCGACGTGGCTCTCACCCAGGGTGAGAACCAGTGCCTGATCTGGCGAGGGTTCTCCAAGCGCGGGCTCGGCTACGGCGCCAAGCAAGGATCGGTCACGAGCGTGACCGACGGTACCCAGGCGTTCAACACGCACCCCGACTGCCAGCCGCACGCCGTGGCCACGCCCGAGAGCCTCTCGGCGTCGGTCTCGCCGGGCGGCTCCACCGACGCGACGCTCGCGATCGGCAACGGGGCGCTCGTCGACGGACAGAGCCTCTCGTGGACCATCGCCGAGGCCGAGACGGACTGCTCCGCCCCGTCGGACCTCGCGTGGCTGAGCGCCTCGCCGGCCGACGGCACCACCGCGGCGGCGGGCACGACCGACGTCACGGTCGCGCTCGACGGGAGCGGGCTCGGCGCAGGTGACTCGCACACGGGGGTCCTCTGCATCGCGAGCAACGACACGGGTACTCCCGTGCTCGCCGTCCCCGTCACCCTGACGGCCGAGTAGGAACCGTCCTCGCGGGGGCGCCTCCGGGCGCCCCCGCACGAGGGCCGCGTGGGTGAGGTCCACCCGCACCGAGTACCCTCGGTGTCATGGCGACCAGGGACGACCTCCGCAACGTGGCGATCGTGGCGCACGTCGACCACGGCAAGACCACGCTGGTCGACGCGATGCTGTGGCAGACCGGGTCCTTCCGCGAGCACCAGGACGTCGCGGTCCGCGTGATGGATTCGATGGACCTCGAGCGCGAGAAGGGCATCACGATCCTCGCGAAGAACACCGCCGTGCGCTACGGCGACACCAAGATCAACATCGTCGACACGCCCGGGCACGCCGACTTCGGCGGCGAGGTGGAGCGAGGGCTCACGATGGTCGACGGCGTGCTGCTGCTCGTCGACGCGAGCGAGGGGCCCCTGCCGCAGACGCGGTTCGTCCTCCGCAAGACGCTCGAGGCGCGCCTCCCGGTGATCCTCGTCGTCAACAAGGTCGACCGTCCCGACGCCCGCGTCGCCGACGTCGTGCACGAGGTGGAGGAGCTGTTCCTCGACCTCGACGCCGACGAGGAGCAGATCGTGTTCCCGGTCCTGTACGCGAACGCCCGCGCGGGGTGGGCGAGCCCCGACCGCGACGCGGTGGGCACGAACCTCGAGCCGCTCTTCGAGACGCTGCTCCAGCACATCCCGGCGCCCGAGCACGACGAGGCGCACCCGTTCCAGGCGCTGGTCACGAACCTCGACGCCTCACCGTACGTCGGGCGGCTCGCGATCTGCCGCGTGCTGCACGGCCACATCCGTCGCGGCCAGGACGTGGTGTGGTGCCGCGCCGACGGCGAGCAGCAGCGCCTCAAGGTCACCGAGCTCTACGTCACCCGTGCGCTCGACCGCGTGGAGACCGACGAGGCCGGGCCCGGCGAGATCATCGCGGTGGCCGGCATCCCCGAGGTCACGATCGGCGAGACGCTGGCCGACCCCGACGACCCCCGGCCGCTCCCCGTCACCACGATCGACGAGCCGAGCCTGTCGATGACGATCGGCATCAACACCTCGCCGCTCGCCGGGCTGGACGGCGACAAGCTGACCGCGCGCCTGCTGAAGAGCCGACTCGACGCCGAGGTCGTCGGCAACGTCTCGATCCGCGTGCTCGACACCGACCGCCCCGACGCCTGGGAGGTCCAGGGCCGCGGCGAGCTCCAGCTCGCCGTGCTGGTGGAGATGATGCGGCGAGAGGGCTTCGAGCTGACGGTCGGCAAGCCCCAGGTCGTGACCCGTGAGATCCACGGGAAGCGCCACGAGCCGATGGAGCGGCTGGCGATCGACATCCCCGAGGACTACCTGGGCGTCGTCACCCAGCTCATCTCGCTCCGGAAGGGACGGCTCGAGCAGATCGTCAACCACGGCACCGGCTGGGTGCGGATGGAGTACCTGGTGCCGGCCCGCGGTCTCATCGGCTTCCGCACCGAGTTCCTCTCCGAGACGCGCGGCACCGGACAGCTCCACCACGTGTTCGAGGGCTATGAGCCCTGGCACGGCGAGCTGCGCACGCGCCTCTCGGGCTCGCTCGTCGCCGACCGGCGGGGACCCACCTCCACCTACGCGCTCCACAACCTGTCCGAGCGCGGCGAGATGTTCGTCGGACCGGGCGTGGAGGTCTATGAGGGGATGATCGTCGGGGAGAACGCGCGGCCCGAGGACATGGACGTGAACCCGACGAAGGAGAAGAAGCTCACGAACGTCCGCTCGTCCACCTCCGACGAGCTGGTGAGGCTCGTGCCGCACCGCCAGCTCTCCCTCGAGCAGGCGCTCGAGTTCCTCCGCGTCGACGAATGCGCGGAGGTCACGCCGACGAACGTGCGGCTGCGTAAGGTCGTGCTCGCGGGCCAGGGCCGCGCGAAGCTCAACCGCGCGGGGAAGAGCTAAGGGGGTCGCCGCCGGCCACCGCGTGCGGGAAGGCCCCGGCGCTCAGGTCGGCGCGCCCCCCGCACCCATCAGCTCGGCCAGCCGCATGGCGAGCGAGGGATCGGACTGCATCTCGTCGATCCAGTGCTGCGATACGAGCGCGAACGTCTGAAGGTCGAGGCCGAACGCCTTCAGCACGTCGGCCACGGGCTCGCCGCTGCCCTGCCGGCGGAGGAGCTCGGCGTACTGCTCGAGGCTGATGTCGGGCGCCTCGATCCCGGCGTCGCGCATGGCCTGCTGGTACAGCTCGCTGTAGCGCGTGACGACCTCGGGGTGCTCGGTCATCCGCCCGTTCCAGGCCTCGGCGATCGCGTTGATCCGTCCCGCGGGGATGCCGTTCGCAACGGCCAGCGTCTCGACGTCCTCGGCGCTTCGGTCCGCGCCCGCACGGTGGAACGCCACCGCGGCCCGCGCGTAGCGCTCGAGCGTCACGCCCTCGACGGGCTCGAACGGGTCCGCGTCGCCGCTCACACCGGCCCCCCCTGCGGCCTGCGGCCTGCGCGCAGGCGACTCACGACCGCGACCGCCACCAGGATCACCGCCGCGGCCGCCGCGATCGCGATGGTGGTGGCCAGCGAGCCACGGTCGTCGGCCTCCTCGGCGACCGTGAAGTCGACGGCCTCCTGCACCGGGGACGAGCGCAGGACGAGGTCGGCGTCGAGCGTCTCGGGCCGCCACGCGGCCTCGTACCGGGTGAGCCACGCGCCGCGCTTCGGCCGCACGCCCGGCGAGCGGAGCCGCGCGCGCTCGTCCTGCGTGAGCGGCGCGCTGTAGCGGACCTCCAAACGATCGCGCGCGTCCGGGAAGGATCCCTCGCGGGGGCGAACCACGGTCTCGGCGAACGTCTCCGACTCGGGTCGGAAGGGCGTCACGACGTACAGCTCCATCGGAAGCTCATCGGCGTGCGACGACCCCGCCACCCGCAGCGGGTAGACGGGCTCCTCGGCGTCGAACCGGAACCGGACCGGCACCATCTCCCCCTCGGGCGGGGCGCCGGGGAGGACGCGGGCCGCGACGATGACCCATCCCTCGTCGAGGTAGGCCTGGACGGCCTCCTCCTGCGTGTCGTGGAACGCGAAGCCGTGCGAGCGCATCCAGCGCTGCAGCTCGGCCGCCCGCTCGCTCCCCAGGGTCACGAGCTCGAGGTCGCCCACCACCTCCCGGTCGATCACGTCGACGCCGACCGGTGGCGGCGCGCCGGCGCCCTCGCCGTCACCCTCCGGCTCGGGCGGCGGCGGCGTGCTGATCTCACGGGCGGCGAGGATCGGCTCGAGCGTCCCCTCCTCGACCTGGGGCGGCTCCGGGAACGGCATCATCCACGCGAACTCGTCCTCGGGCGAGGCGTAGCGCACGGCGACGAGCAGCGTCTCGCCGCCGTCGGACCAGCTGAGGAGCGCCTCGAACCCGGCGAGCTCGGCCGTGCCCTCCTCGGAGACCATCACCCCACAGGCGAGGGCCGGGGCGGCCGACAGGACGGCCACCCCGACACCGAACACGAGCGCGCGCACGCGCCCAACTCTACCCGCGGCGCGGCCTCAGCTCTCGCAGCCGGACAGCTTGCCGCCGTCCGCCTCGACCGTGCACACATCGGCCCCCGACCCGCCGTCGAGCCGGTCGAAGCCCGCTCCGCCGCGCAGGGTGTCGTTGTGCTTCTCGCCCTTCAGCTCGTCGTCGCCGCCCTCGCCGAAGATCTGGTCGTTGCCGTCGCCGCCGTAGACCTTGTCGTTGCCGTCGCCGGCGATCACGATGTCGTTCCCCTTGGAGGCCTTGATCGTGTCCCTGCCGCCGAGACCGCAGATCACGTCGTCGCCGTTCGTCCCGTTGATCGAGTCGTTCCCGGCGGTGCCGGTGATCGTGCAGACGGGCCCGGTCTCCTCGGTCACGGTGAACGACAGCGACCGCGCCTCCTCGAGGTTGCCCACGAGGTCGGCCGACCGGTAGTCGAGCGTGTGGTCGCCGGCGGCGGCCACCTGGAACGGGCCCGCGTAGCGGGTCCACTCGCCGCCGTCGAGCCGGTACTCGCTGTAGTCCACGTCGGCCTCGCCGGGGTCGGTCGCGCTGAGCGTGACCGTCGGATCCACGTACGAGCCGCCCACGGGCTCGGGGGTCAGCGTCGCCGTCGTCACCGGGGGCAGGGTGTCGACCACGAACCTCGCCGAGCGCACCTCGGAGGCGTTCCCGCGGATGTCGACCGCGATCCACTTCAGCGTGGTCGTCTGGTCGAATGTGAACCACTCACCCGGCTGCCGCGGCCCGCGCGCCTCCCAGGTGGGCGAGTCGGTCGTTGGGGTCGATCCGTCGGTCGTGTAGTGGATCACCGACGGCTCGTTGACCCACGAGAACGTGGCCGACACCGGGTCGCGGCCGAGCGCGCCGTCGGGCCGCACGTCGGCCACCGGCGCCTCGTTGTCGCGGGAGTACTCGAGCGCGGTCTCGAGGAGACCGTAGTTGCCCGCCGCGAACTCCATCGCCTCGTGACTGCCCTCGCTCGCGTAGTCGGGCATGAACCCAACCGTGGTCTGCGACACGCCGGTCGTCGTCGAGCTGAAGAGGTCGGCGCCGGTCTCGAAGCTGTAAGCGATGATGTCCCGCCGGTACCACTGCTCGTCGGCGCTGTTGCCGGCCGCGGAGTAGAGGACGTCGGCCACCGGCCCCGTGCGCGACGGCAGGATCACGGTGCCCCGGTACTCCTCGATGCGGCTGAGGATCTTCTCGGCCCCCTCGAAGAAGTACCCCTCGACGCCGATGTTCGGCGCGGGGAGCGTCACCCGCCCCGAGGACACGTACGCGCCGGGCGCCCACATGAAATACCCGCCGTAGCTGTGGATGTTGTTCGAGAACTTGATGTTCGGGAAGGTCTCGACCAGCCAGTGCTCGTTGCGGATCTCCGGCTCCGACGCCTCCGCCGGGCCCGAGTAGGTCTCCCCCGTGCAGCTGGTCGACGCGCCCGAGTACCCGTCGAAGAGCGTCCCGACGGTGTTGTTGCGGTTCAGGTCGACGCCCCACGAGTTGCGGGTCGCCGGCATGCCCGCCGTCGCCGTGAGCGGGCAGTGGCGCGTCATGTTCTTGCGCTGGCTCGCGAAGTCGTAGAACGAGTACAGCGAGCCGTCGGGGTTCGCCGACGGCACGATGAAGATGTCGAGGTTGTCGACCATCTCCCGCGTGCCGGGGTCGATCGCGTAGTTGCGGACCAGCCGCTCGGCCGTCTCCACGCAGGTGAGGGGCGTCGCCCACTCGCGCGCGTGCTGCTGGCAGTAGAGGAAGACGCCCACCTTCGAGCCGTCGCGGTGCGAGCCGATGCGCAGGGCCTGCACCTGGAAGTGCCCGCGCGGGACGCTGGCGGGCGCACTTAGGAAGTCGTCGAGCGTGACGGTCGCCTGCGGCAGGACCGCCCCGCCGCCCGCGTTGTTCGCGTAGCGGTGCGCGGTGACCAGCGCGCTCGCCGCGGGATCGGCGTTGATCGCGTCCACCACCTGCGCCGCCGTGGAGC
Organism: Actinomycetota bacterium; assembly: GCA_036396755.1. Classification (GTDB taxonomy): domain Bacteria; phylum Actinomycetota; class UBA4738; order UBA4738; family CALAEC01; genus DASWKG01. The sequence goes on from DASWKG010000061.1 coordinate 23,025, forward strand.
CGGGCCCGAGGTTCACCGTGATCTTCGAGCCCGTGACCGCGATGCCGAGCGCAGGCCCGGGGAGGAACTCGGCCTGCACGCTGTTCCCGCCGTCCTGCCCCCACGCCTTCGCGATGAGCAGGATGGCGCGGGACGCGTCGGGCGGGGAGCCACCGGGATCGGCCGCGCCGATCACCGCCATCGACTTCCGCTGGTAGCCCTCGGTCAGGTACGGGAGGTCGACGATCTCGGAGATGTTCGGGAACTCGTCGGCGAGGTCGTTGATGCGGTCGTAGACCTCGACGGCGTCCATGTAGTGGGTGTGGAAGCCGGTCAGGTAGCCGCCCGCGTAGGGGGGCAGGCCGGGGCCGGGCCAGGTCCGGACCTCGTCCTCCGCGAACTGGCCGCTGCTCGACGCCACACGAACCGTCGCGGGGACCGGCGTGGTGGAGCCGGCCGCGCCGATCCGCACCAGCGTCCGGTGGTACATGTAGGCGCCCGAGTCGGTGAACTTCGACATCGACGTCGCCGCGCCGAACGCGCCGCCGTCCTCGGCCCACGCCATCGACATGCTCGGGCCGCCCGAGTTCGTGCCGAGGGCGGTCCGCGCCTCCACCGACAGGAACCGACCCGAGCGGTGGACGAAGTAGTCGGCGCGCATGATCGTGACCTCGCCCGGCGGCTGCTCCTCCCCGGGGGCGCGGGTCGCCGACCGCGTCGGGACGATGCCCTCGACGTCCGCCAGCAGGCCCTTCTCCGCCACCTCGTGCGAGTTCCCCTCGGCCTCGATCGCCGCGTTCCGCTCCTTCGTGCGAGCCTCCCAGGTCGCGTGGTCCTCGATCGTGGCGCCGAAGACGTAGCCCTGAGCGGTCAGGAAGGCCCGCTCGGTGGGCGTGACGAACGCGTTGACGGTCGCGGTGCCGTCGTCGTTGTCGCGGACGTACTCGGCCAGGTCGACGCCCAACGAGAGCAGGCCGTCGATGGCGGAGCGGTTCGCGAGGTGGATCTCGACCAGGGCCTCGCGCTCGCCGGCGGACGAGAGCGGGAGCTCGAGGTCGGCAGGGCTCGAGACGCCCGGGAGCGTCGCCAACAGGACGAGCAGGGCGCTCACGGCGAGGATGACGAAACGGTAGCGGCGCATCGATGGCCTCCTTCTGGGTCGGGGCCCCTTCGCGGGGTCCCTATCACTTCGAGGTGCGAGCTCGGATTCCTTCCCGCGCAGGCGAGGTCGGGTCAGCCGCCCGGACAGCCCCGGGTACAGAGCACGTCGGGGGGCACGTCGGAACCGATCACGAAGTCCTCGCCGGCGGCGGCGAAGTCGATCCAGGGGAACCACGCCGTCGAGCCCTCGAGCCGGAAGAAGAACGAGGTGAGGCCGCGCGGCCGCTCGATCGTCCTCCCCACGCCGAGGAACTCGCGCTCCGCCGCGTTCATCGACGCGAAGGGGAGCGTGAGGACGAGCCGGCGAGCGTCAACGCCGACCGTCCAGGCGGGGTTGTGCACCCACAGCCCGTCGGTGTCGGGGCACGAGTCGCCCGACTGGTACCACTCGACGTAGCGATCCCAGGGGTCCTGCTGATCGGGGAGCTGTCCCTGCAGGTAGATCTCGAAGGTCGAGAAGCAGCCCGGCATGTCGAAGCCCGGCCGGACGGCGATCGTGGCCGCCGTGGAGTCGACCGCCGCGAGCGTCTCGATCGTGAGCCGCAGGCCGGTCGCTTCATGGTCGACCCCGTCCTCACCGATGGGGTTCGCGGCGTAGGCCGTCTCCCAGAGCATCGATAGCAGGTCACCCGCGTCGTACGAAACGGGACGCGTGTCGCCCAGCCCGTCCACGCCGTTCGCGTCACCGGGCGGGTCGACGACCTGGGGGGACGAGCTCGCCGAGGCGGGCTGCGTAAGGGCCAGCAGCAGGGTCAGGATCGCGGCGACGGTCACGAGCATGACGCACCTCCTTGTCGGCTCGCCGCCGATTCTGCGCCGCGCTCTCGCGATTGGGAATGCCCGAAAGGAAACTCTGTGCACCTGCACCGAAATCTCTTTTCTGTGCACCTGCACCAGAGCAATCCACGACCCGGGGTGAGCACCGAGGCGGGAACCTTGACAGTAACCGTGGGTTAACTTACGGTAAGTGCAACTACGACCTGCGAGGGCGACCTGTTGTGCGAGTGACCGAGCGGCCGGCCGATGTGTTCAACCGCGAAGCCGAGTGGAGGGATCTGGCCGCCTTCGCCATCTCCCCCACCCGGCGGCTCAACGTCGGGCTGGTCTACGGGCGTCGCCGTCAGGGAAAGAGCTTCCTGCTGCGAGCCCTGGCGGCCCGCACCGAGGGCGTCTATCACCAAGCGCTGGAAGAGGAGCGCGCCGGCGCCCTCGAGCGCTTCGGGGCACGCCTGGCGGAACGCACGGAGCTCTCCGGAGGGCGATTCGCGATCCGCGACTGGGAGGAGGGGTTCGCGGCCCTGCTTCGCACCGCCGAGGGCCGGCAGCCCCTCGTCGTCGTCCTGGACGAGTTCCCCTACCTTCTCAGGGGCTCCCCCGAGCTTCCATCCCTCATCCAGCGACTGGCCGACGATACGGCGGCCACTCGCGGGCCCGCTGTTCGCCTCATCCTGTGCGGCTCCGCGATGTCCGTGATGACCTCTCTGCTGTCTGGCGCCCGGGCGCTGCGCGGGCGCGCCACCCTGGACCTCGTCCTGGACCCGTTCGACTACCGGGCAGCACGCAGCTTCTGGGAGATCGAGCAGGTCGACCTGGCCTTCCAGGTCCATGCCATCCTCGGTGGGACTCCCGGCTACCGGGATCTGCTCGAGGGCGGTCCGCGCTCCACGCGCGCTCTGGCGCGATGGCTCGCGGCAGGTGTGCTCAACCCCTCCCACGCGCTCTTCCGCGAGGCGGACTACCTGCTCGCGGAGGAGCCGGGGATCACCGACCGGGGTCTCTACAACTCGGTCCTCGCCGCCATCGCCCGTGGGGATCGCACGCCCGGGAAGGTCGCCGCCGCGCTCGGACGCGACGAGGGCGCGCTGCGCCACCCCTTGAGGATGCTCGAGGAAGCTCGGCTGATCGCCAGGGACCAGGACGTGCTCCTTCAACGCCGCCCACAGCTGCGCGTGACCGACCCCATCCTGCGCTTCCACCACGCCATCGTCCGGACGAACCTGGCACCCTTGGAGGAACGCCGGGCGGCCGAAGTGTGGACCTCCGCGGCCGACACCTTCTCCTCTCAGGTGCTCGGCCCCCACTTCGAGGAGATGGCCCGAACATGGACGGCCCGCCACGCCTCCGAACGGACGATGGGCGGCCGGGTCGAACGGGTCGGCATGACCGTCCTGAACGATCGAGAGGAGCGCACCCGGCACCAGGTGGATGTCGTCGCTCTCGGCCCGGGAGGGAGAAGGCGCAAGACGGTGCGGCTCCTCGGCGAGGCGAAGGGAAGCGTGCGGCCGATGACGGCCGGGGATCTTCGCCGGCTCGAACGTGTCAGGAGCCTGCTCTCCACCGCGGGCCGAGCCGACGTGAGCACGGCCCGGCTCGCCCTGTTCGCCAGATCCGGCTTCACCGACGACCTGCTACGGGAAGCCGGCCGGCGAACGGACGTCGAGCTGATCGACCTCCACCGACTCTACGAGGGCGACTGAGCCTCCGCCCCGGTCAGTTCCCGTTCCGGTCGTGGTCGTAGCGGGTCAGTTCGGCGAGCGTTCCCGGGGAGGCGACCGGCGAACAGGCGAGCTTCGTCCGTCAGCTCCCCGTGACGCCCTCGCACTCGGGGGTCTCCTCGAGACAGGGTGTATAGGAGTATCGGACCTCCCCCTCGAACACCGTGTCCCAGGCCGACGCCATCAGGGTCCCGTAGGCGGGAGTGGGAGTGACCCGGGAGATCCGCTCGCCCTCCGCCACCACGCGGAGCGGGGATCGGGTCCCGCTGAGTCCCGCCTCCGGAGCGTACAGGCCGGGGACGTCCCACCCGATCGACCATTCCCGCGGCGCGGGGGACGGCGACTCGGAAGAGATCGAGACCTTGAACGTGGTCACCTCCGGGCTCGACGGGATCTGCTGCTGTGGCCCCTGGTACGCCTGGGCTACCGGGCTTCGCACGAGCAGGGCCGGGACCTCGAACCGCCACCGATAGGAGGCGAGCGTCCGGTCACCGTAGATCACCACGACGTGTGCTGTGTACGGATGTGCCTCCGCTCCGTCCTGGGGTTCCACGAGCATGGTGAGCGGCCCGGCCGGAATGCTCACGGCCGATGCCGCGTAGCGTCCGGAGGAGAGCTCTCCACCGCCGGCCCGGAGGCGCACCACTCCCATCTCGGTGGGCTTGCGTGCGTTCGGGTTGCCGCTCAGCACGCCGTAGGCGAACGGCTCGGCCACCGACTCGAACCACCCGATCACGATGGCCGCCTCGCGCTCGAGGTCGACCGTGAGCGACCTCTCCCCTGAAAGGTCCCCCTGGAAGGAGAACGACTCCCAGTCCCGGTCGTTGAAGGAGAGGGCCCGCTCCTCGGTGACGAGCTGGGAGGGCGACGGACGGAAGCTGCTGGCCGCGACCAGCTCCGACGCCGATGCGATGGGCGACGCCGACGTCACCTCGAACCACGAGGCACCCGCGGTGCGGACGTCGATCCGGAGGTCGGTTCGTGCCTGGCCCGGCTGTCGGATCACCATGCCGAAGATCAGGCTGCTCCCCGGCTGGACCGAACCGCTGCCGCCGATCGTTCCCTCCCAGATGCCCGGTGAGGTCTGCACGGCCGGGGGGGACTCGGGTGCCGCGCCGCCGGCGATCGCCAGCGCGTGCACGGTGTAGGGGACCTCGGAGTCCACCTCCAGAGCGAACCGGAAGCGCAGCGGCGCCTCCGGGCTCCACGACACCGTCCCCTCGGGAAGCCCGCCGGGGAGGAACGGGATCAAGTGGGCGAACCCCAGCGGAGTCGCCGATGCCGTCCCACACAGCCTTCCCGTGTACTCGGCGCACGAGCGATTGAACGTCAGGGCGGAGGCCTCCGGCTCGGCCGGGTCCGGGCTCCAGTAGTGGAACCCGCTGTCGGCGTGGAGGAGATACAGACGAGTGGATGTCGGTTCCGGCTCTTCGGCAAGCACGGGTACGGGAGAAGCGAGAAGGAGCAGCAGCAAGCCGAGGGCTGCTGGTCGGCGGAAGGCGGTCATGGCGGGCACCTCCAGGTCGGTTTCCTCGTCGGATACCGATTCGACCTCGGAGCACGCGATCCCTGCCCGGGCGTTATGGACCTGGCCGGGCGGTCGACACCCCGGCGCAGCAAGCTGCCCTGACTCGAACCCCCAACCTCCTGATCCGCAGTCGGACGAAGGGTCGTCCTGCCGTAGGCTCCCGTCCTTGTGGTTCGCCACCAGGATGCCGCCAGGAACACGGCAAAGGCGGATAAGCGTCCTGAGCACCCGTTCTAGCAGGATTTCGAGGTCCCCGCGGCGAAGCCGACGTGGCCAGCCAACCCTCGAAGGGAGCCAAAGCCATGTTCAGGGGATCCTCACGAAGCCGGAGAAGGATCGGTCTCGCGGCCGCGTCGGCCTTGTTCGCCCTCGCCGCCACGGTTTCGACCGTCAACGCCCAGGAGGTGCCGGACCCGCTCGACGACCTGGTCTCGACGGTCGAGGGGATCCTCGACCCCCCAGGGGCGGCGGCCGCTGCGGAGCCGGGAACGCAGCCGATCTACAGCTACGCCGACGCGATCCGAGAGCGCGTGTTCATCCAGGGTGACTTCAACAGCGACGCGGCGGCCGGAAACACGGAGAACGACACGATCGCCATCGACATCATCCGGCCGCTCGAGACCGACACCGAAGGGCTCGAGGTCCCGGTGATCATGGACGCGAGCCCCTACTACTCCACGCTCGGACGCGGAAATGAGTCCGAGCTCAAGAACGATATGGACGGCGACGGCGTCCTGGAAAAGTTCCCGCTCTTCTACGACAACTACTTCGTGCCCCGCGGCTACGCCGTGGTCCTGCTCGACATGGCCGGCACGAGCAACTCCAACGGGTGCCCCGTGACCGGCGGCACGCCGGACAACCTCAGCCCCGTGACGGGGATCGACTGGCTGAACGGCCGGCGGCCCGGCCGATACGCCGACGGTTCCCCCGCCGTCGCCGACTGGCACTCGGGCAAGACCGGCATCATCGGCAAGTCCTACGATGGCATGCTCTCGGTCGCCGCCGCCGCTTCCGGTGTGGAGGGACTCACCACCTTCGTGCCGATCGCCCCGACGACCTCCTACTACCTCTACACGCGCATGAACGGGATCGTGCACCGCGGCAGCAGCTACCCTTCGAGCCTCTCGAGCACCGTCACGAACCCCGACCGCCGGAGCTACTGCGCGCCCGTCCGCAACGAGATGGCGGCGAACGACGGCGACGAGCACGGCGACATGAACGCGTTCTGGGACGAGCGCGACTACCTGCCGCTCGCCGACAACGTGAACGCGAGCATGTTCTTCATCCACGGCCTGCAGGACGACAACGTTCGCACCGACCACTTCTCCAAGTGGTGGTACGCCATGGCCGAGCGGGACGTCCCCCGCAAGCTCTGGCTCACGGGTACGGGCCACATCGACCCCTTCGACTTCCGCAGGGCCAAGTGGGTGGAGACGATCCACCGCTGGTTCGACCACTGGCTCTACGAGATCGAGAACGGGATCATGGAGGAGCCGATGGTCGACGTCGAGGTGGCGGCCGACGTGTGGGAGACCCACGAGGACTGGCCGATCCCCGGCACCGAGATGCTGGACCTGCACCTGCGGCCGGGAGCCTCGGAGACCACCAACGGCATCCTCGCGCTCAGCCGGGGGACCGAGGAGGCCTCGACCTCCTTCTCGGACGCCTCGATCACCGAGACGAACGCGATGAACAACCCCACCACCGTGACCACGAACCGCCGGGTGTTCCTCTCCGCGCCGCTGGAGGCCCCGGTGCGCCTGTCGGGGACCCCGCTGGTGAAGCTGGTCGCCTCGGCGAACCAGGCCGACACGAACCTGGGAGCGATCGTCGTCGACTACGGCACCAAGGCCCAGATCAGTCGGACGGGCGACGGCATCACCACCCTCATGACCGAGAGCTGCCACGGGGAGAGCACGTCCACCGACGACGCGTGCTACCGGGACACCGCCAAGGCCACCACCACCTCGACCCAGTGGCGGGTCCACCGAGGGGTCCTCGACGCGCTCAACCGCGACTCCATCAGGGAGCCGTCGCCGCTCGTGCCCGGGCAGGTCTACAACTTCAACTGGGAGCTCCTGCCCAACGACTACACCTTCCCTGCGGGGCACCAGATCGGGGTGATCGTCGTGGGCAACTACTCGGGGTTCACCCCCGAGTCGACCAACGCGACCATCACGCTCGACCTGCTGCGCAGCAAGGTCACCCTGCCGGTCGTGGGGGGCTACGCCGGCGCCGCCGCCTCCCAGGGATTCCCCGACGACAACCCGCCGACCGTCACGGTCCCCGATGACATCGTGGTCGAGGCCGACTCGGGCGAGGGGACCGTCGTCGAGTACGAGACGAGCGTCTCCGACCTCGAGGACCCGGCGCCGACGCTCGAGTGCGACCCGCCATCGGGCTCCAGGTTCCCGGTCGGTGAGACCACCGTGACCTGCACCGGCCGCGACGGCTACGGGAACGAGACGACGGAGACGTTCATGGTCACCGTCGTGCCGTGGGCGTTCGAGGGCTTCTTCGACCCCGTGAAGAACCCTCCCGCGGTGAACCAGCGGAACCCCGGGAGCGCGGTGCCGCTGAAGTTCAGCCTCGAGGGCGACCGGGGGCTGGACGTTCTGGCCGAGGCCTCGCCCGCTTCCCGCGCGATCGAGTGCGAGACGGGCGAGCCGCTCGGCGGCTACGAGCCGTCCTCGCCCGCTGGTGAGAGCGGCCTGCACTACGACCCGGTCGAGGACCAGTACGTCTACGCGTGGAAGACCGACGTGATGTGGGCGGGCTGCCGCGAGCTCCTGCTCACCCTTGCGGACGGCAGCGAGCACGCCGCGCTCTTCCGCTTCGGGTAGCGGCAGGTCGGGGAGCACGGGCGGACCGGGGCGTGGGCGAGCTCACGCCGTGCCTTGGAGACGAGCGCCTTGTCGTCGATCGCCCCCGCCATCTGCCCATCGGGCAGGGTCAGCCGATGAGACGCTGCCCCTTCCTGCTCAGCGGCGGGCGCGTCAAGAAGCGTCGAGGTCCGGCAGGTTCGCCGCCATCCTCGCGTCGGCGAGCGACGACGGGTTGAACGTGATACCCGAAGGAACCTCGGTGGTGTCCCAGACGAGGAGACTCACCTTCTGGCCGGGGTCCGAGCCGAGTCCGGGGCCGTGAAGTCCGATGTACAGCGTGAGCACGTGCGCCTGGGAGCCGTCGCCGTCCTCGAGGGCCGCGCCGCCGGTCTCCACGTCGATCAGCTCACCCTCGTCGTCGAAGACGTCGACCGCGTAACCGAGGTTGGTGATCGAGAACTCATACAGCTCCGTCGCCCCCGAGTTGCCGGTGACGGGCGTCACCTCAACGGTCCGACCGGCACTCGGTGTCGTCCCGGGCGGGAAGATCGGGACGCCGTCGATGTCGCCCGTCAGACGAAGGGTCTCGGTCGTGCCCTCCCGTGCGTTGCCGAGCAGCAGGTTGTGGATCCGAACCGTCATGTCGCGGAGGTTCCCGACGACGGGGCCTCGGAAGACCGCCGAATAGAATGTGTTGGTCGTCCCGCCGTAGTCGAGGGCACCGCATCCGGCGCCATCGAATACCGACCCGGCGGGCGGGGTGGCCGCCCAGGGGGCGAACGAGGCGGGGGCATTCCCATACACGGTCACCCAATTCGCTTGATGGAGCTTCGTGGGCCCCGGGCACTTGAACCAAACGCTCTCCTGCCGAAACGTCGGATGGATGCCCCCATGCGTGGCGGGCGCGGGGGTGGCAACGAGGCCGACGATGGCGACTGCGGCAAGGGCCGCGATCAAACGAAGTGTCTTCACGGGTAACGCTCCTAGTCGTCGAAAGCTCACACGTTCTCTTCGCCCGAGGGATCGCCCGGACCTTCCCTTGAATTTGTGCACCTGCCCAGAGTCGGTTCATTACGGTTCAGAGGTGGCCGCTGATCGGCTCCCCCACGATCTCCAGGCCGTGATGCGTCACGCGTGCCGAACCGCCCCTGAGCCTCCCAAGAAAACCCGGTGGTTCGATACGTGATCCGCACCTGCGGGTCCTGAAGGACGCCCGCCTCGCGGCTGGGAGGCGGGAGTCGTACTGGACCCTGTACCGGCTGCTGCCCGCCCGCCTGGAGCTCGTCCGGGAGGGGGCCGAGCTGCTGATCGGCTCGAGGCGCAAGTCACGGGCCCGAAGGCGCTCTCGCACGTAGCGGTCGCTTGACGAAAGGATGCACGGGTCCCAACCACCGCGGCCAGACCCAAGGGGTCCCCCGGCGGTCGAGAAGGGAAACAAGCCGGGGCACGATCCCCTGACATCCTCAGGCCGTGAACACCCGGACCGCCGTTGCGCACACCGGGGTGTCCGCGAGCCCGGAGCAGGTCTGCGCGACCGCCTTGTAGGAGGCCCCCGCCGTGATGCCCTCCACCGTCACGTCAGCGGACCACGTGCCGTCGGCCCCGACGCTCGCCCAGGTCGTGTACCCCACCTCCCCGTCGGGCGTCGCGGCCGGGGCGACCCCAACCTTGACCCCGCCGGGCACCATGTAGCCGGCCGGAACCGCGGAGTCCCCGCCGGTGTTGTGCTGGTGGGCCCCGACGGGCTGCCAGGTCGAGCAGATGCCGGGGCAGGCGGCCCCGTTGCCCGTCCCCACGTCGATGAGGGAGCCCGGTCTCGCGCCGATCAGCCCGGGGGGGACCGTGACCGAGACGGTGTTGCCTCCCATCGTCCCGGTGAGGCTCGTCGGGCAGCTGAAGCCGTTCGAGCGGCGGCAGAGCTTGAAGAACTTGCCGGTGTTGGCCTCGCCGAACCCGCCGAGGAAACCGGCCTGGAGCATGTAGCCCATCTCCACACCGTCGACCGAGACGTACCAGTCGTAGACGAAGGTGGGGGCCACCGCGTCGAGGACCGGGCTCATGTCGTAAGTGCTGAGCGTGAACACGAGGTTGCCGGCCGCATCGAGCCCGATCGAGCCGCCGGCAAGGTCGAGCCCGTCATCGGTGAGCGCACCGCCGTCGAGGTCGTCGGCCTCGGGGTCGGCCATGACGGCCACCGTCTTCATCACCTCGGTGCCCACGTCGAGCGCGCCGGTGATCGTGACGACGGGCCCCGAGTGGCTCACACCCGAGATGGACAGGGGTGTGACCGTCACCTGGATCGGCACCGAGGCCGCACTGGCGCTCTGCGAGCCGTGGTTGTCCTCGACCGTGACCGTGGCGGTGTAGGTGCCCGCCGAGGTGTAGGTGTGAGACGCCGTGGCGCCCGCCTGTGTCACCGCCGCCGAACCATCACCGAAGTCGAAGGTGTAGCTGGCGATGGTGTCGCCGCCATCCGGATCGCTGGAGGTCGAGGCGTCGAAGGCCACCGGAAGCGGGGCGGCGCCGCTGGTCGGGTTGGCCGTCACGCGCGGGACCGGCGGCAGGTTCTGTTCGAGGACATACACAGCCCCGGTCGTCGTCATCGGATATCCGCCGAACACGATCATCGAGCTTCCGGTCCAGACTGCGGAGTGATCCGTGCGTCCTTGCAGGAAGCGCGGGATGCTCGTCGGCTGCCAGGTATCGGCCGCGGGGTCGTACCGGCCTCCACTGCTGCTTCCTCCACCCCAAACGATCATCTCGCTGCCGGTCCAGATCGCGGTGTCACCGATGACCCCGCCCGAATCACCACTCGCGTTCATGGGTTGCCACGAATCGGCCGCGGGGTCGTACCGGCCTCCGCTGCTGCTTCCTCCACCCCAAACGATCATCTCGCTGCCGGTCCAGATCGCGGTGTGAGAGGAACGCGCGCTCGGAGCGCCGGTGGCGCTCGTCGCTTGCCACGTGTCGGTCGCCGGATCGTATCGGCCGCCGGTGGCGGTTGCTGTGCTCGTCCCTCCACCCCAGACGATCATCCTGGAGCCGGACCACACCGCGCTGTGGGAAGAGCGCCCGCTGGGCGCGTCTGTCGTGCTCGTCGGTTGCCAGGTGTCGGTGGCGGGATCGTAGCGACCACCGCTGTCGTAGGCGGTTGAGCCGTCGCGCCCGCCCCAAACGATCATCTCGCTGCCGGTCCAGACCGCGGTGTGCACGCCGCGCCTGGAAGGCGTCGATGCGGTGACGCTCGTCACCGCCCACGTGTTGGTCGCGGGATCGTAGCGAGCGCCGGTGTTGCCCGTGTTGGCACCACCCGTCCCGCCCCAGACGATCATCTCGCCGCCGGTCCATACCGCGGTGTGGGAATACCTGGGGTCGGGCGCACCGACGGTCGCAGTCAGCCGCCACGTATCGGTGCTTGGGACATAGACGCCACCCGTGTTCTGCAGGGCCGTCCCAAGACCACTCCTTCCGCCCCAGATGATCATCTCGCTCCCCGTCCACACGACGCTGTGCCCATACGGACCCGCGTACTGCCGTGAGATCACCGGAGTGTTCATCGGCCGCCAGGTGTCCGTGGCGGGGTTGTACCGTCCGTCGTTGCGACCGGTACCGCCCCATACGAGCATCTCGCTGCCGGTCCACACGCCGGCGACCCAATACGAAAGCGGAGGCTGGCCGTTCTGGTTCATCGCCACCCAGGTGTCGGTCGCGGGGTTGTATCGGCCTCCGTTGCCGTTGTCGGGGCCGGGGCCATCCCCGCCCCAGATGAGCATCTCCGTGCCCGTCCAAACGGCGACGTGCCACTTGCGCTGGCCGGGCACGTTCACCGTTGACGTCGGCTGCCAGGTGTCGGTTGCGGGGTTGTACCGGCCGCCGGCCGAGTCGTATCCCCCAGAGCCCGTGGCTCCCGAAAGCCCTCTCCCGCCCCAGATGATCATCTCGGTGCCCGTCCAGATCGCCGTTTGGTAGTAGCGGTCCGTCGGTGCGCCGACGAGGCTGGTCCCCGTCAAGCTCCAGGAATCGGTCTGGGGATCGTAGATCCCCCCGTTGTTGAGGTCGTTGCTCCCCTGCGGCCCGCCGCTCCCGACGCCTCCCCAGACGATCATCCTCGTGCCGGTCCAGACGGCGGAGTGGTGCTGGCGGGCCTCGGGCGCCAACGAGAGGCTCGTAGGCGTCCACGTGTCGGTCTCGGGGTTGTAGCGTCCCCCCGTGTTCAGGAACCAGGGCGCATATTCATCGTGTCCGTTCCACCCGCCCCAGACGATCATCTCCTTCCCGGTCCACACGGTCGTGAAGCTGTCTCTGGGCGCGGGGGCACCGGTGGTGCTCATAGGCGTCCAGGTGTCGGTTGCCGGGTCGTATCGAGCGCCATCGTTGAAGTTGTCGCCGGAGATGGGGTCAAAGCCACCCCAGACGATCATCTCCTTGCCGGTCCAGACCGGTTGCGGCATCGTCACGCCGAGTATCCGGAATGAAGGCGCACCGATGACGCTGATCGGCCGCCACGTGTCGGTGGCCGGGTCGTATCGACCGCCGTCTCTGTGGGGACCGATCAACGAGAACGAATAGTCATCGAAGCCCCCCCACACGATCATCTCGCTGCCGGTCCAGACGGAAAGGGCCTGCTGTCTGAAGTCCATGCCCGCCGTTGGGCGCCATCCGTCCGTTCCACCGCTCGCGGTGGGACCCGAGCCAGCTCCATCGGCGGAGACCGCGGGGAGCCGGTACGCACGCTGCGGCTCCTCGATCTGAGCGGTGACGGTGTCGCGGACGGAGCGCCACCACGCATCGAACGACACCTTTGGCCACTCGACGGAAGCCAGCTCGATGTGATCCTGATCGCGCGCGAGGACGGCGATGACGGAGAACCGGTCCGCCTCCTCACGAACAGCGCTCACGCGTCCCAGCGGGATCGCGTCCATCGCGGACGCGCCGGTGACAGGCGATCGATCGAAGGGCCGAACATCTTCCCGGGGGCGCGGCGAACCATCCCCGCCGAAGACGCCCCCTATCTCCTGGATCATCGCGTCGAACTCTTTCGCGGAGAGCCGCATCCCCGTTGCCGTCTCCGATGGCGCCGCCCTCGTGAAAGGCGCAACAGCGTAGGTTCCGCTCATCTGGCGCATCTCTCCGACCGTCCCGTATCGGGCCCGATCGGCGTGCGCACTCGCGCGCGGCGCCGCGTTGAAGCGCGGATCGTTCGAGTAAAGGTCGCGGATCAGCCGGTCGGCCAACTGCGGCCGGGCGAGACACTCGGCGATCAGACGCGGGTCGTTTCCGAGCGCGGCCCATAGCTCGCGCAGCATCTCCGGCTGCTGACTCGCTGCAGCCATGCGATCGATTTCGTCCTGGAGCTGCTCGCCGGTGATCTCTTCCTGCCACAGCAGATCGAGCGCATCGGACATCCGGAGCGCATCGGTGACCTTTTCGCGCAGCACGGCTTCGGGGAGCACCTGCGACAGCGGCGGCCCGGCCGACGTGGGATCGCCAGAAGTCCGGTGCCGCCGATAGACCTCTTCGATCCCACGCTGGCAGGCGACTCGGTCTTCGAATGAGAGCCGCTCTGCGGGCGCGCCCACGCCCGCCTGCGTCGGTGCGCCGGGGAGGCCGGCGCTGAGGGCGAGGCAGAGAGCCATGACCGCGGTGAATCGCGGCGGCCCGTTCCGTTTCGACGACCTTGACCGCTCGATCATCGACTCCTCCTCCGCCAGGCGTTCTGACCCGGTCCGCAAGCTCTTCTTCTTCTTCATGGCTCGCTCCTTCTCGATCTCCGGACGGGCGCATCTGCGGGCCGTCCTGTTGCCGCCCCGTAGCCGTGACGCTGGCGCCACCACAACATCTGGGTGCTACCGCAGCGAGATGGATGCGCTCCACCTACATTCGCGGGCGAGGCGACCGAACCCTTTGTGTTGGTGCCCAAAGCAACCTATGGCGCCGAGGCAGGCCGCCTCACGCGCCTGCCCGGGCGAGGTCCGGATTGCGGTCGTCGAGGCTGAGAGCAGTGAGGCGCTAGCGAGCCGCGACTTCCGACCCGTCTTGTCACGCGGCAGCATATCGGATAATCTGATTTTATGGATATCAGCGCAACCGAGGCCGCCCGTCGCTTCTCAGAGATCCTCGACGCGGTCGAGCATCGAGGGGAGAGCTTCATCATCGTCAGGCGGGGTCGGCCTGTCGCCCGCATGGGGCCCGCCGTCGACGCAAGGGGGCGGTCCGTGAAGGACATCCTTCGCCGTCACACACGTGACCGTGCGTGGGAGCGCGACCTGCGGGAGGTCCGTGCCCTGGTGGAAGTGGAGCATCGGCCCTGGACCGCCTGATCCTGGACACCACTATCCTCATCGCCGCCGAGCGTCGGCGTGGTGGCCTGGACGCTTCGATCGACGACGATGACGACGTCGCGATCGCGGCGATCACGGCCGCCGAGCTGCTGGTAGGAATCGAGCTCGCCGATTCAAAACGACGACGATCAAGACAGCGTTACGTCGAGGCACTCCTTTCCACGATCCCCGTTGAACCTTACGATCTCGACGTGGCCAGGGCGCACGCCGTCTTGCTCGCACACACGAGGCGCTCGGGTCGGGCGCGTGGCGCGCACGATCTCCTCATCGCGGCCACGGCGCTGGCCCGGGGTCGGACCGTGGTCACCGCCGACCAGCAGGGATTCGAAGACCTGCCCGGCGTCCTGGTCAAGGGATGATCCGGTGAGGGTGATCCCGCAAGTCGTCTAGCCCTTTGCCCAAGGAGTTCTGGTGCGCCCGGAGCGCCTCGCTCAAGGATGCAGAACAGCCGGTGCCGACGCCCCCGGGGACCGGTCACCCTCACCTCGTGAAACCCCTTCATCGATCCTGCGGGACCTGCCACTGCCCTCCACCCGCAAATCGCGGCGGGGGAGCCGCGGCCACCGCCTGCACCGTGGCGATGATGTCGGCGGCCACCCGGTACGTAAGCTGCTCGCCGAGCTTGAGCCGGCCGAGCCTGCTCCGGCGATCGTCGAGGACGCCGGTCGCAACCATCTTATGTAGCGTCCTTGGGTACGTTTTTTCGAGCAGGAGTTCCAGCCCCCGATGGCGAATATTGTCGATGATCGACAATCGATCGTCCGGCGCATCGGATGCGGCCGAGTGAGCGTGCGGTCTGCTCCCTCCGGCCCGTGTCCGGGACCGCAAGGGCCCGCTCCCGGATGGCGAGGAGGAGAGATGAGAGGGAAGACGTCGACGCTTGCGGTGCTGGCCTTGGTTGCCGCGGCTCTGCCGCTCGGCGGGACCTTCCCGGCGGCGTCGCAGGAGCAGTGCCCGCAGCCGCTTCCGGACCCGAGGGTGATCCCATGGCAGATCACCGGGCCCCCCGCGGAGCGGCTGAACCTGATCATCCTGGGCGACGGGTACCAGTGCGACCAGCAGAGCCTCTTCCGCGGGGACGTGGCCAGGAACCTCGCGGTGATGTGGGCCACGGAGCCCTACAAGTCGTACCGCAACTACATGAACGTGTACGCGGTGGAGATCTCGTCCGTCCACTACGGCGTCCGCTGCGACCCCGACGGGCGGGTCCGCCACCCGGACGGGACGATCCGCGACACCGGCGAGCGCGAGGGCCCGATCAACACGAAGAACACGGCCCTGCGGATGATCTACCAGAACGGGTGCAGCGACCCGCTCGCCCGCGGCACGGTGTACGGCGGTGCGCCGGTCAACTGCCAGGACTACGCGGCGTACTACGCGAACCCCGCCGACGCGTGCGAGACGGGGAACCAGGCCCACAACCGGATCATCGACCAGTTCGTGGTCCCGGTGATCGGGATCCCCCGCACCTCGCAGAGCGTGCAGACCCTCGCGATCTTCAACACCTTCACCTACGGGGGGATCGGGGGGACCCAGGCCACCACCTCGGGCGGCAGCCCGCAGGGCCCGCTGATCTCCCTCCACGAGCTCGGGCACTCCCACGGCACGATGGCCGACGAGTACCCCTACTCCTCCCGGGACGTGGTCCGGCCCTGCTACACGGGCGGCGAGCCGGGCAGCTTCCACCACACGATCCGGACCTCGACGCAGGACATGATCGACACCCAGTTCAAGTGGTGGCGGTGGATCGGGGAGGAGAGCCTGTCCGGGGGTGTGATCGGCCTCCACGAGGGCGGCAATACGTACCCCTGCGGGGTGCGGCGGCCGAGCGAGCACTCGATCATGCGGTGGCTCGGGTTCGACTGGGATCAAGTCGGCCGCGAGCACATGGTGGCCCGGATCACCGGCCTCCGGGACACCGCTGCGATGCCGCTCCCGTCCCGGCCGGAGACCGGACTCGTGGGCCCGGATGAGGTGCTGTGGGTTCGGCCCATCCAGCCCAGGGACCACGGGATGCAGATCACCTGGCGGATCGGCGGTGCGGCCGGCACTGTCGTCCAGACGAACAACGCGCCTTACCTGGACCTCGACACCCTCGAACCACCTCCCGGTCTGGGGACGCTTGTTCACGTTGAGGTCCGAGACCCGGTCGGGCCCGACGGCATCGACTGGGTCCGCAACCCCTCGACCGGCAGCTCGGCGACCGACTCGGGATACAACGGGCCCCGGTTCGTGCAGACCCGTCAGTGGCCCGTCGGCCTCCTTCCGGTGACGCCCTCGCCTGCGCAGGCGGAGATGATCACCGGCGGCACCCTCACCGAGAATCCGGTCAACGGGACGGAGTGGGTGTATGTGGAGACGGTCCAGCCGACGGACCGTGTGCTGGACGTCACGTGGGAGCTCGACGGCGTGGAGATCCCCAACCCCCACAACCTGCGC
>DASWKG010000062.1:0-1816 GCA_036396755.1 Actinomycetota bacterium
CTTCACCTTTGCGCCGCCTCAGCCGACCACTACCGCAGACAGATGGAGGTGGAGCCGCGTGAAGAAGTACGCAAACCGCTTCATCGGTTTCCTCGGGTGGCTCGCGGTGCTTCTGATGGCCGCCAGCGCCGGGTGGAAACCGGGTAAGTGATCTCCGCTCCGGGCCCGTCGCCGGTCGCGTAACGCGGTCGGCGGCGGGTTTTCGGTTCTCTCGGCCCGTGCTCCTCAGCGCGACATGGGCCGGCGACCTCCGATCACCTCCGGCTCAAGGTTGTACCGAAGAGCGCCGAAGGGCCACTCATCGTGAACGAAGGATCGCCGAGCAACTCCGGGCGCCCGGTCGAACGGACCGCGCCGCCCCGAGGTCTCCTCCTGGCGACAGATCCGTACCTCGCGCGGCGGTCTCCGCCGTTCGTCGCAGCCGTCGCGTTCACGCTCGTCGTCGCGATCCTGGTGGCGGACGTGTTCACGGGCCCGGACATCGGGCCGTCGCTGTTCTACCTTCTGCCCGTCGCCCTGGCCGGGTGGAGGTGCGGACGCGTCGTGCGACTCACGACGGCGCTGTTCGCGGCGGTGGCATGGACCTCGTCGCAGCTACTCCTGGACGAGTACAACTCGTTCTTCGTCGCTTCGTTCAACGTCGCCGCTCGTTTCGCGGTGTTGTGCATCGTCGCCGAACTCCTCGCCCGGCTCCGCGCACTGCTCGAGGCCCAGCGCGATCTTGCGAAGGAGGCCATGCGATCGGCCGATCAGCTTCGCGATCTGAACGAGATGAAGGACACGCTCCTTCGTGCCGTTTCCCACGATCTGCGAGGGCCGCTGACCGGGATCCTCGGCGCGGCCCAGACATTGTTGCGACGGCGTGAGCTCGGGCTGTCTGAGGACGATGCCCACACACTGATCGATGGCATCCTCCGCGCGGGCCGGCGGCTGTACGGCATGGTGAGCGACCTGCTCGACCTGGAGCGGCTCGAGCGCGGCGGCATCGAGCCCGACCTCGAGCTCACCGACGTGGGGTCGCTCGTCGCCCGCGTCGTTCACGAGGCGAACGCGACCGCGCCCGGGCGCGTGAGGGTCCACCCGGTCGGCGATCTTGAGGTCGAGGTCGACCCGGCCAAGTTCGAGCGGGTCGTCGAGAACCTGGTTGGCAACGCGATGAAGCACACGCCCGCAGAGACCCCGATCGAAGTGCTGATCGACGAGGTGGACGACGGCATCCTGCTGTGCGTGGACGACCGAGGTCCCGGCGTCCCCGACGGGATGAGGACGTCGATCTTCGAGGCCTTCCGTCAGGGACACGAAGCCAGGGGTGGCGTCGGCGTAGGTCTGTCGCTCGTCAAGCGGTTCGCCGAGCTCCACGGCGGACGCGCGTGGGTCGAAGATCGTCCCGGTGGAGGCGCGTCCTTCCGCGTGTTCCTGCCGCGTTCGGGTGTCGCTGCCGATCGTGGGCCGGGCAGGATTCGAACCCGCGACACGAGGGTTAAGAGCCCCCTCTCGGCCGACGGTACTATCAGGTGAGGAGCGCGAAACCTTGGGTAGACCCGTCGAAGTCGTAGGAAACGGCCGGAAGCGATCGGAAGCTGTGAATCAGGAGGTGTGGGGCCTTCAGCGGACTGAGCCTAGAGTCCCGGCATGACCTGCGGGAGAGTTCAACCGCGTACCTAGTCAGGATTGCAAGTGCGAGCCCCGAGTTGTACGGCTATCGCCTCGGCCGCTCGGAAGGCGAAGCAGACGCCGATGACGATGCCCTTGTGTATTTCAGTAGACGGTCCGCCCCTATTCTATTGGACTCACCACGATGTCGATCAGGTGGATG
>DASWKG010000063.1:0-13896 GCA_036396755.1 Actinomycetota bacterium
GCGTATCCGGGCTCGACCTCGACGTGCACGTGGGGGTAGTGGTCGGGGAAGTAGCGGTTCGCCTGCGACGACGCGAGGTCGTTCGCGGCCGCGACCCCGATCAGGGTGGACCCCGCGGCCACCTCCGTACCGGCGGAGACGCGGGGGCGCGCCATGTGCAGGACCATGACGCGCAGGTCGGGACGCTCCCGCGGCCGGATGACCACCTTCCAGTCGAGGAACGCGCAGTAGAGCAGGTAGCGCTGGACGGCGACCACCCGCCCGCTCACGGGGGCGAGCACGGCCGAGCCCGACGGCACGACGACGTCGACGGCGGTCGTGAGCCCCGTGCCGCGGCCGCGGGACGACATCACGAGCGACGGCGATCCGGAGCGGACCGGCGTCATCGGCCGGGCCGCCCCGAAGAGCGACTGGTGATAGCCGTAGCCGACGGTGGCCCGGGACAGCTCGAAGAGCGTGATCGCGCCGTCGACGGCGAAGGGGGCGGACTCACAGGAGCGCCGCGGCCCCCGGCCGGGCCCGCGGTCGCAGGCGTCGCGACCGGGCCCGCCGTCGAGCTCGTCGGGGCCGGGCCCCCCGGACAGGAGGTCGCTTCCGGCCCCGCCAAGGAGGCGGTCGGCTCGTTCGGAGCCGAGCAGCACATCGCTCTCGGGGGAGCCGCTCGCGCCCTCGACCATGGCGAGACGGTCGCGCCCCTCGCCGTCGGCACTCCCCCGGTCCAGATCGACCACCACCGCCCGTCCGAACGACGCGATGTCCTCACCGTCGCCGCCGTCGAGGAGGTCCGAGCCGCCCGCCCCGGACAACGTGTCGTCCCCCGAGCCGCCGAGGAGCCGGTCGTCGCCGGCTCCCCCGGCCAGGTTGTCGTCGCCGCCCAGCCCGCACACCACCCCGGACCCCGCCAGCTGGTCGGCCTCCTGGGTCCCCACCGCGTCGCACGACCGTCCCTGCGCGTCCGCGGTGGCGCCGGCGCGAGCCGGCTGGGGGGCCGGCTGCTCGGCCGTGGGCTGCCCCGACGCCTCGGCCTGACCGCCGAGCGCCCCCGCCCGGGTCGCCGTGACCGTGACCCGCGCGTCGACCGCGGCCCCCGCCGGCAGGTCCCCCGCCTCGCAGACGACCGGGCTCTCTCCCGAGCACGCGCCGGTGGAGACGGTTGCCGCGCCGACGACGACCCCGGCCGGCGGGAAGAAGCGGAGCTGCACGCCGGGGGCCGCGTCGGGCCCTCGGTTCTCGGCGACGAGGGCGAACACGATGTCGTCTCCCACCCGGGCCACCCGCGGCTCGGCCGAGGCCCCGAGGGTGAGCTCGTATCCCGCCTCACCGGTCCCGGCGGGCGAAGGAAGCATCGCCACGACGAGAGCCACGACGAGGGCGGAGACGAAGGGCAGGACGCGATGCGGGCTCATGCCCGGACTTCTATCACGCCGGGAGACGATCCCGACGGAGGTCGCGCCGGCCCGGTCAGCTCGACTTCAGGCGCTGGAACTCCTCCGAGAGGGGCTTGGCCTTCGCGCCGGCGCCGGCCTCGAGCTTCATCTCGACCCCCCGCACGGTGAGCGTGATGCGAGCGCCCATCAGCAGGCGCTTCACCTCGATCGCGTCGACGTCGGCGATCGGCGCGGAGCTCAGCACGCCCTTCACCTTGCCGCTGACGCCCATGCCCACCGGGTTCGAGATCGAGAACGCGATCAGGCGGCGTGGGGTGAGGGCCAGCGCCATCGGCGACTCGAGGGCGAAGCCCGCGTGCTCCCCCGCCGCGACGTTGCGGGCCTCCTTCGCGTCACCCAGCGGCAGGTTGCCCGCCACCGCCTGGGTGTGGCCGCGCGGCTGTGCGACGAGCGCCACCAGCACCTCCTCGCCGGCCTCCAGGTGCTCCTTCGCTCCCTCGGTGATCCACTCCTCGGCCTTCGCCATCGCACGCCTCCTCTCGGTTGGACTCGCCGGAGTATGGCGGTAGGAGCCCCCGGAAGCGAGGCGACTAACGAGAGATGAGCTTGGCGAGGCGATCGACGATCGCCGCGGCCAGCTCGCGCTTGGTCCAGTCGCGCATCGGCTGGTCGTCCCCGGCCCGGGACAGGATCGCGGCCCGGTTCGTCTCGGCGTCGAAGCCGGTGCCGGGGCGCCCGACCTCGTTCGCGACCAGCAGGTCCAGGTTCTTTCCCTCGAGCTTCGCGCGTCCGGCCGCCTCGACGTCGGAGGTCTCGGCGGCGAATCCCACCAGCACGCGGTGGCCCCTGCGCTCCCCCAGCTCGCGGAGGATGTCGGCGACGGGCTCGAGGCGAACCTCGGGCGGGCCCGCGTCCTTCTTCAGCTTCGCCGTGCTCGGGTCGGCGGGCCGGAAGTCGGCCACGGCCGCGGCCATCACCACCGCGTCGGCGTCCTCGGCGACGAGCCCGACCGCGGCGCGCATCTCCGCGGCGGTCTCCACGCGCACGACCCGGGCGCCGGGCGGGTCCGGAAGGTGCGTCGGCCCGCTCACGAGCGTCACCGCGGCGCCGCGGGCGGCGGCCTCGGACGCGATCGCGTAGCCCATCCGGCCGCTGGAGCGGTTGCCGACGAAGCGCACGGCGTCGATCGGCTCGTGGGTGGGCCCGGCGGTCACCAGCACGTGGCGCCCGGCGAGGTCGCCGGCGCCGACCGCGGCCTCGATGGCGACGACGATCTCCTCGGGCTCCGACATCCGTCCCATCCCCGTGTCGCCGGCCGCGAGCGGCCCCTCGACGGGCCCCACCAGCGAGACCCCTCGCGCCCGCAGCGTCTCGAGGTTGGTCTGGGTCGCGGGGGCGGCATGCATCCCGGAGTGCATCGCGGGGGCCACCACGAGCGGCCCCCGGTACTCGAGGAGCGCGGACGAGAGCAGGTCGTCGGCGAGGCCGAGCGCGAGCTTGGCGATGACGTTCGCCGTCGCCGGGGCGACCACCGCCACGTGGGCCTCGCGGGCCAGCCGCACGTGCAGCACCGACTCGGTCTGCTCGAACAGGCCGGTGTGCACGGGGTTGCCGGTGAGCGCGGCGAAGGTGTCGGGGCCGATGAAGCGGGTGGCTCCTTCGGTCATCACGACATGGACGTCGGCGCCCCGCTCACGGAGGAGCCTCGCGAGGGTGGCGGACTTGTAGGCGGCGATGCCCCCGGTGACCCCGAGCAGGACGCTCCGGCCCTGGAGGGGGCTCGCCATGACTACTCCTCGGGGCTGTCGATCCGCTCGGACGTGACCTTGCCCTCGGCGATCTCCTGCAGCGAGATGGACAGGGGCTTGGTGCGCAGCCCCCCGGTCTCGACCAGCGGCGGCACGAACTCGCCCCGGCCCTCGCCCAGCTGGCTGTAGTAGGAGTTGATCTCGCGGGCGCGGCGCGCGGCGAGGATCACGAGGGAGTACTTGGAATCGTCAACCTTGGAGAGCAGCTCGTCGATGCTTGGCTCGATCAATCGTTCCTCCTGTTCGCGTCGATGATAGCAAGAACCTCCTCCACGGCGCGCTCGATCTCGTCGTTCACGACGATGTGGTCGAACCTTGCCGATTCGGACAGCTCCCGGCGAACCTCCGCCAGACGGCGAACGAGCGCCTCTCCGGTCTCGGTCCCCCGGGCCTCCAGGCGCCGGGCCAGCTCCTCCTCGGACGGCGGCCGGAGGAAGATCAGCACCGCCTCCGGCATCCGCGCCTTCACCGCGGCCGCGCCCTGCACGTCGACCTCGAGCAGGACGTCGCGGCCGGCGGCCAGCTCTCGCTCCACCGCCTCGACCGGGGTCCCGTAGCGCGCGCCGAACACCTCGGCCCACTCGAGGAACGCGCCCGCATCGATCAGGCGGTCGAACGCATCCGGCGGCACGAACCGGTAGTGGAGGCCGTCGACCTCGCCGGGCCGCGGAGGGCGCGTCGTGGCGGACACCGAGAGCACCAGGCCGGGCCGATGCTCGAGCGCGGAGCGGACGACGGTCCCCTTCCCGACCCCGGAGGGACCGGAGATGACGAACAGGCCGCCCGTCGTGGGGGACCTACTTGGAGAACTCGGAGAGCAGCGCCTCGCGCTGCTTCGACCCGAGGCCGCGGACCCGCCGGCTGGCGGAGATGTCGAGTCGCTCCATGATCTTGCGAGCGCGCACCTTCCCCACCCCGGGGAGCGCCTCGAGGACCGCCGACACCTTCATCTTGCCGAGGATGTCGTCGGACGAGCGGTTGATCACGTCGCGGAGGTTGAGCTTCTCTGCCTTGAGCTGACCCTTGATCTCGGCCCGCTTCTTCCGTGCTTCGGCCGCCTTCGCGAGCGCGTCGCGTCGCTGCTCGGGGGTCAGGGTTGGCAGGGGCATAGGAGAATCCTCCCTTCGGTGGTGGGCTGGAACGCCGGGAGTATACGCACACCGCTCGGAGCCGGGCAATGCGTTCCAGCGGTGCGGTCACTCGCCGATCTCCCGCTGCACCAGCCGCGCGGCCTCGGCCGGGTCCGGCGCCTCGGTGATCGGCCGGCCGACGACCAGGTAGTCGGCGCCCGACTCCAGCGCCTCGGCCGGGGTGAGGACGCGCGCGTGGTCGTTCGCGCCGAGCCCCGACGGCCGGATGCCCGGGACGACGATCACGAGGTCCGCTCCCATCGCCTCGCGGACGAGCTTCACGTCGTCGCCGGAGACGACGACCCCCGTCGCGCCCGCCTCGGCGGCCTCGAACGCGAGCGAGGCGGGCGATGCCCCGGCCTGCTCGGCGAGGCTCGACAGCACGGTGATGCCGATCACCGCCGGCGGCTCGACGCCGGCGTCGGACGCGCCCTCGGCCGCCCCCTCGACGGCGGCCCGCACCATGTCCTCGCCCCCGAGCGCGTGGACGGTGAGCATCGAGGCGCCGAGCCTCCCCGCGTTGCGGGCCGCGCGCGCCACGGTGTTCGGGATGTCGTGGAGCTTGAGGTCGAGGAAGACGGGCAGGTGCGCGCGAAGGCGACGCACGGCGTCGGGGCCCTCGGCCGTGAACAGCTCCAGACCCACCTTGATCATCCCCGCGATGCCGGCGAGCCGCTCGGCGAGCGACTCCGCGGCGGCGGCGTCGGAGACGTCAGCCGCTACGATAAGCCGGTTCGTCGACCTCTCCTCCGGGGGGAACGGCTCGCCCGCGCAGGTCCGCGGGGCTTCGCAGCCCGCGCTCGGCGAGGAACTCCCCGATCCCGTTCGCGACGTCGATCGTGACGTTCGGGTCGAAGAAGTTCGCGGTCCCGATCTCCACCGCCCATGCGCCCGCGAGCAGGAACTCGATCGCGTCGGCCGCCGACCGGATGCCCCCCATCCCGAGGATCGGCACCTCGGGGAACGCCTGCGAGACCTGGTAGACGGCGCGGACGGCCACCGGCCGGATCGCGGGGCCCGACAGCCCGCCGGTGACGCCGCCGAGCTTCGGCGTGAACGTGTCGAGGTCGATCGCCATGCCGAGGAGCGTGTTGATGAGCGACAGGCCGTGCGCGCCCGCGCGGACGCACGCGCCGGCCACCTCGACGATGTCGGTGACGTCGGGCGTGAGCTTCGCGAACACCGGCAGGCGCGAGAGCCGCGCCACCGCGCCGATGACCTCGCCGGCGGAGTCGGGGTGGCACGCGAACACCTGGTTGCGCCGCTCGACGTTCGGGCAGGAGATGTTCGCCTCGATCGCGACGACACCCTTCATCTTGTGGACCTCGGCGGCCACCTGCACGTACTCCTCGACCGACTTCCCGGCGATCGAGACGATGACCGGCACGCCGACGCGTCCGAGGAACGCGCCCTCCTTGTGCATGAACTCCTTGATGCCGGGGTTCTGCAGGCCGATCGAGTTCAGCATCCCCGACGGTGTCTCGACCATGCGCGGGGTGGGCATGCCCTTCACTGGGCGCGCGGTCACGCTCTTCGTGACGATGCCGCCCACTTTCCGGATGTCCATCACCTCGGCGAGCTCGCGGCCCGAGCCGAAGCACCCCGAGGCGCCGAGCACCGGCGTCGGCAGGCGGACGCCGTTGAGGTCGACGGCGAGGGTCACTCCGGCCACGGCTCACCGCCCACGCCGGCGCCCTCCATCCGGAAGCCGTGCGGCGGCGTCTGCGTCGAGACGGTCGGGCCGCGGAACCACTTCTCCCACCAGATGCGGCCGCCGTTGAACACCGGGCCCTCGACGCACGCGCGCAGGTTGTCCCACGAGGTGCCGTCGCGGCGGATCACCGGCACCACGCAGGTCCAGCAGATGCCCATCCCACACGCCATCAGCTCCTCGACCGCCACCTGCGAGGGGATGCCGTTCGCGATGCAGTACTCGGCGACCGCGCGGAGCATCGGGTTCGGTCCGCACGCGTAGACGACCTGGGTGTGCGCGCGCGAGACCATGCCCGGCAACACGTCGGTGACGACACCGCGGTCGCCGAGGCTGCCGTCCTCGGTGCAGATCGAGATCGACACAGAGAGGCGCTTGCCCTCGACCGGCTTGTAGAGGCGCTGCTGGTCGCGCGCGCCGACGATCATGTCGACGCGCTTGCCGCGCGACGCCAGCTCCTTCGCGAGGAAGTACATCGGCGCCGCGCCGTAGCCGCCGCCGATGAGGAGGCAGTTCGTGAGGTCGCGCGGGTACGGGAACGGGCGGCCCAGCGGGCCGACCACGTCGAGGAAGTCGTGCGGGCGGGCCTCGGCGAGCCACTGCGTGCCGGGGCCGACCGAGTAGAAGGCGAGCTCGAGCGTGCCGGCCCAGCCGCCGCGGCGCGAGGCGTCGGCGATCGAGAACGGCCGCCGCAGCATGATCTCGCGTCCCGACGGGACGGCCACCTCCACGAACTGGCCGGGACGCGCGTTCTCGGCGATCTCGGGCGCGACCAGCGTGATCGATTGGTAGATACCGTTCTTGCGAACGCTGAGGACCTCACACTGCTTGCGGATCAATCGGATCTCCCCGGACGGCTGCCTGCTCCCAGGCCCGCATGGTACTCCTGCAGGCTGCGCGGCTCGCCGCCGCCGCTCAGCGCGGCCTCGATGCCCTGGATCGCCGCGAGCGCGCCCTGGAGCGTCGTGACGCACGGGACGCCCGCCCGCGCCGCCGCGGTGCGGATCTCGTAGCCGTCGCCGCGGGGCCCCCGGCCGAAGGGCGTGTTCACGACCAGGTCGATCTGGCCCTGCCGGATGAGGTCGGCGGGGTTCGGCCGTCCCTCGGACACCTTCGCCACCTGGGACACGGGGATCCCGGCGCGCGCGAGCAGGCGAGCCGTCCCGCCGGTCGCCATGATGCGGAAGCCGAGGTCGGCGAGGCGCTTCACCGGAAAGACGATCGCGCGCTTGTCGCGGTTCGCCACGCTCACGAACACCGCGCCCTTCTCCGGGAGCCGAGTGCCCGCGGCCACCTGCGCCCGGGAGAGCGCGACCCCGAGGTCGGTCGAGATGCCCATCACCTCTCCGGTCGAGCGCATCTCGGGCCCGAGGATGGTATCGACGCCCGGGAACCGCCCGAACGGCAGGACCGCGGCCTTCACCGCCACGTGCCGGAGGTGCCGGTAGAGCGCGGGGTCGGCCGGCAGCAGCCCCTCCTCGCGCAGCTCGGCGAGCGAGGCGCCGACGATCACGCGGGCGGCCACCTTCGCCAGCGGCACGCCCGTCGCCTTCGAGACGAACGGGACCGTGCGCGAGGAGCGCGGGTTCGCCTCGAGCACCCAGACCTGCTCGTCCCGGACCGCGAACTGGATGTTGAGGAGGCCGCGGACCTCGAGCCCGGCCGCGAGGGCGCGCGTGACCTCCTCGATCTCGTCGAGCTCCTCCTCGGAGAGCGTGATCGGCGGGATCGTGCAGCTCGAGTCGCCCGAGTGGACCCCGGCCTCCTCGATATGCTCCATCACCGCGCCGATGTACACCTCCTGGCCGTCACAGACCGCGTCGACGTCGACCTCGATCGCGCCCTCGAGGAAGCGGTCGATGAGGACCGGGTGCTCGGGGCTCGCGGCGGTCGCGGTGGCCACGTAGCCGGCCAGCTCATCCTCGGAGTACACGATCTCCATCGCCCGCCCCCCGAGCACGTAGGAGGGTCGGACGAGCACCGGATAGCCGACGCGGGAGGCCACGACGGTGGCCTCCTCGATCGAGGTCGCGTTGCCCTGGGGCGGCTGGCGGATGCCGAGCCGCGAGCAGAGCGCGGCGAACTTCCCGCGGTCCTCGGCCAGGTCGATCGACACGGGCGAGGTGCCGAACACCCGGTAGCCCTCGGCCTCCAGCTCGGGGGCGAGCCGGAGCGGCGTCTGCCCGCCGAGCTGGACGATCACGCCCTCGGGCTGCTCGGCCTCGCACACCGCGAGGATGTCCTCGAGCGTGAGCGGCTCGAAGTAGAGGCGGTCGCTCGTGTCGTAGTCGGTGGAGACCGTCTCGGGGTTCGAGTTGATCATCACGGTCTCGTAGCCGGCGTCGTGCAGCGCGAACGCCGCGTGGACGCACGCGTAGTCGAACTCGATGCCCTGGCCGATGCGGTTCGGGCCGGCGCCGAGGATCACGACGCGCGGGCGGTCGGCGGGGCGCACCTCGGTCTCGGACTCGTAGGTCGAGTAGTGGTACGGCGTGCGCGCCGCGAACTCCCCCGCGCAGGTGTCGACGGTCTTGTGCACGGGCCGGATGCCGGCCATGTGGCGGGCGGCGCGCACCTCGCGCTCGGAGGCGTGCAGCAGACGGCCGAGACGGCGGTCCGAGATGCCGAGGCGCTTCGACTCGCGCAGGTCGGCCCCGGTGATCTGGCCGAGGCGCCGGCCGTCGAGCCGGGCCGCCTGGCCCGCGATCCGCGCGATCTGGTCCACGAACCACGGGTCGATCTTCGAGGCGTCCGCGACCTCCTCGACGGTGAAGCCCTCGCGCAGGGCGCGC
Organism: Actinomycetota bacterium; assembly: GCA_036396755.1. GTDB lineage: Bacteria > Actinomycetota > UBA4738 > UBA4738 > CALAEC01 > DASWKG01. The sequence continues at coordinate 8,830 of DASWKG010000063.1, forward strand.
TCGACGAGCGCCAGGCGCCGGACGGACGGCCGTCCCAGCTCGGCGATGACGTCGTCGGGCATCTCGGCGAGCCAGAGGTCGCCGTCGGAGGTCTCGAGCGAGCGGAGCGCCTTACCGAGCGCCTCGGGGAACGTGCGACCGATGCCCATCACCTCGCCGACCGACTTCATCGTGGTCGTGAGGCGGTCGTCGGCGCCGGGGAACTTCTCGAAGGCCCAGCGCGGCACCTTCACCACCACGTAGTCGAGCGCCGGCTCGAACGCGGCGGGCGTCTCGCCGGTGATGTCGTTGGTGATCTCGTCGAGGCGGTAGCCGACGGCGAGCTTCGCCGCGATCTTGGCGATCGGGAAGCCGGTGGCCTTGCTGGCCAGCGCAGAGGAGCGCGACACGCGCGGGTTCATCTCGATGATGACCATCCGGCCGTCGCGCGGGTCCACGGCGAACTGGATGTTGGAGCCGCCGGTCTCGACGCCGACCGCGCGGATGCACGCGAGCGCGGCATCGCGCATCTCCTGGTACTCGCGGTCGGTGAGGGTCATCGCGGGAGCGACCGTGATCGAGTCGCCGGTGTGCACGCCCATCGGGTCGAGGTTCTCGATCGAGCAGACGACGACCACGTTGTCGGCGCGGTCCCGCATCACCTCCAGCTCGAACTCCTTCCAGCCCTCGACCGACTCCTCGACCAGGATCTCGCCGATCGGGCTCAGCCCGACGCCCTCCGCAGCGATGCGGCGCAGATCGTCGGCGGTTCGTGCAAGACCCGTTCCCCCCCCGCCGAGCACGTACGACGGGCGGACCATGACCGGATATCCAAGCCCTTCCGCCACCGCGAGGGCCTCGTCGACGGTCGCCGCGAAGCCGGACCGGGGCAGCGGCAGGCCGGCCTCGTTCATCGTCTGGACGAACAGTCGGCGGTCCTCGGCCCGGCGGATGGCCTCCAGGTCCGCGCCGATGAGGGTCACGCCTTCGGCCTCGAGCGCGCCCGACTCGGCCAGCGCGACGGCCACGTTCAGCGCGGTTTGCCCGCCGAGGGTGGGCAGGAGGACGTCGGGGCGCTCGCGCCGGATGACGCCGAGCACCGACTCGGGGGTGAGCGGCTCGACGTAGGTGCGGTCGGCGAACTCCGGGTCGGTCATGATCGTGGCCGGGTTGGAGTTCACCAGCACCACCCGGTAGCCCTCTTCCTTGAGCACCTTGCAGGCCTGACTGCCCGAGTAGTCGAACTCGCACGCCTGCCCGATCACGATCGGACCGCTCCCGATGATGAGGATCGTCTCGATGTCGTTCCGCCGCGGCACTACGCCATCTCCATCAGGTCGAGGAACCGGTCGAACAGATAGCGCGAGTCGTGCGGGCCGGGCGCCGCCTCCGGGTGGTACTGCACGCAGTAGGCGGGGGTGTCGAGGAACCGCATCCCCTCGAGCGTCCCGTCGTTGAGGTTCCAGTGCGTCAGCGCCGCGCGTCCGAAGGCCGTGTCGACGACCGGTGCCTCCTCGCCGCCGGAGGGAGGCGTCTCCCCCCACGCCTCGACCGCGAAGCCGTGGTTGTGCGAGGTGACCTCGACGCGGCCGCTGTCGAGGTCGACGACCGGCTGGTTCGCGCCTCGATGGCCGAACTTCAGCTTGTAGGTCCTTCCGCCCGCCGCGCGCCCCATGATCTGGTGGCCCAGGCAGATGCCGAAGAGGGGGATCTGCGCCTTCAGCAGCTTCCTCGTCGTCTCGACCGCGTACGTCGTGGCGGCCGGGTCGCCGGGGCCGTTGGAGAGGAACACGCCGTCGTAGCCGTTCTGCAGCGCGGTCTCGGCCGGCGCGAGCGCGGGGAACACGTCGACCTCGCAGCCGTGCCTCGCCAGCAGCCGGAGGATGTTGCGCTTGAGGCCCCAGTCGTAGGCGGCGACTCGGAACACGCGGCCCGTCCGGGGCACGGACGGGCCGACCAGGTCGGCGGCCGCGTAGGGGGCGTCGGTGCTCACGTCGATCGCCAGGTCGGCGCCCTCCATCCCCGGCTGGCTCCGCACCCGCTCGACCAGGGAAGCCGCGTCGAGGTCGGTGGTCGAGATGCCGGCGCGCATCGCGCCGAGCTCGCGGATGTGGAGCGTCAGCGCGCGGGTGTCGATGCCCTCGATGGCGGTGATCCCGGCCCCGGCCAGGTACTCGTCGATCGAGCCCTCGGAGCGCCAGCTGCTCGGCCGCCGCGACGCCTCGCGGACCACGAAGCCGGACACCTGGATGTCTCCTGACTCGGGGTCGTCGGCGTTGACGCCGTAGTTCCCCTGGTGGGGCGCGGTCATCACCACGATCTGCCGCGAGTACGAGGGGTCGGTGAGGATCTCCTGGTAGCCGCTCATCCCGGTGTTGAAGACGATCTCGCCGAAGGCCTCGCCCGGCGCGCCGAACGCGCTGCCCGGGAAGGTGGTGCCGTCCTCGAGGGCCAGCAGCGCGTCGCTCACCGGGTGGCCTCGCCGTCGCGGACCGTGAGGTCGCCGGCGAGCATCGTGTGGACCACCCGGCCCCGGAGCGCGCGCCCGAGGAACGCGGAGTTGCGGCCCTTCGACGCGAACGGCCGCTCCCCCACCACCCACTCCGCGGCCGGGTCGAACACGACGAGGTTCGCCGCGGTGCCCGCCTGCAGCGACCCGTGGTCGCCGAGGCCCAGGATGCCGGCCGGCGTGGTCGACATGGCGCGCACGGCCGCATCGAGGCTCAGCACACCCGGCTCGACCAGGTCGGTCAGCACCACGCCGAGCGCGGTCTCGAGCCCGGTGGTGCCGAAGCGCGCGAGGTCGAACTCCACCTCTTTGTCCTCCACGGCGTGGGGCGCGTGGTCGGTCGCGATCGCCCCGATCACGCCCTCCGCCACCGCGGCTCGCAGCGCGTCGCGGTCCTCGGCCGTGCGGAGCGGCGGGTTCATCTTGCGGTTCGTGTCGTACTCGACCTCGGCGTCGATCAAGGAGAGGTGGTGCGGGGTGGCGTCGGCGGTCACCCGCACGTCACGCGCGATGCCCTCGCGGAGCCACCGCGCCGACTCGGCCGTGGAGACGTGCGTGACGTGGAGCCGGCCGCCGGTCAGCCGCGCGAGCGCGATGTCGCGGGCCACCATCGTGCTCTCGGCCTCGGCGGGCGCGCCGCGCACCCCGAGCAGCGCCGAGTAGTGCCCCTCGTGCATGTGCGCGCCCTCGGAGAGGGCCTCGTCCTGGGGGTGCTGGCAGACGACCACGTCGAAGGCCTTCGCGTACTCGAGCGCGAGCCGCAGCACCCGCGACGACTGCACGCCGCGGTGGTCGTCGGTGAAGATGCGCACGCCGGCCGCGGCCAGCTCGCCCATCTCGACGAGCTGCTCGCCCTCCAGGCCCTTGGTGATCGCGGCCGCGGGAAGCACCTGACACAGGCCCGCCTTGTCGCCGCGAGCGAGCACCTCCATCACCACCGCCAAGTGATCCGCCACCGGGTCGGTGTTCGGCATGGCGCAGACGGCCGTGAAGCCGCCGAGCGCGGCCGCGCGGGAGCCGGTCTCGACGGTCTCGGAGTCCTCGCGGCCCGGCTCGCGCAGGTGCGTGTGGAGGTCGACGAGACCGGGCGCGAGCACCAGCCCATCGCAGTCGACGACCTCGGTCTTGGCACCGGCGCTCAGACCGGACCCGACCTCGACAAGAAGCGAGTCCTCGACCAGCACGTCGGCCACGCCGTCGTGGCCGGCCTCCGGGTCGACGACCCGCGCGCCCTTGAACAGCCAGCGCGCCATCAGGACTCGCCCCCTTCCGAGGAAGCGGCGGTTCCGGTGCCGCCCAGGATCAGATAGAGCAGCGCCATCCGCACCGCGATGCCGTTGGTCACCTGGTCGGTCATCAGCGCCCGGGGCAGGTCGGCCACCTCGCTGGCGATCTCGACCCCTCTGTTCATGGGCCCGGGGTGCATGATCAGCGCGCCCTCGGGGAGCTGGTCGACCCGCTTCCGGTCGAGGCCGTACCGCAGCGCGTATTCCCGGACGCTGGGGAAGAACTGCTCCTCCTGCCGCTCCCGCTGGATCCTGAGCATGTAGCAGACGTCGAGCTTGGGCAGCACCGGGTCGAGGTCGTAGGAGACGTCGGCGCCCCACGACGGCGCCTCCGGCGGGATCAGCGTGGGCGGGCCCACCAGCGTGACCTGCGCCCCCATCTTGGTCAGCGCGTGGGTGCCGGAGCGGGCCACCCGGGAGTGCCGGACGTCGCCGACGATGGCCACCCGCAGCCCCTCGAACGACGGGAAGTGCTCGCGGATCGTGTAGAGATCCAAGAGCGCCTGGGTGGGGTGCTCGTGGGTCCCGTCGCCGGCGTTGAGCACCGCCGCGCGAACCCACTTCGACAGCGTGGCCGGCGCGCCCGACGAGCCGTGGCGGATCACGATGGCGTCGGCCCCCATCGCCTCCAGGGTCAGCGCGGTGTCCTTGAGGCTCTCGCCCTTCGAGACGGAAGACCCCGAGGTGGTGAAGTTGATGACGTCCGCGGAAAGCCGCTTGGCGGCGAGCTCGAACGAGATCCGGGTCCGGGTCGAGGCCTCGTAGAAGAGGTTGACCACGGTCCGCCCGCGCAGGGCCGGGACCTTCTTGATGACCCGAGTCCCCACCTCGCGGAAGGAGTCGGCGGTGTCGAGGACCCGGGTGATGTCCTCCGGCGTGAGGTCGGCGATCGACAGCAGGTGCTTCACGATGGCTCCTCCCCGATCTCGACGGCGTCGCGGCCGTCGGTCTCCTCGGTCAGCACGCGGACCAGTGCGTCGGTCCCGGTTGGCACGTTCTTGCCGACGTAGTCGGCGCGGATCGGCAGCTCGCGGTGCCCGCGGTCGACCAGGACGGCGAGCTGGATGGCCCGGGGCCGCCCGAAGTCGACCAGCGCGTCCATGGCCGCCCGGATGGTCCTCCCGGTGAACAGAACGTCGTCGACGAGCACGACGACCTGCCCGGTGATGTCGAGGACGCCGACCGGCGGGGCCTTGCCCTCGATGCGGTCGATCTCGCCGGCCAGTCGCCGGGCCAGGTCGTCGCCGCGCGCGGCGATGCCCACGAGGAGGAGGTCGTCGGATCCGCGGTTGC
>DASWKG010000064.1:0-3583 GCA_036396755.1 Actinomycetota bacterium
CCACGCGGATGCCGCGCAGGGGGAGTTCGGGCGGCGGGCCACCGCTCGAGCCGGTCGATTCGGCCACGCGAGGCGCTCTCCGGGCAAACGGGGTGCGGACATGATGGAGCCGCCGGAACCCGAAGGTCCCAGCGGCTCCAAGTGGTTTGTACACCCGCGTGTGGCTCCCGGTCAAATCCGCCCCGGCCGCCCCGCCCCGGGGTGGTCTTTCGGGTCGGAAGTTGCGACGATGACGCCGTGAACCAGGAGAGCCTCGACCGGGCGAACGCATTCCTGGCGGCCGTCGCCGCCAAGGTGGCCCCGGGCGAGGTCCTCGGGGCCACGCCGGCCGAGATCGGCCGCGAGATGGGCCTGACCGAGCCGCTGGCCGCCGCTCGAGCCGTGCGTGCCCTCCTGGCCAGGCGCCGGCTCGAGGTCGTCGACGGCAGCTACCGGCTCGTGGACTCGCGCCCCATCGAGTCAGGCGAGCGCGAGCAGATCCCGCGGACGAGGCGCCGCAAACGCGGCCGGGAGGCGCCCGCCAGGGCGGCCTCCGCCGACGGCGGCCGCCCGACGTACTCCTCGGTCGGACGCGAGGCGATCGAGCGCCTGATCGAGCTCGGGCGTGAGGCGGCCTCGCTCCGGGCGAGCCTGCGCGCGGCCCGGGACGAGGCACGAGAGGCCCGTGAGGCCCGCGACGAGTCCGAGCGGCGGGCACAGACCCTCGGGGCTCGGGTCCGCGACCTCGAAGCCCGGGCCGAGATGGCCGAGTCGAACCTGCGGACCTTGCTCGCCGCGGCCAAGGGCGCGGGCAAGGACCAGCCGGTCGGTGACACCGAGATGGAGGCGATCCTCGGCGTGCTGAAGGGCGCGCCGGACGACGGCGGTTAGGACGTCGAGGTCTCGGGGGTCGACAGCACTCGTGCCTGCCCGTTCCCCTCGCGGGTCTCGAGCGCCGCGAGGTGGCACGCCGCGTAGTGGTTCGGCCGAAGCTCCAGCAGCCCGAGGTCCTGTCCGCGGCAGCGGTCCTCCACGCCGGCCGCGGCCGAGGCGCCCGACGCGACTGCGGGACAGCGCGGATGGAACCGGCACCCTCCCGGGATCCGCGTCGGGTCCGGCGGCTCGCCGGTCAGGAAGGGCCGGTCCACGCCGCCCGCCTCGGGCACGACGTCCAGCAGCGCCTTCGTGTAGGGGTGGAGCGGTCGCTGCAGGACCTCTTCGGTCGGACCGACCTCGACGATCCGTCCGAGGTACATGACGGCCACACGATCGGCGATCGTCCACGCCAGCCCCAGGTCGTGCGTCACGACGAGCATGGCGATCCCGAGGTCGTCGCGGAGCTGCAGCAGCAGCCGGAGGATCTCGCCGCGAACCGATGCGTCCAGGTTGGACACGGGCTCGTCGGCGACGATCACCTCGGGATCGAGGACAAGCGCGCCCGCGATGACCACGCGCTGTCGCTGGCCGCCCGACAGCTCGTGCGGGTAGTTCAGGAAGAACCGCTCGGGCGGCCGCATGCCGGCACGCGACAGCGCGCGGGCGACGAGCTGTTCCTCGCTGAGCCCGTCCTTGCTGCGGTGGATCCGGTGGATCCGGAGGCCTTCGGCGATCGATTCGTAGATCGTCTGCCTCGGGTTCAGCGCAGCCGATGGGTCCTGGAACACCATCTGCACCCGGCGGCGGTACTTGTGGAGGTTGCGGCCGAGCGGCGCGCCCTCGAACGAGATCGTGCCGCTCTTGGCCCGCTCCAGCCCCATGATCGTCCGTGCGAGGGTCGTCTTCCCGCACCCGGACTCGCCGGCGAGCGCGAGGATCTCGCCGGGAGCGAGCGACAAGCTGACGCCGTCAACGGCCCTGGCTTGCGTCGCCTTCCTCCCGAGGAGCCCCGAGCCGAGCCCGACCCGACCCTCGAAGGAGACGTAGAGATCCTCGACCTCCAACAGCGGCGTCCCCTCGATACGCGGCCCGAGCGTCCCGACGAACCCCTCTCGCTGGCTCATGCGCCGGCCTCCACGGGCTGAGGCCGGTTCACGAGCAGGCAGGCGGCGCGGCGGTCCGTCCCCGCGACGTAGAGCTCCGGGTCGATCGTCGGGCAGTCCTCGAAGGCGAGCGGGCACCGCGGATGGAACGAGCAGCCGCTCGGGATGTCGGTCGGGTACGGCGGGTCGCCGCCGAGGCCGGCGGGCGCCATCCGGAACTGCTGGTCCCCGATCGCGGGGAACGCGCCGGCCAGCGCCCGTGTGTACGGATGCGCGGGATCCCGGAACACGTCGTTCGCGAGCCCGTCCTCGACGATCCGGCCGGCGTACATGATCGCCAGGCGGTCGGCCACCTCGACGAGGACCGACAGGTCGTGCGTGATGAACAGCATCGCGAGCCCGAGCTCGCGCTGCAGGTCGTTCAGCAGCTTCAGCACCTGCGCCTGCACCATCACGTCGAGCGCCGTGGTGGGCTCGTCGGCGATCACCAGACTCGGGCTGCAGGCGAGTGCCATGGCGATCATCACGCGCTGCTTCTGCCCACCGGAGAGCTCATGCGGATAATCGTCGATCCGCCTCGGCGGCAGGCCTACCTGCTCGAGCAACGCGCCGACCCGAACGCGCGCCTCGCGCTCGCCGCCCTGTCCGTGGATGATGATCGCCTCAGCGATCTGATCGCCGACCCGTTGGACCGGATTCAACGCGTGCATCGCGCCCTGGAACACGATCGACGCGCCCGTCCATCGCACGGCGCGCAGGCGCCCGCGCTTCATCCCCAGGACGTCCTCGCCGTTGAGGAAGACCTGGCCGGTCACCTCGGTGCCCGGAGGCAGCAGGCGAAGGATCGCACCGGCGATCGTCGACTTGCCGCATCCGGACTCGCCCGCCAGCCCGAGCACCTCCCCCTTCTCGATGTCGAACGACACGCCGCGGACGGCGGGGATCGGGCCCGCCTGGGTCCGGTAGTTGACGTGGAGGTCTCGGACGGACAGGACGCTCATCGTTCCCGCAGCTTCGGGTTGAGGATCTCGTCGAGGGCGAACCCGCACATCGTAAAGGCCAGCACCACGAACACGATCGCGAGCCCCGGCGGGATGATCCACCACCACTGGCCGCCGCCCATGGCGCCGCCGCCGAAGGCGAACTCTAGGATGGTTCCCCACGAGATCGACAGGGGGTCTCCTAGCCCCAGGAACGACAAGGTCGTCTCGGACAGGATCGCGATGGCGACGGTGAGGATCGTGTTCGCGAAGATCAGCGGGCCGACGTTCGGCAGGATATGCCGCGTCATCGTGTGCCAGTTGGTGGCTCCGAGCGCTCGCCCGCGCTCCACGTAGGGTCTGGTCTTCACCGACAACACCTGGGCGCGGACGATCCGGGCGGTGCTCGGCCACGACGTGACGCCGATCACCATGATGATGACGAAGAGTCCGCCTCCGAGGACGGACGCGAGGACGATCGCGAGCGGCAGGAACGGGATCACTAGGAACCAGTCCGTGATCCGCATCAGCAGCGTCTCCGACCAACGGCCGAAGTAGCCTGCGACCAGCCCGATCACCGCTCCGATCAGCATCGCGACGGAGGTCGCCAGGAGGCCGACGAGCAACGAGATCCGCGAGCCCCAG
>DASWKG010000065.1:0-3022 GCA_036396755.1 Actinomycetota bacterium
TCGAAGTGCTCGGAGAGCACCGCGAGGTTGCGCGCCTCGAGGTGGTAGTCGCACTCGTCGAGCGTGCGGCGGCGGATCTCCTCGAGCGCGGGCCCGGCCTCGAGGCCCGGCGCGAGCAGCGGCAGGAGCGGCCGCACGGCCTGCCCGAGCAGGAGGTCGGACCTGATCGCGTCCTCGATGCCCGGGTACTGGATCTTCACGGCGACCTCCCGGCCGTCGAGCAGCTTCGCGAAGTGCACCTGCCCGAGGCTCGCCGCGGCGGACGGCTTCGGGTTCCACGCCGAGAACATCGACGAGGGGTTCGTCCCCAGCTCGGCCTCGAGCACCTCCCGCACGAGCGCCGCGCGCATCGGCGGCGCCGCGTCGCGGAGGCCACCCAGCGCGTTCTGGTAGATGTCGCGGACCTCGGGCGGGAAGATGCCGGCGTCGACGAAGGAGGCGAGCTGGCCCACCTTCATCGCCGCGCCCTTCATCTGTCCCAGCGTGCCGAGCAGCTCTCGCGCGGCCGCCTCGTGCGTCTCCTCGAGGAGCTTACGGGGCGAGTCGGTGCCCAGGAGGGTCCGGGGGGCGAGCATGGCGAGCCGCATCGAGGTCCGGACGGAGGCCGCAGTCAGGCGCCCCACCCGGCCGATGAGCCCGGAAGGAACCGCGTCGCGCATGTTCGCAACGATATGGGGGGGTCCAGCGACGGTACATGGCCCGTTGTGACTATTTCCTCCCGCGGCGGCTACCATCTGGCTCCCATGTGGCGGCCGGCCTCGCTCCTCCTCATCGCGGTCCTGTTCGCCTCGGCCGGTTGGGCCCCTTCGACCGCCTCGGAAGAGCCGGAGGCCACCGCCACGTCCGAGCACTTCTCGATCACCTGGGTCACCGACCCCGACGACCCCCACGCCCCCGATCTGCGCGACGGCGACTCCGACGGCGTCCCCGACGCGATCGAGGCGCTCCTCGAGTCGTTCGAAGCGAGCAGGGCCCTCGAGGTCGACCGGCTCGGCTACCGTCCCCCGCCAGTCGAGGGCCGATACGAGCTGTACGTGGCCGGCCCGCTGAGCACGGGTTCCACGCAACCGGCGCCCGGCGGTTCGGGCCGCTCGACGCCCTCGTACATCGTCATCCCGCCGGAGATCGCGCAGACCGACCTGCCCGAGCCCGCCATGCTCGCCTGGGCCGCCCACGAGTACTTCCACGCCGTCCAGCTCGGCTACGACTCGGGCGAGGACTCCTGGATCTACGAGGCGTCGTCGGCATGGATCGAGGACGTCATCGCCGACGACGCCGATCCCAACCACCAGACGGTCCGATGGTTCGTCCCCACACCGCGGGTCGCGCTCACGGCCAGCGACGGGCAGCGCGAGTACGGCGCGTTCCTGTTCCTGCAGTTCCTCACCGAGCGGTTCGCCGGCGGCGACCCGGCGATCGTGCGCGAGCTGTGGGAGGAGATGGCCGTCCCGGAGGCGCTCCCCGCCGCGCCCGACCGCGACGCCATCGGGGCGATCTTCGAGGTGCTCTCGCGCCGCGGCATCGCGGCCGCGGACGCCTGGGGCGAGTTCCTTCTCTGGCGGTGGCGGCTCGACCTCTTCGCGGAGGGCCAGGGCTACCGGGAGGCGCTCCTCGGCAAGGGCTGGCCTCGGCCGCGCCGGGCCGACCTCGTGCGCTTCGAGACGTGCCAGCTCGACACCGGCGCGATGGACCCCCTCGCGCCGTGGGCCGGCGACTACGTGCAGCTCGTCCCCCACCGGCGGGGCCCGGAGCACGCCACCGCCCGCCTCGCCGTCGAGGGCCCGCCGGGCGCCACGGCGTTCACCCTGGTGAAGCCGCGGACGGGCGCTCCCCGCTCGCAGGTGATCCAGATCCCGCCCGACGGCGCCGCGACCGTCGCGGTTCCGTTCGGACGCGGGCAGGTGCGCCGGGTCACGCTCGGGATGGGGACCACGGCGGAGGCGGGGATCGTCGGCTACTCGCTGCGGCTCCCGGGCGGCGACCGAACCGTCGCTGTGGGCCCGGCGGGCGGCCAGACCACGACCTACCCGAACACCGCCTTCCTCACCGGCTCGGTGGAGTGCCGCGATCGCGCCCAGCCGCTCGCGGAGGTCCTCGTCACCGAGACCGAGATGGTCTCGGGAGCCACGCGGACGTGGACCGTCGAGACCGAGGAGGACGGCCGGTGGGGGCTGGTGGTCCAGCCCGAGGCGAACGCCCGCTACACGGCCGAGGTCGTGGACCCGCTGCTCTCCGCGGCCGAGGCGGGGCCGGCCACCGTCGGCGTCCGCGTGGGCCCGGTCGTCGAGATCGACGACCCGGTGGTGAGCGAGGGAGAGCCGGTCGTGATCGCCGGCTCGACCGCGCCGCCGCACCCCGGCGCCGCCCTTCTGATCGAGTTCCGGCGGCCCGAGCGCGCTTGGCAGGCCGGCCCGGCCACGACCACCGACGCGGAGGGCCGCTACCGAGTGGAGCTGCCGCTCCCCGCAACCGGGTTCTGGGAGGTGCGCGTGCGCCTGACCGATACGGGCGACGAGGACCACCTCCCCGGGGTCAGCCTGGGGAGGCACCTGATCGAGGTCCGCGCCTGAGCTTCAACTGGCAGGAAGATCGGCACGCGGGGGAGAATCTTCCTACCAGCAGGTAGGAAGAGGAAGAACGGAGCCGCCCGATGGACGCGCCCAGGACCCCGGCGATCGCCTACCACACGTTCCCGAAGCGGCTTCCGCTCGCCCTCACGGGCATCGGCGGCGGCCTCGCGGTGCTGGGAGGGATCGGCACCTGGGTGCGGGCGACCACGATCGCCGCCGACGGCGCGCTCCCCCACGAGGTCGCCGTCGTGTCGGGGTACTCCCAGGGCGGCGGCCAGGCCCTGATCGCGCTGGGGATCGTGGCCGCCGCTGCCGCCTTCGGCTGGCTCGCGCGTGACGGCGGCCCGCGGACCTTCCCGATCCTCGCCTCGCTGGCCGTCATCGGCGTCGGCGCCTGGCAGCTCGCGGAGGCCGACTCGCAGGCCGCCGCGATGGCCGAGGCCGCCACCGCC
>DASWKG010000066.1:0-15863 GCA_036396755.1 Actinomycetota bacterium
CGGCTGGCGATCCACCTTTTCCACTCCACCCCCTACCACCCCCAGACCTGCGGCAAGGTGGAGCGGTTCCACCAGACCCTCAAGAAGTGGCTCCGGATGCAGGAGCCGGCGGCGAGCCTCGGCGAGCTCCAGGGAAAGCTCGACTGGTTCCGTCGCTACTACAACACCGAGCGTCCCCACCGGGCGGTCGGGCGGCGGACGCCCCTCGAGGCGTTCGAGGCCAGGCCCAAGGCCGCGCCCTCGGCGCAGGGGTTCGTGGTGCCGGAGCACTTCCGGGTTCGCAGGGACCGGGTCGACAAGGTGGGCCGGGTGACCCTGCGCTACAACAGCCGCCTTCATCACATCGGGCTCGGCACCCGTCACGCGGGAACTCGCGTCCTCCTCTTGGTCGCCGATCTCGACGTTCGGGTCCTCACCGAGGACGGAGAGCTTCTTCGGGAGCTGGTGCTCGACCCCACCCGGGACTACCAGGGGCTCGGCGGAAGGTGGTAAGCATGTCCCGAGACATCTGTGCACGATGTCCCGAGACATCACATTGGCGGAGGCAGAAGGATTTGAACCTTCGAGGCGAGTTCCCCCGCCTACGCGCTCTCCAGGCGCGCCCGTTCGGCCGCTCCGGCATGCCTCCGTGCGGGTGATTGTACCGGGGCGGGCCCGACCTACCGAGTCGTAGGTTTCCGGCAGGAGTTCGGGGCCCGGGCGGCGAAGTCTCCGCGCATGCGCCCTCTCAAGCTGATCCTCGGCGGCCTCCTCGGGGGAGCCCTCGCGCTCGGGGCCGCTACCGCCGGAACACTGATCGCTCCGACCCCCGACAGCCCGCTCACGCTCGACGTCGTCCGCGAAGCCGACCCGGCCCTGCCGGACGAGGCCGTCGCCGAGGATGACGGTGGTGGAGGCGGGGCGACCGCCCAGCCGGGCCCCGGCCAGGTGCTCGCCGGCGCCGCCGCGGTGAGCATCACCCCCCAGCCGGACGCCTCCAAGGGCGAGGTCTGGGCGAAGGACGGCTGCATCATCCTGGGCGAGGACGCCCCCGACGCGCCGATGCACGTGGCCGACTTCCGCAGCACGTGGCCCGAGAACCCGAACTGCATCTACTCCGGCGGGTACGGCATCGGGCCGATGAACCCCATCTACTCGATCGACCCCGAGTTCGGCCTGTGGGTGCGCTCGGCGGCGCTCGGCGACGGCACCGACACGATCGTCGTCACGATCATCGACGGCACGAGCTACTTCGGCGACTACGCGAAGCTGTGCGACGACTGCGGCGCGTTCGACATCGCCGCGACCATGGGCACGGAGCTGAGCCTGCCACCCTCCGCGTTCGTGATCGGCTCGACGCACAGCCACACCGCCCCCGACTTCATCGGCGGGTGGGGCGCGGTGCCGCAGTGGTACATGGACCAGGTCGAGGCGGCGATCAAGGCGAGCATCCGGACGGCCGTCGGCTCGATGGAGCCGGCGGTGCTCGAGGCCGGCGAAACGCTGGCCCGTCAGTTCAACGGCGAGCGGCGCGACACCTACCGCTCGGCCGAGGAGACGTTCCTCACGTACTTCCGCGCCCTGGAGGTCGACGACGAGGGAGATCTCACCGGTCAGGCGATCGCCACCGTCGGCGCGTACGCTGCGCATCCGGTTACCGCCGACGAGAGCAAGCGGATCGGCGACGCGGACTATCCCGGGGTGTTCGAGCGCCGCGTCGAGGAGCGGTTCGGCGGCGTGGGCTTGATCTTCCCCACCGGCCTCGGCAACATGTCGCCGCGCGGGAACAAGGTCCAGATGGGCGACGGACTCGCGGGCCTCCTTCCCGAGGTCGGCCAGGGCTCGCTCGTGAGCGGGACCGACGTGCGCAGCGGGCAGACGTTCTGGGACCAGCCCGTGACCAACTCCGGGCTCACGGCGCTCGGCGTTCCGGGCTTCTTCGACCGCCCGTTCGCCCAGAGCCCGGCGACCGTGACGGTCGGCAAGTCGGCGAACAAGCCGTGCCGGTCCGCATCCCCGATCTCGGTTCGCACGGCCGTCTCCGTGGCGAAGGTGGGCGACCTGACGATCACCGCAGCGCCGGGCGAGGTGTTCGCGAACCTCACGAACACGCTGAAGGAGCGCTCGAACGGCGTGGTGATGCCGCTCGCACAGGCGAACGACGGGCTCGGCTACATCATGCAGTCGTTCGAGACCGACCACGCGGCCCGGCAGGTGCTCGGCTTCGCGGGCGAGGGCGTGTTCGAGTATGAGGACGCCTACTCGATCGACGCCTGCTTCGGCGACATGGTCCTCGAGTCGACGATCGCGCTCATGGGCAGTCTCTAGGAGGGTCCACACCACCTAACTCGCACGACTCTCCGAGCGCCACAGCGCGCTGGTCCTCCTGGTCGATCCGATCTAGCCGCGGCCACCCTTCCGCCGAGGGCGCGACCGCTCGATGGGGTTCTGCCACTGCACCTCGGTGAATCGCGCGAAGTCGGTGTCCGCCGAGCAGACGACGAGGCCGTGCTCGATCGCGAGCGCCGCGAGCTCCGCGTCCGAGATCAGGTTCCCCCGCAGGTCGTACGCGTTGATCAGGGAGCCCAGAACCGCGGCATGCCGCTCCGTGGCCACGGGGACCCAGGCCGCTTCGCTCTCGAGCCAGTCCTCCACGTGGCTCCACGCGGCCGCCGGCGAGAGCGGCTTCTCCGAGGCGCGCGGGTGGGTGCTGATCCGGAGGAAGGCACCGAGGCTCTGCCAGGGAAGCCCTAACCGTCTCGGCCCGTTCCGGGGTCACCAAGGGGGCGGAGCCGGAGCGCGGGATGGCCGAGGGCCGGCCGGAGAGGGAGTAGCCCCGCGGCCCTCGGAGGCCGGCCCTCGGCCTACCCCGGCCAGCGCACGGCCAGCAGAAACCTGACCGGAAGTTGGCGGAGGCGGTGCGATTTGAACGCACGAGGGGCGTGAACCCCTAACCGCTTTCGAGGCGGTCCCGTTCGGCCGCTCCGGCACGCCTCCGCCGGTCAGTCTAGCGGTCGGCCTCGCGGCCCGTCAGCAGGTCGTGGACGCGCTCGGCCCCGAGGCCGACCACCGCCCAGTACGGCGCGTAGTCGAGGCGGATCAGCCCGTGGACGTTCCAGCGGGCGTCCGAGTAGTCCCAGGGCGCCTGGCCCAGCGCCGAGCGCAGCAGCTTCCCGGTCGCGTACTCGATGCCGAAGATCCCCGCGGCGTAGGCGGCCGCGCGCACGGGCGCGGGCACGCGGCCCCGCATCGCGTCGTGGGCGGGCTCGAAGAGGGGCTGCACCAGGCCGTAGATCGGGAGCATCCAGAGGCTGGTTCTGGCCGGGAGCCGGGGATCCCGGTAGCGCTTGAAGTCGTGGAGGCCGGTGAACGCGACCTCGAGCACCCACCCGAGCGTCCCGTACGCGAGGAAGCGGCCGCCCCGGCTCCGGATCGCCCACCGGCTCACTCCGCGCCCCCGCGCCGGGCCCGGAAGAACTCGCGGAGCAGGTCGCCGCTCTGGTCCGCGAGCACGCCGCCCTCTACCTCGAGCCGGTGGTTGAGCCGCGGGTCGCGGACGAGGTCGCCGAGCGATCCCGCGAACCCCGCCTTCGGGTCGGCCGCGCCGAAGACGAGCCGCTCGACGCGCGCGAGGACCATGGCGCCGGCGCACATCGCGCACGGCTCGAGCGTGACGTAGAGGGTGGCGCCGTCCAGGCGCCAGGTGCCCACCGTCTCGGCGGCTCGACGCAGCGCCAGGATCTCCGCGTGGGCGGTCGGGTCCTGCTGCCGCTCACGCTCGTTCCCGGCGGACCCGATCTCCCGGCCGTCGAGCACGACGACCGCCCCCACCGGCACGTCGCCCCACTCGAGGCAGCCTCGGGCCTCCTCGAGCGCGCGCTCCATCGGTCCTCCGTCCGACCCACGCCCGGTAGTCATCTCGGGTGGTGCCGGCATGGCCCATCCATGCGAAGCGGAATTGCTTCCAACAGGCTCTCCACTCACGGCCCGCACACGCCGAAGAATCCTTCAGTGGATCGCATGGACATCCTGACACCCTACCGCCTGCGAACGGTGCGGGCCGGCGTGCGCGCGACGTGGCTGGCCCTGTTCGCCATGGCCCTCTATCCACTGCTCCCGGGCAACACCGTCACGAACCTCCCGCTGTATGTCGCCACGAGCTCGGTCGCTGCCGTGGGGGTGCTGCTCATCTCGATCCTTCCCTGGCCCCGTCTGTTCGACCGCGGCTGGGGAACACGGGTGATGGCCCTCTGGTCCACGTTCGACATCGTCCTCGTCAGCGTCGCGATCGGAGCCAGCGGTGGGCAGCGTTCCACGCTCTTCGTCCTCTACGCGCTCACCACCCTGTTCTTCGCGCTCTCCTACCCCTTGCTGAGCCAGATCGCGCTCCTGCTGTTCACGATCGCCGCCTACCTCGCGTCGATCCTCGTGGTGGGGGGCGATGTCAGCATCGCCGACGCGGTCGTCCGCACCGCGTTGCTCGGCGTCGTGGCGTTCCTCTCGAGCTTCCTGGGCCGGGAGCTCGCCCACGAGATGGACGAGCACGCGAACGCGCGTCGCGCTGCGGAGCGACACGCCCAGACCCTGGCGACCGTCGCCCGCGCTTCCCGCGCCATCGCCACGCTCGAGTCGGGGAGCGTGCTCGACGCGGTCGTGCGATCCGCCACCGAGCTCGGCTTCCCGAGCGCCGCGCTCTGCCTCCTCACCGAGGACGGCGAACGGTACCGCATCCTTCACTCGCACGGGCTCCCCGAGGAGTTCGTCAACGCCCCCCACTCGGCATCGGAGGGGCTCGTGGGCCGCGTCTTCGATCAGCGCACCACCGTGACGGCCGAGGACTACCAGGTGCTCCCCGATGCCCTTCCGCCCCTGCGAAGTGCCGGGCTGCGTGCGGCACTCGCGACGCCGGTCTGGAGGTCCGGACAGCTGGTCGCGGCCCTCGCGGTCGCAACCGGAGAGAAACGGGCGATCGATGCCGAGGACGTGGAGGCGCTCGAGCTGCTCGCCGGGCAGGCGGGCCGCGCGCTTGAGAACGCGCACCTGTTCGAGGAACAGCGAGAGGCCGTCCGGCGGCTCGAGGAGCTCGATCGCTTGAAGCGCGACTTCATCGACATGGCATCGCACGAGCTTCGAACGCCGCTCGCGGTGATCGGCGGCATCGGGTTGACCCTGGAGCGCCGCTGGGAAAGCCTCGACGAAGCCACCCGGCGGGAGCTGCTCGACCGGCTGAACAGCAACGCGCAGACCCTGAACGGCATCGTGAGCTCCCTTCTCGACTTCTCCAAGCTCGAGACCCACGACGCTGCGACCCAGAGCCGGCCGATCGACATCACGACGGTCGTGCGAGCGAGCGTCGGAAAGCTCGGCACATCGCTCCAGGGCCAGCAGGTCCGGCTCGAGCTGCAGCCCGGGCTCGTCGTCTCGGCGGATCCGGTCCTTCTGGAGCGCGTGCTCGACAACCTGCTGGACAACGCAGCTCAGCACACGCCGGCGGGAACCGAGATCACCATCTCCGGCCGCCGATCCGACGGCGTCGTCGAGGTCGCGGTCTCCGACGACGGCCCCGGAATCGCGCCGGAGGACATCCCCCACCTCGGGGAGCGCTTCTACCGGGGGGGCGACCCCAACGACCGGCCCACCCGGGGTGCGGGGCTTGGCCTCGCGATCGTCCGTGAGATCCTCGCGCTGCACGGGTCGCAGCTGGTCGTCGAGAGCCGCCTCGGCGAGGGCTCCCGGTTCTCGTTCACCCTGCCGCGCCACCACGCGCAGGCCGCGGGCTGACCGCCGGTCCGGTCCGAACCGAAACCACGGCTTGACGCCTCTGAGCCCCGATGGTATGCAACGCCCTACCTATCACCTTTGTCCCGGCGCGCCTCGGCTCGCGGGACCAGATCCGGGCCGCCCGGGAAGGGGGAACGATGTCCGCGACGCGCGTCCTGAAGGCGCTCGGCACGCTCTCGAAGCTCGAACAGAAGGATCTCAACGGCCAGGTCGCCGACCTCCAGCCGACGCCGCTCGAGGTGGCCCCCACCTTCCATCGGGTGTTCGGATCCTCCAAGACGCAGGCGGTGCGCCTGGCGCAGGCCTACGCGACCTCGCTCGTCGACGTGGCCGCCCATCGGCAGCTCTTCCAGCACGTGGCGCCGCTGCCCGAGGAGGAGCGCCGGACCCTGATCGCCGGCTACCGGAAGGCGGGACAGGAGCGGTGGGTCGTCCACGCGATCGGCGAGATGCCGGCCGCCCAGGGCCGCCTGGTGATGAAGGACTTCGTGCTGACCGAGTCGGGGAAGCCCAACCGGGCATCGCTCCGCACGGTCATGGAGTACCTGGCGGAGATCGGCAGCCAGATCCCGACCCGTCGGATCCCGGCGAGCGATCGGGAGACGGACTCGGCCATCGTCGAGGCCGTCGAGGACCTGGTCGATGAGCTCGCCGAGGCCGTCAACTCCGTGGTGGACGCGGTGGTGAACGCCGTCGGTGACATCGCCTCCGCGCTGGCCGCGGCGGTGAGCTTCACGGTGGAGCAGATGGCCAACCTGGCCAAGGCGCTCCTCGAGGCGGGGAGGTCGATCGCCGAGATGGTCGCCGGAGCCCTCGAGGCGGCGGTCTCCAACACCTTCGCCTTCGTCAAGTCCATGATCCAGGGGATCATCGATGCCGGGCGGGCCATGTTCCAGGTGCTCGAGGCGGTGGTCGGCTTCGTGGGGGCCGCGCTCCAGACGGTCCTGCGCGCCATCGACTCCCTCGGGCACACCCTGGGGGAGCTGCTCGTCTGGCTCGGGACGCAGGTCTTCGAGACCGTGAAGAAGTTCGTGGAGACCTTGATCGCCATCGGGAAGACGGTCGGCAACCTTCTGCAGCAGTCGCTGGAAGCGGCGTTCTCGGTCCTCGAGGCCGTGGTCCGCGCGCTGATCGAGATCGGGCAGACCGTCGGCTCGCTCCTGGTCACGGCCGTCACTCGCCCCGGGAGCCTCCTCAAGGAGCTGTCCCGCGCCCTGATCAAGATCGGTCAGACGGTTGCCAACCTCGTCGACACGATCCGCCAGACGGCGGCCCAGTTCGTCGGCAACGTGGTGAAGGCGATCGTCGACATCGGGGGGCACCTGGTCGACCTCGCGGCGTACGTGGCCACCAAGGCGGCGGCCATCGCCCTCGAGGTGGCCAAGGCGATCCTCGAGGCGGGCATCACCCTCGCCAACCTGGTCATCGACATCGCCGTGCACGGCTTCAACGCGATCAAGCGCGTCGTGCAGGCCGTCTTCGAGCTGGGAAGGGTCCTCCTCGACGTCCTTCGGAGCGCCCTCACGCTGACGGCCGCGCTCCTCCGCGACGTCGTGAAGGCCGCCGTCCAGCTCGGGATGGCCGCGGTCGAGTTCGTGGGCGCGGTGGTCGAGTTCACCTATCGAACGGGTGCGCGCATCATCGATGCGGCCATCGAGGCGGGGATCGCCGTTGCCGACCTGCTGGCGGAGGCGGCCGCCGGCACCTACTACCTGTTCCGGCGCATCGTGAACGGCGTGCTGCAGGCGCTCGGGCCGGTGGGCGACGTCCTCGAGTGGGTGCTCGACCAGGGCGAGGCGCTCGCGGCGGGCCTGTACCGCGAGGCCATCCTCGCGATCCGCTTCGTCAAGCACAGCGTGACCGAGGCGCTCGACTGGGCCGCCTCCAAGACGGCCGAGGTCTTCGAGCAGATCGTCGCCGCCATCGAGAGCATCGGAGAGGCGCTCTCCACGGTCATCGCCTGGGCGGCGTCGGCCGGTGAGGCCGCGCTCGAGCTGCTGGGCGAGGTCACCGTGCGCCTGCAGAACTCGCTGAGCTACGTGCTGAGCTGGCTGGCCAACGACGCCCTGGAGGGCCTCCGGGCCGCGGTTCGCGGAGCGCTCCGAGCGGGAGCCGCCCTCGCGGAGTTCGCCGCGTGGATGGTGGGCCGCGCGATCGAGGCCGTCCAGGAGGTGGTGGCCGAGCTCCTGGAGCTGGGCGCCACCCTCGGACAGCTCGCCGCCGACACGCTCCTGCACCCGCACCACGCGCTGACGAACCTGCTCGCGGCCGCGAAGGCGATCGGGCAGACCACCGTCGACATCGTCGACGCGGCGTTCGTCCAGCCGACGCGGGACGCGGTCGAGGAGGTGATCCGCGCCGCCAAGGAGATCGGCGAGAGCCTGCTGGACATCCTGGGAGCGGTCCTCGAGGTGGTCGTGGGGGCGATCGACACCGCTCTCGCGATCATCCTCGAGGTGTTCGGGCTCTTCCGGGACCTGCGGCCCGACGAGGTCACCGAGGCGAAGAAGGTCTACAAGGGCACCCTGCCCTACGCGCAGATCCAGATCTTCGAGGGGTCGTTCGTCGCGGGGATGAGCGACTGGTTCCGCGACGAAGCGGTTCCGGTCACGACGATGCGCATCATCCACCTGCCCGATGGCTTCGATACGGCCACCCCCGACGGTCGCTACACGTTCATCCACGAGATGGGACACGTGTGGCAGGGAGAGGTGACCGGGCCCTACTACATGGGCCACGCCCTCTTCTCCCAGGTGACCTCAGGGGAGGGCGCCTACGACTACGGCGGCACGCCCGCGCTCCTGCAGGTGACGGCGGACGGAGGTGGCCTCGACCACTTCAACCCCGAGCAGCAGGCCGCCATCATGGCCGACTTCTACAACGCCCTGATCGCCAGCAGCGACACGACGCCCTACGACCCCTACATCGCGGAGGTCCGGGCGGCGTGACGGACGGGCCGCGCGCCTGGGTGCTCGCGGCGTCGACGGACGCGAGCCGCGCGCTGCGCCCGCTGATCGCCGCGCACGAGCGCGAGCGGCCGGTGCGGGTCGTCACCACCGACGGCGCGGCCGACCACGCCGTGCTGGGTGAGCACCTCGAGGGGGCCGAGGCCTGCCTGCTGGTGGGCGAGCGACGCCGGTCCCCGCGCGGGGCGCTCCCGGGGCCGTTCCTCGCAGCCCCCGGGGGCCGGCTCGTGCCGGCCGGGTGGCTCCCCGACGCAGGGGAGAACCTCGGCGGGTTCGCCGAGGCCGCGGCCCGGGTGCTCGCCAGGGGCGAGGAGGCCGGCCCGGTCGCCGTCCTCGCCCAGTGGCACCAGCGCTACCTGCGGCTGGCCGACCGGATGGAGGCGAACCTCGCCGGGACGCGGTTCCCGGTCCTGCGCTGGTCGGCCGAACGGATCACCCGCGACGACGTCGCCGACGCCCTGGGGCTCGGCATCGGGCTTGCCGTGTACTTCGGCCACGGCCGGCCCAGCGGCTGGGCCGGCTACCGCGGGATGCGCGCCCACCACCTGGCGGGCCGCGACGAGCCGATCGGCGCCGTGATCTCCGCGACCTGCCGGACGGCCAGCCGATGGCGGACGGGGATGTCCTTCAGCGAACGGCTGGTGCTCGAGGGGGCCGCCGCGTCGTCGGTCGGCGCGGTGGTGCCGGTCGAGCACCTCGAGAACATGCGGTGGATGCTCGGGCTGGCCGCGGCGCTCCGAGCCGGCGAGCGGCGGATCGGCCGCGTGCTGCTGCACGCGGCTCCGCCCGGGGTCGCCGCCGGGAGCGCCTACCGGATCATCGGAGACCCGCTCGCTCCGGTGGCCGGTACCCGGGTCGGAGCCCGCCGGGCACAAGAGGTCTGGGCGCCGGCTCCGGACGAGCCCATCGAGGGCCGGGCGCCGGCGTTCGCATGAGCGGCGGAGTGGGCGACGGGCTCGAGGACGAGATCAGGGCGATCGTGGCCGAGGTCGCCGAGATCGCCGAGAGCGAGATCACCGCGGAGGGGGCCCTCGAGGACGTGGGGGTCGACTCGCTCCTGGCCGTCGAGATCGCCGTCCACGTCGAGGAGCGATACGGCGTGCGGTTCGACGAGGCCGAGCTCGCCGACGTGCGGACGTTCGGCCAGCTGGTGCAGGTGGCTCGCCGGCGGCTGGCATCGGGCCCGGCGTGACCCCGGCCGGCCCCACGACCCCGGTGATCACCGGGATGGGGGTCGTCTCCCCGATCGGCGCCGACCCGGGTCAGCTCTGGGCATCGCTCCTCGAGGGGCGGAGCGGCGTCGCGCCGGTGCGGTCCTTCGACACCTCCCCCTTCCCGACCCACGTCGGGTGTGAGATCCGGGAGGCGCCCCTCCTCTCCCCCGCGGCGCCGGCGCCCGGGCGGGCGAGCCTGCTGGCGGCGACCGCCGGCCTGCAGGCGTTGGAGGAAGCGGGGCTCGAGAGCGCGGACCTGTCGGAGACCGGGCTGTGCATCGGGACGACGATGGGCGAGGCGTGCTGGCTCGAGGCCTGGCCGCCGGAGGCCGTCGCGGCCGGGCCGGCTGCCGTCCCCGCCGAGGAGCTCCTGCGGTCCGGGCCCGACCGGGTGGGGATGGACGTCTCCCGGCTCCTGCGGCTGCGGGGCCCGGTCGTGGCCCTGGGGGCCGCCTGCGCGGCCGGCAACTACGCGATCGCCCGCGCGACCGACCTCGTCCGCGCGGGGCGCATCGAGCGGGTGCTCGCCGGGGGCACCGACGCCTTCTCGCGGGTGGCGTTCGTCGGCTTCTCCCGGCTGGGTGCGCTCGCCGCCGAGTCGTGCCGGCCGTTCAGCGCCGACCGGGATGGGATCGTCCTCGCCGAGGGAGCGGGCATGGTCCTCGTCGAGGCGCTCGGCGCGGCGCGTGCCCGGGGAGCGGCTCCCCTCGCCGAGGTCGCGGGCGTCGGGCTCTCGTGCGACGCCCACCACATCGTCAGCCCGCACCCGAAGGGCGCCGGGGCCGTTCGTGCGATGCGCGCGGCGCTGGACGACGCGGCGCTCGAGCCGGGGGATGTCGACTACGTCTGCGCCCACGGGACGGGCACCCCCGCGGGCGACCGGGCCGAGGTGGCCGCGGCGGACACCCTCTTCGGCGACCGGATGGTTCCCATGAGCTCGATCAAGGCGCTGACCGGCCACGCGATGGGCGGCGCGAGCGCCATCGAGGCGGTCGCGTGCCTCCTCGCGCTGCGGCACCAGGTCGCTCCCCCGACCTGGAACCTGACGGCGCCGGACGCCGAGTGCGACTGGGACGTCGTGGCCGACGGGCCGCGCCCGGCGACGCTCGGCCTCGTCATGAACAACGCGTACGCCTTCGGCGGCAACAACGCGTCCGTGCTGTTCCGCCATCCGGACCTCGTGGGAGCCGCCCGGTGATCGGCGTCATCGCCCGGCCCGTCCACGTCCTCGGGTCGGGCTGCATCGCCGCCCCGGGACGCGGACCGGACCGGCTCGAGTCCGCGCTCGACGACGGGTGGCGGCCCCCCGAGGTGAGCGCGGAGTGGAGACCGGATGGCTCGGCTCACGCGCGCGTCGCCGCGGTGGCGCGCCCCGAGGACCACCTGAGGATGCGCGGCCTGCGCTCGCTGTCGCGGACGGGACGGCTGTGCTGCATCGCGGCCGCCGACGCCCTCGGTCATCCGGACCTACCTCCGGGGCCGCCGGAGCGCACGGCGGTCGTGGTGGGCACACGCTGGGGAAGCATCGAGCCCCTCGTCGAGTTCAACCGCGCCGCCGTCACCGCCGGGCCGCGTCTGGTGAATCCCTCGCACTTCCCGAACGTCGTCGTGAACGCCCACGCCGGCTACCTGGGAACGCTGTTCGGCCCCGCCGGCCCGAACCTGACCGTCTGCGGGCCCGCCGCGGGCCTCGAGGCCATCGGCCAGGCGGCCGACCTCCTCGACCTGGCCCGCGCCGAGCACGCCCTCGCCGGCGGGGTCGAGGCGCTGGGCACGACCGTGCTGCACGGGCTCGCGAGCGAAGGCTCCGGGGACGTGCCCGGGGAAGGAGCGGGGTTCCTGCTCCTCGGGCCTCCTCCCGAACGGCCGGGCGCCCGCGTCGCCGCGTGGGCCTCGGAGACCGTCCACGCCCCGGAGGACCTCGGTCCGGCTCGCTCCCGTGTCCTTGAGGAGATCCTCGAGGCGGCCGGGCTCGGCCGGGGAGACCGGACCCTGCTCTGGCACGTGGGCGAGCCTCCCAACGGCGCCGCGGCCGGCCTCCAGGGCCGGTGGCTCGACCCCGTCGTCGGGAGCTGCCATGCGGCCGGCGGAGCGCTCGCCGCCGTGGTCGCCGCGCGGAGCGCGACGGCGGGCCGCCCGTCCGTCGCCGCCTCGTTCCCTCCCGACGGCACGCAGGTCGCGGTCGCGTTCGTCCCGGCCTGAGCCGCCCGGACGGGGGAGGCGGTCGCTCCCCGGGTGATTCAGTCGGCGATGCGGAGCGCGACCGCGGGGCGGATGCGGCTCGCCTGGCGCGCGGGCCATAACGTCGCGGCCAGCGAGGCCACCAGCGTGAGCGAGAGCAGGATGGCCACCTCGCCCCACGGGACCGCGAACACGACGTCGAGGTCGCCGAAGACCGCCGCGTTCGCGATCAGCTGATAGGCGGTGACGATCGACAGCGCCGCCCCGATCAGGAGGCCCTCGAGGGCCACGAACCCCGACTCGACCAGGAACGAGCGGCCCACCGTCGCCGGCTGGAACCCCAGGCTCCGAAGGATCCCGATCTCGCGCCGCCGCTCGCGCACGGCCCGGACCATGATCACGCCGAGCCCCGAGACCCCCACGACGAGCCCGAGCGCCAGGTAGCCCTGCATCAGCCGGAAGAACTGCAGGTTCGCCGACTGGCTCTCCGCCACGATGTCGCGGAAGGTCGACGCCTCGACGCCGTTAGGGATGAAGCCCGACTCAAGCTCGCTCGACACCGCGGCGGCCGTCGCGCCGGGCTCGAGAGCGAGGTACAGCCGGCTCGGCGCGGCGCGGGGGCCCAGCACGTCCAGCATGCTCTCCTCGGAGATGAAGGGGCCCGAGAACGCGAACCCCGCGCGGCTCGTCGCGACCAGCGTGCGCTCGGCGACGTTCCCGGTGAGCGGGTCGCGGACCTGCACGATGTCGCCCGGCTCCACCGGGCGGTCCTGCGGCCCGCCCTGCTGGAGGAAGAACGCGTCGGCGATCATGAGCGTCGGGTCCGCGAGGACCGCGTCCCAGACGTCGGCCGGCCGCTCGTACCGCGGCAGCCACCGCTCGAGGTTCGGCGCTCCGCCCTCGAGGAACCGCTCGTCGAAGCCGCTGAGCGCCCAGAACTCGAAGTCGTCGCGGTCGGCCGTCTTGAACTGCACGCTGAACGCGGCGTAGCGGAGCGGCGCCACGAACGCGACCCCCTCGACCAACTCCGCGTCCTCGGCCGCGAGCGGGTTGGCCGGCGAGCTCTTCACGAGCAGGTCGTACCCGCCCGCCTCCTCCCTCGTGAACCGGTCGACCTGCCCCCCGAAGATCCCCGACAGCACCGAGATGAACACGAGCGTGAAGACGACGAGCGCATACATCGTGAGCGTCATCGCCGTCCGGAACCTGCGGGCGAGCGGGTAGGCGAGGCCGAGCCGCATCGCGAGGTTGCGCGCGCCGCCCCCCAGAGCCCGCACCCCCCGGCCGACGACCTCCTGGTTCTGCGTGAGCACCGCGACCGCGGCGCCCGTGATCAGCACGCCCTGGATCACGAACACCGGCGTCTCCGCCTCGCCGAAGAGCCCCGGCGCGAAGGTCGGCCCGAACATCCCCCAGACGGCCACCCCGATCCCCAGCACGGTCACGACCCACCGGCGGCGGAGGAAGGTGGAGAGCAGCGGCGCGAGCCCCATCGCCACGAGGCCTGGACCGAGGAACGCCGAGGCCGCATCGCCCTTCGCGATCGCCTGGCCCGTCATCAGCAGCCCGAACAGCGTCGTCGCTCCGCCGAGGATCATCGAACGGCGCCGCGGGCGCTGAGCGACCGGCTCGGGGATGTCGCGGATGGCACGGATCACGTTCAGCCGGCTGATGCGGACGCTGGTGAAGAGCGCGGTCGCGAGCGAGATGAGGAGCCCGATCAGGAACCCGCCGAGGATGCTCGCGAGCATCGGTGCGAAGTGCAGCTCGAGGTTGAAGTCGCCCCCCGTCTCGAAGATGCCGGCGGCGACCTGCACGATCGCGGCGCCGACGGCGATCCCGAGCAGGGCCCCGAGCGCCGACGCCACCACGGCGTAGACGCTCCCCTCGATGAAGAACGCGCGGACCAGCTGTCCGCGCCGCATCCCGACCGCCCGCATCATCCCCAGCTCGCCCTTCCGCTCCTCGGCGAGCATCACGAAGATGTTGACGAGCAGGAGGATCCCCGCGATGACCGCGAACGCGCCGATCGACAGGAACAGCTCGGAGAACTGGCCGCCGACCTCCTCGGCCTGATCGACCACCTCGCGCTTGCTGTCGAAGGCCTCCGCCTCGGGGATCGCCTCGAGGCGCTCGGCGAGCAGCCGAAGGACCGGGCCCGTCCGCTCGACGCCCTCCTCGACCCCGCCCTCGTTCGAGACGAACGCGAGCGAGACCGGAGGCGACGCCTCGAGCTCCTCGGGGGCCGCCGCCTCCATCGCGGCGAGCGTGCCGGGCGGCAGGAACACGTTGAAGCTCTGCGAGTTGAAGTCGGTGCTGTAGCCGGCCAGGCCGAGACGCGGCAGCACCGCCGACACCTCGAGCTCGCGCTCCTGCGCGTAGGCGAACACGGTGATCAGGTTGCCGGGGACCGCGGACAGGTGCCCGGCGAGGTCCTCGGAGATCGCCGCCTCCCCCGCGGCCGGGGTACCCACCCCCTGCACGCCGGTGGCCGCGGGGTCGCCACCGAAACGCGCAGCCTCCTCGAAGTCGAGCTCGAGCAGGAGCACGGAGGGGCGGACGGCCTCGCTCCGTTCTCCGATCCGGGCCGCGGCCGTCCCCGATGCGCGGATCCCGTAGGTCACGCCGTCGACCGCGGGATCGTCCTCGAGCCCGTCGAGGGCCGAGCGCAGGGCGGGCACCGAGCCGGATCCGAAGAGGGTGACCGTCTCGTCGATGGGCCCGAGCTGGGTGGTGGCGCTCGCGCGGATCGACGAGTCGAGCGTGTCGCCGACGATGAACGAGCCCGTGATGATCGCCGTCCCGAGCAGCGACCCCGCGATGACCAACACGGTCTCGCCCTTCCTTCGCGCGAGGGAACGGAACGCGAGGCGCCGCGGCACCGGCGACCGGGCGCCGATCCAGGCCGCGGCAACGAGCGCCGCGCCCGCGAGCACGAGGAGCGGCGGGAGCGCCGAGGGATTCACGGCGTCGCCGCGGCCCGGCGCTCGTCGCCCACGATGTGCCCGTCCTTCATCGAGACGAGCCGCGAGGCCGTCCCCGCGATCTGCAGATCGTGCGTGACGAGGATCACGGTCAGCCCGTCGGCGTTCAGCTCGCGGAACAGGTCCATGACCGCGCCGGCCGTCGTGGTGTCGAGGTTGCCGGTGGGCTCGTCGGCCCACACGATCGCCGGCCTCGGCGCGAGGGCGCGCGCGATCGCGACGCGCTGCTGCTCGCCGCCGGAGAGCTCGGGGGGGCGGTGGTGGAAGCGGCCCCCGAGGCCCACCCGCCCGAGCACCTCCTCGGCGCGGGCGCGGGCCTCCTTCGGCGGGGTGCCGATCAGGAGGAGCGGCAGCTCCACGTTCTCCGCCGCCGAGAACACCTGGATCAGGTTGAAGGCCTGGAAGACGAACCCCATCGACCGGCCACGGAACGCCGTCCGGCGACGGTCCGGCATCGAGTGGATCTCGTCGCCCCGGATGTAGACCTCGCCGGCGTCGATCTCATCGAGGCCGGAGAGGCAGTTGAGGAGGGTGGTCTTGCCGCAGCCCGACGGCCCCACGACCGCGACCATCTCGCCGGCGGGCACCCGCAGGTCGATCCCGCGGAGCGCCAGCACCGGCTCGGCACCGGTCCGATAGGTCTTGACGACGGCGCGCGCGTCGAGGATCGCGCCGTCCGTCGCCGCATCCCCCATCGCTCAAGGGTCCGTCAACATCGGACGAGCGTCAAACGGAGAGGTGGGGCGGCCCGGACGGGC
>DASWKG010000067.1:0-16695 GCA_036396755.1 Actinomycetota bacterium
AACGACAGACTGTTCGGCAACAATAGCTACGACACCATTCACGGCGGCGCCGGCAACGATACGGTCTACGGGGGTGCGATCAAGGACTACCTCTACGGCGAGAAGGGCGACGACGACCTCTACGGGGGCGACGGCAACGACCAGATCTTCGGCAACGACGGCGACGACAACCTCTACGGGGGGCCCCACAACGATGACTGCGACGGTGGCGCCCCGAATCCGCCTCAGCCTGCGTCTCCTCCACCCGGTGACACCGGTTGGAGCTGCAACACCAGCGTCGATATCCCCTGACCAGCCGGCGCCGGGCAGGAACCAGGGCTGCGGACGTCGAAGTCTCCTGATGCCCGAATCGCGAGGAGGATGCCCGTGGACCGCATGCCCGCACCCCAGCCCCGCCGCTACAGCCGCCGCGACTTCCTGAAGCTCTCCGGCGCCGGCGCCGGCTCGATCCTGGGGTCCGGCTTCCTCGGCGGCACCGCCATGGCCGGAGGCCTCCGGCTGCTCGCCCCCGAGGCCCTGCAGCTCGCCCGCGTCTACCCGCGCAACGCGCGCGATGCGCAGGCCCTGGCCTCCTTCGACGACACCCACGCCGTCTTCCCGGACGGCTCGGCCGAGTTCCTGCTGTGGCCGGGCGACCGGACGAAGCTCGACAAGCTCGGCCTCGAGTATCGGATCACCGTGGCGAACCTTCGTGACGACCTGAGCACCGGGCGGCGGGCCACCGGCCTCGAGCCCCAGCCCGGCGAGCGCACCGCCTACCGCGTGCTGAACGACTACGTGCTCGATCTGCAGACGCTTGCGACCCAGCACCCCGACAAGGCCCGGGTGTTCGAGTACCCGCTCCTCTCGCTGGAGGGGCGGAAGGTCTACGGCATCGAGATCGCGGCGAACGTGCATGCGGTCGACGGGCGTCCCACCGTCTGCATGGACGGCGTGCATCACGCGCGCGAGTGGCCGGCGGCGGAGCTGCCGCACATGTTCGGCTACGACCTCCTACAGAGCTACGGGACCGACGAGCGCGTCACCGCGATCATGGACAACGCGCGTGTCGTGCTCACCTCCGTCATGAACCCCGACGGGTTCGACCACTCGCGCGGCGCGCCCACCGACACCGACCCCGGCTCCTACCTCGCCTACTGGCGGAAGAACGAGCGCTCCTACACCGACCTCTTCTACTCGACCGCGAACGTCGACGCGCACGGGACCGACCCCAACCGGAACTACCCGTTCTTCTGGGGCGGCGAGGGCGGCAACACCGATCCGCAGAACCAGACCTACGCGGGCTCGGCGCCCTACGCGGAGCCGGAGTCGCGCAACATCGCGAACATGATGAAGTCGCGGCAGGTCACCTCGTACCTCACGCACCACACCTACGGGAAGCTCGTCATGCGCCCCTGGGGCAACACGTCGGACCCCTCGCCCGACAACGACTTCCAGCGAGACCTCGGCGCGCAGATCACCGCGATCAACAAGTACACGAACCAGATCGGGCTCCAGCTCTACCCCACGTCCGGGACCAGCCGCGACTGGTCGTACGACGCGCTGCGCACGATCGTCTACACGTTCGAGCACGGCACGGCGTTCCACCCGGCGTACCTGTCGACGGTCCCCGCGCAGTACGCGCTCAACCGGATCCCCTTCCTCCTGGTCATGGAGGCCGGGGTGAACCCCGAGAACCACGGCGTGATCGTAGGCAAGGTGGTCGACGCGGCGGGCGCCCCGGTGGCGGCGACGATCCGGGCGAAGAAGTCGTTCGACACGCTGACGGCGGCGGAGGCCCGGATCCCCGAGACGATCGACACCACGGCCCCGGCGAGGCCCGACGGCACCTTCGAGCTCCACGTCAACCCGAGCACCCGCCCTCGCACGATCATGGCCGGCGGCGGCCCCGAGGCGTGGGACCTCACG
Organism: Actinomycetota bacterium; assembly: GCA_036396755.1. Lineage (GTDB taxonomy): Bacteria > Actinomycetota > UBA4738 > UBA4738 > CALAEC01 > DASWKG01. The sequence goes on from DASWKG010000067.1 coordinate 1,909, forward strand.
ATCGAGGCGCCCGGCGGCACCCACGCGACCCAGCTCGTGATCGACCGCGGTGACCGCGTGGACCTCGAGACCATCACGATCTGAGGGGAAAGGGGGACTGCGCGTCGACCGGCGCGCCGGTCGAGCTCTAGCTCCGCGCGAGTGTCTCGCCCGGCCGGCTCGGCACCGCGAACTCGACGACCGTGCCCGACGAGGGCGTGCTCGTGAGCTCGAACCATCCGCCGGCGGCCTCGGCGCGCTGGCGCATCAGCGAGATCCCCATGCGCCCGGGAGCCGGCTCGCTTCGCTCGGGACGGAACCCGATGCCGTCGTCGCTCACGCGCACCCGGAAGCCGCTGCCGCTGTCGAGAAGCACGTCCACGTGGTTCGCGGCCGCGTGCCGCTGCACGTTGGTGAGCGCCTCCTCGGCCAGGCGATACAGCGTGACCTGCGTGTCGATGGGCGGCTCGGACCACATGCGGTTCTCCATGCGGTAGTGGATCCCGGTCTCGTCCTTGATGCGCTGCATCTGGTGGCGCAGCGCCCCCGCGAGGCCCTCGTTGTCGACGGACATGAGCGACAGCTCGTAGGTCAGCTCGCGGAGGCTTCCCTCCGCCTCCGCCGCGCGGCTCTCGAGACGCGCCAGCTCGTCGACCATCTCGGGGTCCGCGTGTCCCCGGAGCGCGGCGAGCCCCTCGGCGATCTCGGCCACGAGTCGCAGCGGCGAGTGGTGCAGCTCGAGCGCGATCCGGCGCCGCTCCTCATCGCGGGCCAGCACGACCTGCCCGAGCAGGCGACGGCGCGCCTTCCTGCGGGCGGCGAACAGCTCCCAGACCAGCTCGGTCCCCTGGTCTTCCCGGCGCTCGGGTGCGTCCACGAATCTCCCTCCGGCTCTCGGGGGGTCCCCCGACAGTTATCGGTCCGATTCGCCCGGTTCCCGTAGTCGCCCGAATGGGGGGGATCGGGGCCCGATCGGGCGGCGGGGGCCTCCTGCTAGATTGAGGGGCGTCCATGCGCCGCTCGGGCCTCCCCTCGGGATCCGCGCCTCCCGCCGCCGCCCGTCCGGGGCCGGAGGCCGTTCGGAGGCGCCTCGCCACCGCCGCGGTCGCGGCCACCTCGCTGGCGGTGGCCGCGCTCGCGTCCCGGCCCGACTCGCCATTCACGCCGTTCCTCTACCCGGGCTACCGGGCGCCCGGGCCGCTGCGAGCCGCCGCGCGGGCCCTGCAGCTCGACCGGCTGCCGAGGGACGTGGCGGCGCTCGTCGGGGCGGTGCTCCTGGTCGCGGCGGCGATCGCGTTCGTGTGGGCGCTGCGCGAGGCCTGGCGCGGCCGGATCGCGGTGCGGACGGTGGTCTGGCTCGCGATCGGCCTCCACGTGCTCGCGTTCTTGATCCCGCTGTTCGTCTCGCGCGACGTCTACAGCTACGCGTACTACGGCCGGATGGTCTCGGAGTACGGCGTGAACCCCTACGTCCACACGCCGGGCGAGTTCCTGCGCGACCCCTTCTACCTGGTGGTCTCCACCTTCTGGATCGACTCGCCGTCGGTCTACGGCCCGGCGTTCTCGGCGCTGTCGGCCGGCATCACGTCGGTGGTCGGCGAGCCGATCCGCGTGATCATGGCGTTCAAGCTCGTCGCGGCGGCGGCGTCGGTGGGCACGATGCTCCTGGTGCTCGCCGCCGCGCGCCGCGTGCGGCCCGAGCGGGCCGCGTTCGCCGCGATGCTCGTCGGCTGGAACCCGGTGATCGTGTTCCACAACGTCGGCGGCGGGCACAACGACGCGCTCGTCGGCCTCGCCGTGGCGGCCGCGGCGCTGCTCGTCCTGCGCGGGAAGGGCCGGTGGGCGACCGCCGTGCTCGCGCTCGGCGCGCTCGTGAAGGCGTCGGCGCTCTTGCCGCTGCTCGTCCTCGTCGCGGCCGTGGTCGCGAAGCGCCCTGCGGGACGGCGCCTCCGCGAGCTCGGCGCGCACGTGGGTGTGGCCGTGCTCGTCGCGCTCCCGTTCGTCGTCCCGTTCTTCCAGACCGAGGACCCGACGCTCGGCCAGCTCGAGCTCGCCAGCCGGCAGGGCTGGCTCGCCCCCTCGCGATTCCTCGTCGTCACGCTTCGCGGGATCGCGCGCGCCGTCGGCGGGGAGGTCGCCGGCGATCTGGCGTCGGCGGTCGTCCGCGTCGCGTTCCCGGTGCTGCTCGTGGCCGTCGTGTGGGCGCTCGTGCGCCACGTCTCGCGGCGCGCCGGCTCCGGAGCCCCCGAGGTCTCCGTCGCGGCGATGGGCTGGGCGACGCTGTTCGGGCTGATGCTCGCGCCGCTGCTCCTTCCCTGGTACGCGGCGTGGATCGTCCCGCTCGCATGGCTGCTGCCGCGTCCCGCCCGGAACGGCGCCGTCTTCATCTCGGTCGCCCTCGTCATCACCGAGCTCATGTCCGAGCCCACGCGCTCGCCGCGCGTATGGGAGGTGATGGTCATCTGGCTCCACTGGATCGCCACGCCGATCGTCCTCCTGGTGCTGGTGCGGTTGCTGCTCGAGCTGCGGCGCCGCGTGCGGACGCGGGTCGCGTCGACCGCCGCCGGCTCGGCCGACCTTCTGCTCGCCGAGGAGCCGCTGGTGCCGTCAGTCCTCCTGGGCGGCCTCGACCGGGCGCTGTCGGGCCCGGCGCGCGGCGAGGTAGCCGGTCAGCCCGATCAGGCCCGACGCCGCGGCCCCCCCGGCTCCGGCCGTGATGCCGAGAAGGCTGGCCGCGTGGGCGCCGACGACGGCGACCCCCAGCCCGGCTGACGGCGCCAGCGCCATCACCGCCAGCCGCGACCCGCCCGGGAGCCCCCAGCCGGCCCACCCGCCGCCGAGCGCGGCCAGGAGCAGGAGCGCCAGCGCGCAGAGGACCGCGAGCGCGGGCCCCGAGAGCCCCGGCCTTCCCGGGGGGGAGGAGGCGGGTCGCAGCGGCGGCCCGGCCAGCTGGACGACGCCGGATGCCACGGGTCGCCCCAGCTCGCGCGCTTCCCCGTAGTGCCCGCCGGCGAACGGCTGGAGCACCACGACGACGGCCCGGTCGAGCACGGACGCCGCCTCCTCGAGATACAGGTCCGAGAGGCGGTCGTACTCGGGGTCGCCGTTGTGGGTGGGGCGCCGAGCCAGCACGTCGGTGGGCTTTCCGACGACGAGCCACAGGCCGTCGATGCGGTCGGGGGGCAGCCCCACGCGCAGGGCGTTCCCGAACCGGATCAGGTGGAACGCGGGGGCCTGCTCGCTCGTGTCGACGGCGACGACGATCGGCGTGCCGCCGGGCAGGTCGTTCGTTGCCGCCGCCAGCGAGTGGATCACCCCGAGCTCCCACTCATGCACGTACGGCCGCTGGCGGTACCAGCTCCACAGCGCCCCCGCCAGCGTCACCGCGGTGAGCGCCAGGGCGAGCCAGAACAGGGGGCGTCGAGGGCCGCGCGCGAGCGACCGGCCGAGGCCGAGCGCGGCCGCGAACGGGAGGAAGAAGGCGAAGGCGAGGAGGCGCCCGCCCGGCCCGAACCCGGTGATCGCGAGGAACGCGATCCCGGCGACGGTCGCCGTCGCCCACGAGGCGCCGACGGCGCGCAGGTACGGCCGTCCACCCCCGGGTCCCCCGCCGGGCCCTGGTGTCTCCCTGCGAGCCCCCGGGAGCGCCGCGAGGGCGGCCGCGCCCGCCATCGCCGTCCCGTACCTGCGGAGGTCGCCGCCGAGCCGCTCGCGGAACCGGGTCCGAAGGAAGCCGCGGAACTCCTCGCCGGCCCGGCGCAGGAACTGGTCCTGAGAGGTGTCGCCCGGAGGGCGCTGTCCGGTCCAGACGGGGAGGAGCCCCGCCGCCCCCACCGCGGTCCCCGCGAGCGCGGCGGCCGCGATGCGAGCGGAAGGCGTGCGCATCGCGGGATCGCCCGCGCGCACGCGGCGGCGCGCATCGGGGACGAGGAGCGTCGCGGCGCCGAGCAGGATGCCGGCTCCGATCAGCGTGAACGCCCAGTGCGCGAGAGCCGCCGCCGTCAGCAGCCCCGCGGCCAGGCTGGCCCCCCTCCACGAGCGCTCCGACAGCGCGAGCGCCGCGATCGCTCCCGCGAAGAGCGCCGCCATCGCGAGGTTGGCGAGCCACCCCGGGGCGAGCGCCGCCGCGAACGCGCCGGTCAGCGCGCCGGCGAGGACCGAGCGCCACGGTCCGGGGCCGAGCGCGGTCTCCGCGACCGCCGCCGACGCCAGCCCGAGCGCGGCGGCCAGCAGGGGGCCGAGCAGCGCCGCCGTCGCGAGTGGCCCGGTGCCCAGCACGCTCCCGAGGGCGAGCATCGCGCCCGGGACGCCCGGGCGACGGATCGCGTCGAGCCCGGCGACCTCTCCGAACCGCGCCCACCACGCGTACACGGGCGCGTCGGGCCCGATCGGAAGCCGGTAGCCGTGAACGAGCGGGTGGACGAGGTAGGCGAGGAGGAGGAGCGCCCCGAGCGCGCCCGCGAACGCAGCCGCCGAGCCCCAACCCGGCCTGGCCCGGCTCATCCGAGCACCGTACCCGCTCGTCGTGTGCCCTACAATGCGGCCTCGTGCTCGAAGAGTCGCTCGTTCGAGAGGTCCTCTCCGCCGCGCTCCGCTCCGGCGGCTCCTGGGCCGAGGTCTACGCGGAGGAGCGCGGCTCGATCAGCGGCCGCCTCGACGACGGCCGGGTCGAGGAGCTCTCGACGGGGCTCGATCGCGGCGCCGGCATCCGCGTGGTGTCGGGCGGGACGACCGCGTACGCGTACTCGAACCGCCTCGACCGGGGGTCGCTCCTCGAGGCCGCGGCCGCCGCGGCCGCGGCGGTGACGGGAGGGGACCCGGTGGCCGTCCTCGACTTCACCCGCCCCGAGCCCCCCGTGACGCATCCGCCCGAGGAGCCGGCGTCCCGCGTGGGGCGCGACCGGAAGGTCGAGTGGCTCCGGGAGGCCGACGACGCGGCGCGTGGGGTCTCGCCCGAGGTGCGTCAGGTCGTGGCCGGCTACGGCGACTCGATCCGGCGGACGCTCATCGCCAGCTCCGACGGCTCGTGGGTCGAGGAGGAGCAGCATCGGCTGCGCCTCATGGTGCAGGTGGTGGCCGCCCGCGACGGCATCCTGCAGACGGGGTTCGACGGTCCGGCGGGGCTCGGCGGGGTCGAGCTGCTGCGGCGAACACCTCCGGCCCTCACCGGCCGCAAGGCCGCCGAGCAGGCCGTGACCATGCTCGACGGCGTCCCGGCTCCGGCCGGCGAGATGGCGGTCGTCGTCGGGCCCGCCGGCGGAGGGGTCCTGTTCCACGAGGCGTGCGGGCACGGGCTCGAGGCCGACACGATCGGCAAGGAGGCCTCGATCTACCGGGGCCGTCAAGGCGAGACGCTGGCCTCCACCCTGGTCACGGGGGTCGACGACGCCACCACCCCGCACATGTGGGGTTCCTTCTCGTTCGACGATGAGGGGACGCCTGCCCAGCGGACCGTGCTGTTCGACCGGGGCGTGCTGACCGGCTCGCTCTCGGACCGGTTCTGGGCCAGCGAGGCGGGCCACCCGCCGACCGGCAACGGGCGGCGCCAGAGCTACGCGTACCTCCCGATCCCGCGGATGACGAACTCGTCGATCCTCTCCGGCGACGCCGACCCCGAGAGCGTGATCGCCGACACCGCCGAGGGGCTCTACGCGAAGGCGCTGGGCGGCGGCCAGGTGAATCCCGCGACGGGCGACTTCGTCTTCGGCGTGTCCGAGGCCTACCTGATCGAGAACGGCGAGATCACGCGGCCCGTGCGGGGCGCGAACCTGATCGGGAACGGGGTCGCGATCATGCAGGCGGTCGACGCGGTCGCCTCCGACTACGACTGGCGCCCCGGCACCTGTGGCAAGGACGGCCAGGGGGTCCCGGTCGGCACCGGTAGCCCGACGATCCGCATCGCCCGCATGACCGTCGGAGGCACCGGTGGCTGACCTGCAGGAGCTGGCGTCGGCGGCGCTCGCGGGCGCGGCGGACGGCGAGGCGGTGGAGGCCTACGCGTCGGAGGCGCGACGCACCCAGGTGAAGGCGCGCCGCGAGGAGGTCGAGTCGCTCTCGCAGTCCGAGACCCGGGGGGTCGGGGTTCGCGTGATCGTCGACGGAAGGCTCGGCTACGCGTGGGCGGCCGATCCCACCGAGGAGGAGGCGAGGGGCCTCGTCGCCGCCGCGCGCGAGGGGGCGCAGCACGCGGGGGAGGACGAGGCGAACGTGCTCCCGGAACCCGCGCCCGCGGAGCCGCTCCCCGACCTGTTCCGCGAGGCCCAGGCGGCGCTGGGCCCGGAGCGGAAGGTCGCGCTGGCCCTCGACCTCGAGCGTGCCTCGGTGTCCGAGCACCCCGAGGTCGGGAAGGTCGAGGAGGTCATCTACGGCGACGCCGTGTCGCGGGTGGCGCTCGCCTCCACCACCGGCGTCTCGGGTGAGTACGCGCGGACCGACTGCTGGTGCGTCGTGATCGCGCTGGCCGAGCGCGACGGCGAGACGCAGACCGGCTTCTCGTTCGCGAGCGCCCGCGAGCTCGACGAGCTCGACTGGCGCGCGACCGCCGCCGAGGCCGCGCTGCGGGGCGCCCGGCTGCTCGGCGGCCGGAAGCCCGAGAGCGAGCACCTGCCGGTGGTGCTCGACCCCTGGGCGGTCACCTCGTTCCTCGGCGTGCTGGCCGGCGCGCTGTCGGCCGAGGAGGCGCAGAAGGGGCGCTCGCTCTTCGCCGACAGGGTCGGCGAGCAGGTCGGGGCGCCGAGCGTCTCGGTGGTCGACGACGGACGGCTCGCCGACGGCCCGGCCTCGGCCCCGTTCGACGACGAGGGGGTCCCCACCGGCCGCACCCCGCTCATCGACGCCGGGGTGCTGCGCGGCTTCCTGCACAACACGGCGACGGCGGCCCGCGCGGGCGCGGTCTCGACGGGGAACGCCGGTCGCGCGGGGTACCGGGGCGTCCCCGGCGTGTCGCCGACGAACCTGTTCCTCGCCGCCGGGCCCGACGACGCGGAGGCGGTGCTCCGCGCCGCCGGCCGCGGCGTCTACGTGCAAGACGTGACGGGGGTGCACTCGGGCGCCAACCCGGTGAGCGGGGAGTTCTCCGTGGGCGCGTCCGGCCTGCGGATCGAGGACGGACGGCTGGGCGAGCCGCTCCGGGAGATGACGATCGCGAGCACGCTCCTTGGGATGCTCTCGGGCATCGCCGCGATCGGCTCGGACCTGCGGTTCTTCCCCGGCGGGGTCGGCGCGCCGACCGTGCTGGTCGGCGAGATGTCGGTCGCCGGCGCGTAGCCCGCACCGCCGGGCGCCGGCCCGGCGGCCGCGGACCCTTAGACCGCTTCGCGCATCGCCTCGACCTCGCGGGTCGCGGCGAGCTGTCCCAGGGCGTCGGACTCGAGCCGGCGCACGCGCTCGTGCGACATGCCGAGCCGCCCCGCGATCTCGCGGAAGGACATCGGGTCGTCGCCGTGCATCCCGTAGCGCAGGGCGATCACGTCGCGCTGCACCTCGGGGAGGGCGGCGATGGCCTCCCGGATGCCCTCGTCGCGCAGGCTGAGGCCGACCTCCTCGTCGGGCTCGATGGCGTCGTCGGCGACCAGGTCGCCCAGCTCGATGTCGCCATCCTCACCGACGGGCCGGTCGAGGCTCGTGACGGTGCGTGCGGCCTCGCGCACCGCGCGGACCTGCTCGGTCGTCAGCCCCGATGCCTCGGCGATCTCGTCCTCGGTCGGGTCCCGCTCGAGCGAGGTGGCGAGCTCGCGCTGGGCTCGGAAGATCCGCTGCTCGCGCTGCGCGAGGTGCGCCGGGAGCCGGATCGTCCGCGCCTGGTTGTCGATCGCGCGGCTGATCGCCTGGCGGATCCACCAGGTCGCGTAGGTCGAGAACTTGAAGCCCCGCCGCCAGTCAAACTTCTCGACGCCGCGGATCAGGCCCAGGATGCCCTCCTGGACGAGGTCGAGCAGGGGCAGTCCCGCCCACTGGTAGCGCTTGGCGATCGAGACCACGAGCCGTAGGTTGCACTTGATCATGCGGTCCTTCGCGTCCCGGTCGCCCTGCTCGACGCGCTTGGCCAGCTCGACCTCCTCGGCGGCGGTGAGCAGGGGGTAGCGGGCGATCTCGTTGAGGAACAGCCGGATGCCGTCGCCGGTGGCCGGCGACGCGGGTGCCTCGTTGAGCTCGTTCGTCGTCTCTTCCGTCATGGTCCCCGTCCTCGTTGGTGCGATGGTGTCCACGCTGCCGCCCGCGAAACCTGCCGATTCGGGAGGCGGAGATAGCGATCCGGACACAACGATCCGTAGCTGAACAACGCCTCGGCGCCGCCCCGCATTCCCGATCTCTCAGCGGATCTGGAACCAGTACCCGATCACCACGGCGGCCGCCACGAAGAGATACGCCGCGAAGGGCCTCAGGGATCGCTCCCGGACGAACTTCAGCAGGAACGCGATCGAGGCGAACCCCACCACGGCCGAGACCACCGCGGCGGCCACGACCCCGCCGAGGTTCCCCCCGGAGCCCAGGTCGGGCAGCTCCACCAATGCCGCCCCCAGGAAGGCGGGCAGCGCCAGCAGGAAGGAGAACCGGGTCGCGGCCTCCCGGGAGAGCCCGCGGCCCAGCCCGACCGCGATCGTGGCCCCCGACCGGGAGATGCCCGGCGTGATCGCCACCGCCTGGCTCAGCCCGATCACCAGGGCGTCCCTCACCGTGACGCCTTCGACGGGCCGCCGCTCCCGCCTCCGGGCGGCCAGCCGTTCGGCTGCGAGCAGCACCAGCCCGGTGACGGCCAGGAAGACGCCGATCAGCGCCGGCTCGTCGAACAGGCCCTCGAAGAAGCCCCCGAAGGCGATCCCGGCGATGCCCGCGGGTATCGAGCCCACCCCCAGGAGGAGCGCGAGCCGCGCATGCCGGACGTCCTCGGGTGCCCGGCTCCCCCTCGCGACGCGGAAGATCCCGCTCAGCATCTCGCCCAGGTCGCGCCGGAAATAGAGGATCACCGCCAGCGTGGTGCCGAGGTGCACGGCGACGTCGAACGCCACCGAGGGCAGCGCCCAGCCCAGCAGGAAGGGCACGACGGTCAGGTGTCCGGAGGAGGAGACCGGCAGGAACTCGGTGACCCCCTGCACGATCCCCAGCACGATGAGCTGCAGCACGGCGGAGAGTCTACCGATGGCCCGCGGGCCGTCAGGGGCCTCACGACCGCCCCGGGACGATCGCGACCGACAGCTCCGCGAACGCCCGTGCGTACGCGAGCCGCTCCGCCGTGTCGGGGCTGGCCAGCAGCACGAGCTCGAGGACCCCGGTCTCGCCCGCGAGGATCTGGAGCACCTCCAGCTCCGACGCGACCGTCTCGGCATGGGCCCGCCCGCCCCCGAAGGTGGCCAGCACGTCGACCCGGTCGCCCCGCGCGAGCGCCCCGGGCGGAAGCGACACCGGCACGGTCACCGCCCGGTAGCCGGGAGGGAGCGCCGCCGCCAGCGGGCCGCCCCTCGAGAGGCGGAGCTGGGTGAGGACCTCGCCCTCCGCGACATCGGCCGCGAGCGTCATGCCGGCGGCCTCGGCGATCGAGCTCAGCGCGCCCGGTGGCCGGTACTCGGGCGGGATCCGCTCGACGCGGAGCAGGCTTGGCGCAAGGGTCATCCCGCGCGGTAGTGGTGACGCCGCGACGACGACCGGCGCGGCCTCGGACGGCGTCCGGGCCCGGGCCTCCAGCCGCACGAGGTGCCCTCGCAGGACGAGGGTCGCCCCCACCGCGACCAGGATCGAGACCGCGGCGAGCGCCTTCGCGGCGATCGGACGTGTTCGGCGCATCGTGACCTCCTTCCGGGGAGGCCCCGAGCCTAACCAGGGGGTCTGACGCGAACGCCGCTCGGCGGGGCCGTTACGGCTCGAAGCGGGCGCCCTCGAGGGCGGTGGCGCAGGGGCAGCTGCGCGCCTCGGGGAGGGCGGGGATGACCTGCCACAGGAGGTTGCGGAGACGGGCGTTGTTCTCCTCGAACACCTGGATCACCGCCTCGTGCGTGACGGGCGGCACCCCCTCCACGCCCACGTCGTAGTCGGTGATCAGCGAGACGTTGAGGTAGCAGAGCTCCAGCTCTCGGGCCAGGATGGCCTCGGGGTACTGGGTCATGTTGATGACCTCCCAGCCCTCGCTCTGGAACCAGTTCGACTCGGCCCTGGTCGAGAACCGCGGCCCCTCGATCACCACCACCGTGCCGCGCTCGTGGAGGTCGATGCCGGCGTCGCGACCCTTGGCGATGGCCACCTGGCGCATGGTGGGGCAGTAGGGGTCGGCGAAGGACACGTGGGTGGTTTCCGGGCCGTCGTAGAAGGTGTGGACGCGCCCGCTGGTCCGGTCGACGAGCTGGTCGCAGATCACGAAGTGGCCGGGCTTGACGCTGGGCTCCAGCGAGCCGGCCGCGCACGGGCCGATCACCCGCTCCATCCCGAGCTCCTTCATCGCCCAGAGGTTCGCCCGGTAGGGGACCTTGTGCGGAGGGAACTGGTGCTTGAGGCCGTGGCGCGGGATGAAGGCGACCTTCGTGCCGCCCACCTCTCCGACCACCGGCGGTGTCGAGGGCGGCCCGTACGGGGTCTCGACCTCGACGGTCCGCGCGCCCTCGAGGAACGAGTAGAAGCCCGACCCGCCGAACACGCCGACGCTCAGGCCGACTTCTCCTTCGTGCCGGAGGACCCGGAGGTGCCGCCCGCGTCCTTCTTCTCCGCGGGCTTCTCGGCCGGCTTCGGCGAGGCTTTCTTCTTCGCGTCGGAGGCGGCCTTGCGGCTGTCGGTCTTGTAGAACCCGGAGCCCTTGAAGGCGATGCCCACCGGGTGGAAGAGCTTGCGGAGCGGCCCCCCGCACACGGCGCACTCGGTCAGCGGGTCCTCGGCGAGCCGCTGGAACACCTCGACCCGCTCCCCGCACTCGGTGCACTGGTACTCGTAGGTGGGCATCTACCAGCGATTATACGGGCGGGTGGTGGCGGCCAGACCGCAGGGCCCCCTCTTCGGTGACCACCAGGTCGAGGCGTTCGTCGTGCGCCACCGCCGGGACGCGCTCGACCACCTGGAAGGCGAACCCGATCCCGATCCGGGGGGCCTCCGGGCGCATCCGACGGAGGTAGCGGTCATAGTGCCCCCCGCCGTAGCCGAGGCGATGCCCGGAAGCGTCGAACGCCAACCCGGGGGCGATCGCCACCTCGACCTCCTCGGCCGGCACCGGCTCCTGCCGGGCCGGCTCGTGCGGCCCGTAGGTGGTCGGCAGCAGGGCCTCCCCGGGCAGGGCCTCGGCCGCCTCCATCTCTCCGTCGACCAGGTAGGGGAGGAGGACCCGCTTCCCTTCCTCACCCAGCCGCAGGATCAGCCCCGAGGTCGCCACCTCGGACCCGAACGCGTAGAAGACGAGAACGGTCACGGCCTCCGCGACCTCCCGTAGCCCCAGCAGGTGCCGCTCCACCATCGCCGCCAGCCGCGTGCGCTCCCCCAGCGGCAGCGCGGCGCGGAGCCGCCCCATCTCCTTCCGCATCTCGGCTTTCTCCGGGGTCACGACCCACACTCTAGGGTCGTCAGGACGGAAGCAGCTCGAGTGCCTCGACGTGCCGCGGCCGCATGGCCCCGAAGTGGCGGTGGTCGAGGGTCGCGAGCTTCCGTTCTCCCAGGCGTTCGACGATCGCCAGGACCGCGGCATCGACGAACCCAACGTCGAGGTCCCCGTAGGTCTTGAGGAGGCTCGCGATCCGAGCGTAATCCTCGTACTCGAGATCCTCCACGAGGAAGGAGCCATCCTCGACGTCGCCCAGGAGGCGAACCGTCGCCTCCGGCCTGCCCTCGCGCGCGACCAAGTAGTCGACCTCGGGGAGGATGGGGCTCGGCAGTACCAGGAGCTCGTCACTCTCGCCGATCAGCGCGGCACACCTCGCATGGTCCCTATCTCGATCGTGAATTGCCGCGTAGAGCACGCTCGTGTCGACGATCAGCGCCACGATCGAGGTGGGACCCGTTCGGTCGCGTCGGTGCTGGCGATGTCTGTCCGCCCCGACGAGCCCGAGGAGAACACCCCGATGCTCTTGGGCTTCGGCCGGAACTCCCGGGCCTTCTCCTCCAGCGCCTCCCGCACGAGCTGGGAGAAGGAGATGCCGCGCTTCCGGGCCATCGCCTTCAGCCGGGCGATCACGTGGTCGTCGGCGACGATCGTCGTACGTGTCATATCAGCGGTATGATACTACTTGAGGGATCTGAGCGCTACCGAGGCTGCGCGCCCCGGGGCGTGACCATCCGAGCGTCCCGACACTTGAGCCGTGCTAACCTTTACTCATGACGGAGAAAGTCAAGGTCAAGAGGCGCCGGGGGTTCACTCGCCTCTCCCGGAAGAACCAGGCCACCATCCCCGTCGACGTGGTCGCGGCCAGCGGGCTTCGGCCGGGCGACGAGCTGGAGGTGCGGGCGGTGGGGCCCGGGCGGGTGCTGCTGGCTCGGGCCGGGGACAACCTCGACGAGTACGTCGGTGACCTCACCGGCGTCTACGGGGAGGGGTACCTGGAGGACCTCAGGGCCGAATGGGACTGAGCGTCCTCGATTCGAGCGTCATCATCGCCTTCCGCGACTCGACCGACCGCCACCACGCGGCCTCCGTCAGCCTCCTCAAGGAGACGGCGGCGAGCGATGCGCTCGTCGTTCCCGTGATCGTCTACGCCGAGGTGCTGGTGGGGGCGATCCGGAAGGGACGGTCGCAGGCGGCGACCGCCGAGCGGTTCTTCCGGGATGCGACCCGGCTGGAGCCCGCGACCCCGGACATCGCCCGAACCGCCGCGCGGATCAGGGCGCAGCACGGGGTCCGGCTGCCCGACGCCCTGGTGATCGCGACGGGCGTCGAGCTCGAGGCCGACCAGATCCTCACCGCCGACTCGAGGTGGAAGCGTGTCGACCCCCGCGTCCGCGTGATCGGATAGTCAGGATCGGCCACCCGGGACCCCGTTCGGTCGCTCGGATCAGTCGTACAGGCCGGCGGCGGTCACCGTGATGGCCTCGTTGCGGGCGACATCACGGAAGCCCTCTCGCGCGAACAGGATGAGCTGCGGCGATCCCCGCGCCCCCGGGATGCGGACGGCTCGCTCCTCGAGTGCCCGCAGCACGCGACGGTCGACCGTCCGGGACCATTTCGCCTCGCCGGCCAGGACCACCTCCTTGCCGCGGAGGGCGACGACATCGATCTCGGTTTGCCCGTCGCCCGACCACCACGATCCGATGCTCGTCGCGGCCGGCAATCTCGCTCCGGCCTCGAGCCGCACGTAGTCACGAGCCATCTGCTCGAAGACGGGACCCATGTGGTCGTCCAGCCCGCGGAGGATCACCGAGCGGACGATCTCCTCCCCCAGACCGCGCTCGATCTCCCCTCGATTCGGATAGACGAACCGGAACCAGAACGCCAGGAAGTTGTCCGCGATGCGGTAGACGCGAAGCCTCGTCCGTTCCGGGCGCTCGGTCACTGGCGTGCGCCGCTCGAGGAGGCGCATCGCTGTGAGCCGCTCCAGCCCCCTCGTGGGGTCCAGCCCGGCAGCGTCGCGGATCTTCGAATAGCTGGTCCGCCCCGAAGCGATGGCGGCCATGAGCCGGAAGTAACCGGGAGCGTCCGGGAGCTCCATCCGCAGCAACAGCTCACCCTCGCTCACGAGGATCGAGCCCGGATCCGCGAACAGGCGCGATAGGTTGCGCTCGACCGAGCCATCCTGGTCCCACATCCTCAGGTAGAGGGGCATGCCTCCGAGGACCCCGTGGACGAGCGCCTGGCGCGCCGGCTCCAGGCCCGGGTTGAACGCGGCTGCGTCGCGATAGGTGAAGGGGTGAACCTGGAGGAGCATGTCGAATCGGCCGAACAGCGGGGCTCGCTCGGCGCCGAGACGCTCGAGAACGGTTGATGCCGAGCCGCACAGCACGAGTCGGAGCTTGCTGTCCCTGCCTTCACGATCCCAGAAGCGCTGGATGATCGAGGGCAGCGAGGGGTCGGCGTCCACGAGGTACGAGAACTCATCGAGCACCACGAGCAAGCGGCCCCGTCCCGAGGACGCCGCCAGGTAGCGGAGCGCCTCGTCCCAGTCCCTGAACGCCCCGCCGGCGAGCACGTCGGTCGGAGCGGGCTCGAGGACGGCCCGGCACGTATCGGAGAAGGCCCGGAGCTCGGCCTCCGGGGCCCGCTGCGTGGCGGTGAAGTGGATCGCCCGCTTCTCCTCCGCGAACCTCGTGAGCAGGAAGGACTTCCCGGTCCGGCGGCGTCCCCATACCAGACCGAGCCGGCCGCCGGGAGAGGCCCAGAACCGCTCGAGCGCGGCGAGCTCCTCCCGGCGATCGTGGAAATCGTCCACGCGGGGGAGCATACCGACCCACCACGTCGCATGCAAGCAACGTCGGCGACGTGGTAAGTCGCCGACGTTGCAGGTCGGTTCGAGCGAAGGTGGGCTCCGTCCGTCGCCGCGGCTTCTCCTGGCCGGCGTGGGCCGCCGGTTGCGGCTTCCTCACGCTCGGGTGCGGGAATACACTGTGTGCCCCCGGCCGCCCGAGGCCGGGCCGAGGAGGGCGCGTGAAGGTCAGGAAGGCGGTCATCCCGGCGGCGGGGCTCGGGACGCGGTTCCTGCCCGCCACCAAGGCGCAGCCGAAGGAGATGCTGCCGGTCGTCGACAAGCCGGCGATCCAGTACGTGGTCGAGGAGGCCGTCGGGTCCGGCGTCGAGGACATCCTCATCATCACCGGCCGAGGCAAGCGCACGCTCGAGGACCACTTCGACCGCTCGTTCGAGCTCGAGCACTACCTGGAGCGGTCCGGCAAGCACGAGGAGCTGAAGCAGGT
>DASWKG010000068.1:0-14374 GCA_036396755.1 Actinomycetota bacterium
CAGGGCGTCGACTACCCGAACCACAACTACTCGCACTTCGAGTCGACGGATATCTGGCACTCGGGCCAGCCGGACGTGACGCCCGACTCCGGGTGGATCGGACGACACCTCGACCGGGCGGGCGTGCCGCTCGGCGAGCTCCGCGGTCTCGGCATCGGGACCGAGCTCCCGCTGATGCTTCGGGGAGCGCAGGAGGAGGGCGTCGAGGTGCAGTCGGTCAACCAGATGCGGTTCCTCGACGGCGTCGGCGCGGTGGGCAACGCGCGGCACGGAGCCTTCGCGCGCTTCGGCGACCACCCCATCGAGGAGCCGATCCGCCACTTCGCCGGCGAGCAGGCGCGCATGACCGTGCAGCTGGTCGACCGGCTCCAGGCGATCGGCCAGCCGCCCGCGACGCCGAACTACCTCGCGAACTCGCTGCTGACGGCGCGCATCCTCATGCAGGAGAACCTCGGCGTCGAGTGCGTGTTCGTGTGGCACTCGGGCGGGCAGGGCGTCGGTGGCTACGACACGCACTCGGCGCAGAAGGAGACGCAGGAGCGCCTGCTGTCGGACCTCGACCGCGCGGTCGAGGCGTTCCTGTTCGGCACGATGGGTGGGGTGCCCGTGACCGGGGTGGACGGCCCCCTGGACCCGCAGATCGCCAACCGGACCCTGATCATGACCGTGTCGGAGTTCGGCCGGCGGATCGGCGAGAACGGCAGCGGCGAGAACGCGGGGACCGATCACGGGGCGGCCGCGCCGGTGTTCGTCGTGGGCCCGCCGGCCGATCTCGAGCAGCCGCCCGCGGGCGTGCGGCTCACGCCGGGGCTGCACGGCGACCACCCCAACATGGGCACCGTGGCCCTGCCGAAGGACAACCTGACGATGACGGTGGACCTGCGGCGCCTGTACCAGTCCGCGCTCCAGTGGTGGCTCGGCAACCCCGACCCCGGCTACGAGACGAAGTACGAGCCCCTGGCCAACTTGTTCACGTCTGCCCCATGATGGTTTGCTGAGGCCCAACCAAGGAGGTGCCCGTGCCCGCAATGGCTTCGGCGGTCCGGTCGGCGACCGGCACCGCCACCCGCGAGGAGGTCTCCCGGCTCTACGCGCGCGTCGCGTTCGGGGCCACACCCGCCGACCTCGACACCTGGGAGGGACAGGCCTACGAGGCCGTCGTCGACCACCTGCTCGACTTCCCGGCCCTCGACACCCGCCCGCCGGGCGCCGACGACGCCGACCGTCTCCTCTTCGAGAACGCCGACGAGGTCGGTGTGCGCGTCTACGGGGTGACGCCCGGAGTCTCCGAGGCCGCCGCATGGTGGGTCGAGCGGATGCGGACCACGGCGTACCCGCTCGAGGAGCGGATGACGCTCTTCTGGCACGACCACTTCGCCACCGGCTACCTCTACCCGTGGCCCGACACCCGCATGATGGTCGTGCAGAACCAGACGATGCGCCGGTACGCGCTCGGCAACCTCCGGGACCTCGTCGCCGTGATGACGCTCGACCCCGCGATGCTCTACTGGCTCAACGGGAACGAGAACGCCGTCGGCAAGCCGAACGAGAACTACGCGCGCGAGCTCTTCGAGCTGTTCACGCTCGGCGTCGTCCCGCAGGTGTACACCGAGGACGACATCCGGGAGGCGGCCCGCGCCCTGACCGGCTGGGTGGTCGACCCCGACCTCAAGCGCGTCACCTTCAGCGCCGTCCGCCACGACACGCGGCCCAAGACCATCATGGGCGTCACCTTCGACAACCTCGGCAACCAGGAGTACCTGAAGGTCATCGACATCGCGCTCGAGCAGCCGGTCGCGCCGAAGTTCATCGCGTGGAAGCTCGTCCTCAACTTCGCGTACGTGCCCGGCACGGGCGACCTGTTCCAGGACCCCGACCCCCTCGTCGACAAGGTGGCGGACACCCTGCGCTCGACGAGCTGGGACCTCAAGGCCGCGATGCGTACGCTGCTCCTCGCCGACGAGTTCCGGTTCGCCGACGTCTCGGCGGGACGACAGCTCGTCCGCCAGCCGGTCGACCTCGTCGCCTCGGCCTGCAAGGCGATCGGGGTGAGCGCCCGGGCCCAGAACACGATCACGCTCCTCGGGCGGATGGGGCAGGTGCCGTTCGACCCGCCGAACGTGGGTGGCTGGCCGGTCAACAGGGAGTGGCTCTCGCCGGTCACCACGCTGGCCCGCTACGACTGGGGGGTGACCTGTTACAACCTGTGGTCCTCCTCGCTGCCGGGTGTGAGGCCCGCGCTGCCGCCGTCCGGTGACCCGGCCGCGTGGACCGCGCGGTTCGGGCTGGCCGGGCTCTCCGACAACACGAAGAACGCGATCGACACCTACCTGGGGGCGCGGGCCACCGCCTCGGAGTCCGAGAAGCAGGCCGGCGTCCTGATCCTCCTGGCCTCGAGCCCCGATTGGATGGTGATCTGATGCCGACCCGCAGGGAGTTCATCGGCCGGATGGCCGTGCTGGCGGGATCGCAGGTCCTTCCCCCGATCGTATTCCGGGCGGGGCCCGCGTTCGGCGAGACCGACCCCGACCCCGACACCGCGAACCGCAATCGCCTGGTCGTCATCTTTCAGCAGGGGGGGAACGACGGCCTGAACACCGTGATTCCCTGGGGCGATGTCTCGGGGGCCCCACGCTTCTCGGTCTACAAGAAGGTCCGGCCCGACCTGCACTTCGAGTCGAACCAGATCCTCAAGCTCGACCGGCCCGACGACCTCGACCAGATGATCGGCCTCCATCCGAACCTCACCAAGATCCATGAGCTCTACCAGCAGGGACGGGTCGCGGTGGTCCAGGGCGTCGACTACCCGAGCCACAACTACTCGCACTTCGAGTCCACCGACATCTGGCACTCCGGCCAGCCCGACGAGACGCCGGACTCGGGGTGGATCGGCCGGCACCTCGACCGGGCCGGCATCGGGCTCGGCGAGCTGCGGGGGCTCGGGATCGGCAACGCGCTGCCGCTGATGCTGCGCGGGGAGCAGTCCGAGGGCGTCGAGGTGCAGTCGATCAACCAGATGAAGTTCCTCGACGGGACCGGCGCGGTCGGCAACGCCCGTCACGCGTCCTTCGCGATGTACGGCGACCACCCGATGGTCGAGCCCCTCCGACGCTTCGCCGGGGAGCAGGCCCGGAACACGGTGCAGCTCGTGGACCGGCTCCAGACGATCGGCCAGCCGCCCTCGACGGCGAACTACCTGGCGAACTCGCTCCTCACCGCGCGGGTCCTGATGCAGGAGAACCTCGGGGTGGAGTGCGTGTTCGTGTGGCATTCCGGCGGGCAGGGCGTCGGCGGCTACGACACGCACTCGGGCCAGCGGACGACGCACGACCGCCTGATGTCGGACTTCGACGAGGCGATCGAGGCCTTCCTGTTCGGCACGATGAACGGGGTGCCGGTGACGGGCGTCAGCGGTCCGCTGGCGCCGGAGATCGCCAACCGGACGCTGATCATGTCGGTGTCCGAGTTCGGACGGCGCATCGGGGAGAACAGCACGGGGGCCAGCGCGGGGACCGACCACGGCGCGGCCGCGCCGGTGTTCATCGTGGGCCCGCCGGCCGACCTCGAGCAGCCTCCGGCCGGCGTGCGGCTCACGCCGGGGCTGCACGGCGACCATCCCAACATGGGAACGGTGGCGCTGCCGAAGGACAACCTGTTCATGACGACGGACCTCCGGCGCCTGTATCAGTCGTCGCTCGAGTGGTGGCTCGGTAACCCCGACCCCGGCTACGAGACGAAGTACGAGCCGCTGGCCAACCTGTTCTCGTCGGCCCCGTAGGCCGGGGGCGTCAGCCGAGGATCCGGGCGTCGCGGTACCCGGCGGCGAGGGTCACGCCCTCGTCGAAGCGGCGTGGGTGGAAGTCGTGGAGCGCCGGGTCGACGTCCTCGCCGAGCACGAGGCCGGCCACGTGGCGGCCGAGGCCGGGCGCCAGCTTGAAGCCGTGCCCGCTCGTGCCCGCGTCGACGAAGATGCCGGGCGCGATCTCCCCGATCACGGGCTGCCAATCGGGGCTCACGTCGTAGAGGCTCGCCCACCCCCCGAACGGCTCGGCCGCCTCGAGCCGGGGCACGCGCCGCGAGACCGGCTCGGACAGCGCGGCGCTCTCGGCCTCGGTGATCGTCTCGGAGAACGCGTCGGGGTCCGCGGGCGGCGCGGGGTGGACCGATCCCACGAGGAAGAGGTCGCGCCCCTCCGGCCGGAAGTAGTAGCCGCCCACCAGGTCGGCGTGCCCCGTCACGGGCTCCGCCGCGCCCCATCGGAACACGGCGACCACGTGGCGCTCCACCGTGAGCGGCAGGTCGACCCCGAGGCCGCTCGCGAGCGGGCCGGTCCAGGGGCCCGCGGCGATGAGGATCCGCTCGAAGGCCGTGCGATCGCCCGCGGAGGTGCTGATGGTTCCTCCTCCGCCGTCGAGCGGCTCGATCGAGCGCACGCTCGTCTCGAGGCGGCCCTCAGCCCCGAGCTCGACGGCCCGATGGAACAGGCCGGCGGTGGCGCCCGCCGGATCCGCGTAGCCGGCGTCGCGCTCGTAGGCCCCGATGCCGATCCCGTCGAGGTCGAACCCCGGGAACCGCCGCTCGATCTCGACGGGATCGAGCAGCTCGGTGGCGGTCCCGATCCCGTTGAGATGCTCCGCGACCCGTTCGACCCCTGGGGCGTCCTCCGGCGGGTGCAGGAACAGGAGCCCCGTCCGGACGAATTCGGCGCGACCGCCGTTCGTCGCCTCGGTGAATCGAGCGAACAGGTCCAGGCTCTCCCTGGCCACCCGGGCGAGGAAGGGGTTCGTGTAGTAGGCGCGGCAGATCGCGCTGGAGCGCCCGGTCGGGCCGCCGGCGGGGGTGCCGCGCTCGAAGATCGAGACCTTCGCGCCCCTGGATGCGAGGTGGAACGCGGCGGCGGCGCCGTGGATCCCGGCACCGATGACGGCGACCTCGGTCATGCGGCCAACCATACCGGTGGCCGGTCCTTCATGCCGCCCCGTACCTGGAACCCCGGATCCGACGGCGGATAGCCCGAGATGACTACTCGAAATGACCCGGAGAGGGCCTTCCGCCCGACAGCCCGCTTCCGTATCCTGGCCGAGCTGTAGGCCGACCAGGGGACCCTCTGGGGGTCAGCACATGCGACGAGCGGTTGTTGCGTTCTTGACCGTTCTCACCATCTCCTGGGGAGCTGGGATCAGCTCCGGCAACACTTCCGACGTTGCGGCCGTCACCGACGGCGTGCGTGGGAAGCCGGGCGTTCACAGCTTGAAGGACAAGGACGAGCCCGAGGCCGAGGAGAGCGCCGAGAAGGGCAAGGACAAGGACAAGGACAAGGACAAGGGCAAGGGCAAGGACAAGGACGGCAAGGACGACGGCAAGGACGACGGCAAGGACGACGACAAGAAGGACGCCGACGGCGATGGTATCCGCGACAAGGACGACAACTGCGTGGACGTCTCGAACTCCGACCAGAAGGACACCGACGGCGACAAGGCCGGTGACGCGTGCGATCAGGATGACGACGGCGACGGCGTGGCCGACGCGGCCGACAATTGCGCCCTCGTCGCGAACGCGGACCAGAAAGACACCGACGCCGACGGCACCGGGGACGTCTGCGACGACTCGGATGGCGACGGCGTGTTCGATGCCGTCGACAACTGCCCCACCGTCGCCAACGCAGACCAGACGGACAGCGACGGGGACGGCACCGGAGACGCCTGCGAGCCGCTCGTAGGGGCGGGCGCCTGCCTCACCCCGACGATCGGGGGCTCCGAGGGGGACACCGTCATCGAGGGGACCCCCGGCGATGACGTCATCTTCGACCTCACCGGCGACAACACGATCCGTGGCAACGGTGGGAACGACGTCATCTGCACCGGTCCGGGTGACGACATCGTCGTAACGCTTGGCGGAAGCGACCGCATCACGGACGAGGGTGGCGTCAACACGATCGCGACCGGCGCCGGAGACGACGACGTCACCACGGGAGCAGGGACCGACCGGATCAACACCGGGGAAGGATCCGACGTCGTCGACGCAGGTGACGGCAACGACCAGATCCAGACCGGCTCGGGCAACGATCGCGTTCTCGCGGGACAGGGCCGCAACATCGTCGCGGGTGGCGGCGGCGACGATCGCATCATCGGTGGGGAGGACGCCGACAGGGTGCGCGCCGGTGGCGGTCGCGACACCGTCAGGGCCCGGGGGGGTGACAACTCGCTCCAGGGAGGGGCGGGCAACGACCGCCTCTCCGCGACCGCAGGGGACGACCTCCTGAACGGCGGTCCCGGCAGCGACCGGTGCCGCGCCGATGGAGGGACCAACCGCGTGCGGAGCTGCGAATGAGCTGACGCACGTCGCTGAGCGACGGGCCGGCCTTCGGGCCGGCCCGTCTTCGTTCCGGGAGCGCGCGGCCCCTTCGCTAGACTGAGTGGCCCGCGAGGAGAGAGGGAGGGCCATGGGGTTCAAGCACCAGCGACTTGGCCCGAGGCTCGTCGAGGCGGCTCGGGCCGGGGACCGGAACCGCGACGTGCACGTGGTTCTCGGGGGCACTGGGGCGGTCGGCGGCACCGCCGTCCTCCAGATGATCTCCCTCTACGAGGAGATGTTCTCGATCGAGCGGCCCGCGCCCGACGATGTGCCCGTCCTCGTCGCCACCGGCACCACGGCGAACGAGCTGAGCGCGTTCACCCGGCGGCTTTTCCGATTCATCGAGTCCCGCCATGGGGCGGCGCTGCTCCCCGAGCGGGTCCGGAGCGGATATCTGCTGTCCAGCGGCGTGTTCGTTGCCCTCGAGCGCTTCGCGGTCGAGGCGGTTCCCGGTCTCGGCCGCGTCGGCCAAGTCCCCCCCGAGCAGCGCTCGCAGATGCTCGCGGACCTCCTCGAGCGCCTGGGTGCGGGAGACGACCCGGCGCGGGCGCTGGCCGAGGCGGTGTCGGCGGCCCGCCCGTTCTCGGAGTTCCTGGTCCGCTTCCGGGACGCGCACATGGATGGCGGCCGCCTCCGTTCGGTCGTCGTCGGGATCCCGATCCCGAGCCTCGTGGCGTACCACCAGCGTGAGCTCGATACGGCCGCCGAACACGTCCCGGGATTGAGCGCCGAGGGGGTGGCCGACCTCAAAGACCGCTTCGTGCGGGCGCTCCGCGACGACCTCGTCACCGTGCAGGAGTCGCTGGCCGACACCGTCCTGATCGCACACACCACCGGCGTCGGCGGGATGGAGGACGCGCGTTCGGGTGGCCCCACGCAGATCCGCCTCGGGTTCGCGCACGCGGCGCTCGACCGTGCCCTCGCCGAGAAAGCACGGTTCGCTCAGGCGCTCACGGACCTCTACTCCGAGGCGGGCCTCAAGGTGCTCGTGACGGCGGCGGCGATCGGCATCGACGAGGTGCGGGTCCGCGAGCGGGTGCCGCTCCATCGGGGCCTCCGTCAGGCGCTCTTCGACGCGCCGGTAGAGGTCTTCCCCGGGTCCCGCGAGTCGCAGCCCTCGGCATCGAAGGAGAGCCGGCGCGCCGGCCGGCCCGTCCCGGCGGCTCAGTTCCTGCGCGTGTTCCCGCCGCTCACCGTCCCCCTCGACGATCCAACGGGCGGGGCCGTCACGTTCGAGCGGGGCGAGGACCTCGAGCCCTCGTACGTGATCCGAAGCGGCGAGAACGGGTTCTTCAGCGTTGCCAACGCCGAGACGCTCTACCGCGTGATGAAGGTGGCGTCGGCAAGCGAGCTCGGCCTCCTGCTGGCCACGGTCGCCCTGTTCGGCGACGACGCGGAGCGTCCGTGGTTCCCCGGGAACGTCTGCTACTACGCCGAGACCGAGAACGCGCGGCAGGTGTTCGAGTTCCTCGCCCAGCCCACGCTCCGGGCCGCGCAGCTCTCGGGGCTGGAGCCGGTCGCGCTCCAGGACCTCGGGGGAGCGAAGCACCAGGGCGAGATGCACACGCTTGGCCTCCTCATGCTGCTCCACCGCCTGCGGACGCTCGACGTCGATGCCATCGACCCGTACGTCGACCTGCCCCGGTTCGATGCCCGGGGCTTCTTCGTTGCGCGGTCCCGTCCGCTTACGTTCGAGGAGCTGGTGTCTTGGGACGAGGCCGCGCTCGCGCGGGACCTGCAGGTGCTCGCCGGCGCGGAGCGGGCGGAGGACCTCCTTCCGCTGACGCCGCTCAGGCGCCGCGAGCTCTTCCCGCGCCGGACCGAGGCACTCCGCCGCGTGCTCGAGGAGGTGCTGCGGGCCGTCTGGACCCCGCCGTCGCTCGGCTCACCCGTGCTGTTCGAGCGTGACGGGCGAAGCTTCCTCCGTACCGGGTACTTCGTGGCGCCGCTCGACCTCATCGTCGGGGAGCGAGACGCGGTGTCGGTGGCGCTCCACAAGGCGCACGCGGAGAGTGGCAACGCGTGCTCGTTCGAGGACTACCGCGACTACCACCTGTGCGTGGGCGGCTTCGTCGACCTTCGTCCGCACGCGATCGTCTGCACGGGTCGGAGCGACCAGGAGGACCTAACCGGGCGCGTGGCCAGGTTCGCGGACGAGGCCTCGCTGCGGGAGCACCTCCGAGCCGTCGAGCCGTACTCGTTCTTCTCCACCTGCGGTCTGGTGGCCGTGCTCCACCGGCTCCGATCGCTCCACGGCCTGCTGCACGAGGCGATGCTCGAGCTCGGCAGCCTCCAGGAGTTCCGCTGGTCCATGCCGCGCGACGCGGCCGGCCACCTCGTGCTGGTCCCGGGGGTGGTCGAGGCGTTCCGCCTGATCGCCGAGGGGCTGGAGAAGGCGACCGGCACCGAGCGGCTCGACGGCATCTGGGGCTACGAGCGGCGGCCGGTTCCCGATCGCCGCGGAGAGATCCCCGGGCTCGAGCGCTAAGCGCGCCGGGGTGCTTTGACCGTGAGCGCGTCCGGGATGTCGACCTGACCGACCTCCTCGAGGGTCAGGCAGCCCGAGATGATCGTGTTCCAGGCGAACCCGCGGACGTCGATCGTGCCGGCTCGAGTGGACGTGGGGATCGGGATCTCGACGAGGGCTCTGCCCTGGTCGTCGGTCTCGGCGAGCGCCGCGGCCGGGGTGGGCTCGAGGGGGAGCCACACCGCCGCCCGGACGCCGGCGGCGGGGACCCGGGCCGGCAGGTCGAGGCCCGGCCCGAGCCCGCCCGGCCTTCCGCTGCCCGGCCTGCTCACGACCACCTCGAAGCGCGCCCGCTGTCCCACCCGCACCACGTCGGCCGTGGGGTCGACCGACACGTGCAGGTTGTCGACGCTGACGGTCGTGTCCCGATCGCAGGCGGCGGTCGTCACGGTGGTGTCCGCCGCATGGACGGGGACGGGCGCGAGTGCCGCAAGCAGCGCCGTCGCGAGGAGCGCCGACCTCCGCATCCGCCTGCTCATCGCTCCTCCTGGTCGTATCCCCGGGATCCGTTCCCCCTTCTCTGGGTTCGACGCGCTCACGGCCGGTACCTTCCGCGCGCGGGGCCGTATCCTGGGCCTGCCCGGCTCGGGAGGTTCGATGGCGCGAGGGAAGTGGCGGGGCGGAGCCGACGACCGCTCCATGCGGCCGCCGGTCCTCGGCCGCCGCGAGGTGCTGCGGCGGGGGATCGGGATGGGTGCCGGCCTGCTCGCGGGCGGCGCCCTGGGAGCGGGGAGACCTCGGCGAGCCCCCGCCCGCGATCGGACGTCCGAGGCCGACCCCAGGGTGGTGGTGGTGGGGGCCGGCCTCGCGGGCCTCGCCGCCGCCCATCGCATCCACCGGCTCGCCGGGTGGGTTCCCGAGGTGTACGAGGCGCAGGATCGGGTCGGCGGCCGCGTGCGGACGATCCGCGGCCTCGCCGGGGGCCGCACCGCAGAGGCCGGCGGCGGCGGCATCAGCACGGGCGACGCGGTCATCCGCGGGCTCTGCGACGAGCTCGGCCTGCCGCCGCTCGCCGACACCTGGAGCGGGTATCCGGACGGGCCGGAGGTGAGCTTCTACCTCGGCCGCCGCCGGGCGTGGGGCCGCATCGGCGACGGCGTGCGCGAAGTTCGCTCCGCGGCGTCGCGAGCGTGGGTCGAGATCGGCCGCCGCATCCCGACCCACCGGAACGCGAACGCCTCCGCTCGCCGCTACGACCGGATGACGGTCGCCGACTTCGTCCGCGAGCACACCTCCTCTCGCGTGGCGCGCGCGTATCTCGAGCAGGAGTTCTCGATGGAGTACGGGGGCCCGGCCGACCGCGCCAGCGCGCTCCATCTGATCCTCGAGTCGGCCGGCTTCTGGGGGCCCGCGCGCAACTACGACGAGCGGCTGGCGGTGCCCGGCGGGAACGACACGGTGGCCTCCGCGCTCGAGGAGGCGCTCCCGCCGGGAGCGGTGCGCCGAGGACAGGCGCTCGTCGCGGTCCGCGCCGACGCGGGCGGGGCGACGCTCACGTTCGACGAGGACGGCGTCGCGCACGACGTGGCCGCGGACGTCGTGGTGCTGGCCATCCCGTTCTCGACGCTCCGGCTGGCCGATCTCTCGGGCGCGGAGCTGTCGCCGGTGAAGCTCCGGGCGATCGACGAGACCGGCATCGGGACCGGCGTGAAGATGAACCTGCAGTTCGAGCCGCGCCCGTGGGCCCGGCACGGCGACAGCGGCGACGCGAACACCGACCTCGTCATCGGGACCACCTGGCAGTCGAGCGAGCAGCAGGGCCCGTCGGTGCTGGTCTCGCTCTCGAACCTCACGCGAGCGACGGGGGTCGCGCACGGGACGGCGCCGCCGGAGGTGCTGGAGGCCGCGCTCGACGCGATCGAGATGCTGTGGCCGGGCGCGAGGGCCGACTTCGTGGACGGTCAGGCCTATCTCGACGAGTGGCCGTCGGACCCCTGGGCGCTCGGAAGCTACTCGTTCTCCCCGCCCGGCGGCTTCACCTCGTATGGGGGAGCGGAGGCGGGGGCGTCCGGGCCGCTGCACTTCGCCGGCGAGCACACCGCGCCGTACGCGAAGGGCGGAACCATGGAGGGCGCGGTGCGGTCGGGCGAGCGCGCGGCCCGCGAGGTGGTGGGGGCGTGATGGAGCGGAGGAGCCTGGCGATGCTCGTCGCGCTGTCGCTCGCGATGCCGGCCGGCGCGATGGGCGGCCCGGCCGAGCCCACGAGGGCGTCCTCGGTGCTGCCGGACGAGCCTCCTCGCTTCTCCGGGCAGCTTGCGATGCGACACGTCCGGCGGCTCGCCGAGCGGATCGGGCCGAGGGTTCGGGCGACGCGCGGCGAGCGGCGGGCCGCACGCTACGTCGCGCGGCAGCTGGAGTCGTACGGCTACCGGACGCGGACCCGCACCTTCCCCGTCGACGGCGGCCGGTCGCGGAACGTCGTGGGCTGGTGGCCCGGCGCCGAGCCGTACCCGCTGATCGTCGGTGGCCACGTGGACTCGGTCCCGGGTTCGCCGGGCGCGAACGACAACGCGTCCGGCATCGCGGTGATGCTGGAGGCCGCGCGCGTCATCGCCGGGCTCGAGCCCGCGGGGCTCGTGCGGTTCGTCGCGTTCGGGTCGGAGGAGCTCGGGGCCGACGGGAGCCACCACGCGGGCTCTTCCGCCTTCGTCCGGGGGCTCGGCCGGGGGGGCCGGCGGGAGCTCGCCGGGATGATGTCGGTCGACATGGTCGCCGACGGCCGCCCGCTGCTCGTGACCACGGCCGGCATCGGGCCCGATCTGCTCGCGAGGATCGCCGCGAACCGGCTGCGGCGCGAGGGCGTGGCCGTGGCCCGCCGCACGACCTGCGACTGCTCCGACAACGGCCCCTTCGAGCGGGCCGGCATCCCCGCCGCGTCCGTCTGGTCGGGCGACGAGCCCGATCACCACCAGCCGACCGACACGATCGAGAACCTCTTCCGCCGCGACCTGTTCCGCTCGGGCCGGGCCCTCCGGGCCTTCGTCCTCTCCGTCGACGACGCCCTCCTCGCCCGCCTCCGCCGCGCCTGAGGAGATAGGCTGTAGCCCGCGTGGCTTCCCCTCCCACATCCAGCGCGCTCACCGGGCGCGAGCCTCACCGCGGGGCCGCCGAGGCCGCCGTGGAGCTCGCGTCGATCACGCGCGTCTTCGGCTCGACCCCGGCCCTGGTCCGCGTCGACCTGCGCGTCGAGCCCGGGGAGGTGCTGCTCGTTCGAGGGGCGAACGGCGCCGGGAAGAGCACCCTGCTTCGGGTCGTCGCGACCGCGCTGTCGCCCACCTACGGGGGTGGTCGGGTGCTCGGCCACGACCTCGCGACCGAGCGCGACGGTATCCGAGCCCGGACCGAGCTGCTCGGCCACCGCACCCGCCTCTACGAGGACCTCACGGCTGAGGAGAACCTCGTCTTCGCGTGCCGGATGCACGGGATCGACCCGGCGGGGGCTCCCGGGGCGCTGGAGCGGGTGGGGCTCGAGCGCGCCGCGCGCGATCGCGTGCGCGGGTTCTCCCAGGGGATGCGCCAGCGCGTGGCGCTGGCCCGGCTCCTGCTCCGCGCGCCCGACCTCCTCCTGCTCGACGAGCCCTACGCGGGGCTCGACGACGACGGCCGCGGGCTGGTCGACCGCGAGGTGGCCGGCGCGCGTGCCGCCGGGCGGACGGTCGTCCTCGCGACCCACGAGCCGATGGCGGCGGCGCTCGCGACGCGCTCGGTGACGATGGACGGCGGGCGCCTGCGGGAGGATGAGTGACGCTCGTTCGCCGGTCGCTGACGATCGCGGCGAAGGACCTCCGCATCGAGCTGCGCGGGCGCCACGCGACCGCCGCGGTGCTGCCGTTCGCGGCGACGATGCTCGTCGTGTTCGGGCTCGCGCTCGGGCCCGGCCGCGACCTCCTGCGCGAGACCGCGCCGGGCCTCCTGTGGGTCGCGGTGCTCTTCTCGTCGGTGCTCTCGTTCCGGCAGGCCTACCTCGCCGAGACCGAGGACGGCGCGCTCGAGGGGCTGGTGCTCTCTCCGGTCGACCGGGCCGCCGTCTTCCTCGGCAAGGGCGCCGCGGTGCTCGCGGGGCTGCTCGCACTCGAGGCGGTCGCGCTCGTACTCGTCGTGGCGCTGTTCGACCTGCCGCTCGGCGCGCCCGCCGTGCTCGCCGCCGCGTTCGCGCTCGGAACGATCGGGCTCTCGGCGGTGGGCAGCCTCTTCGGAGCGCTCGCCCAGTCGGCGCGCGCGCGCGAGGCGGTCATCCCCGTGCTGGTGCTCCCGCTCGCGGTGCCGGTCCTCCTCGCCGGGGTGCGGGCGACGGCGCTGGCCTCGGCCGGGCGCGGGGGAGAGGCGGCGTCGTGGCTCGGGCTGCTCGCCGCGTTCGACGTGGTGTTCGTCGTCCTCGGTATCTTGGTCTTCGAGCACCTCCTGGAGGACTGAGATGAGGACCCTCGGACACCTGGCCGCGCGGCGCGGGGAGCGCCTCCTCGGCTGGCTGACGCTGGGCGCGCTCGGGGCATCGGCCGTGCTGTCCCTCGTGGTGGCGCCGCCCGACGCGGAGCAGGGCGACGTGCAGCGCCTCATGTACGTTCATGTGCCCGCCGCGTGGCTCGCGTACCTCGCGTTCACCGTCGTGTTCGTCGCGAGCATCGCGTACCTCCGAACGAAGCGGACGCGATGGGACCGCCTCGCCGCCGCGTCGGCCGAGGTGGGGGTGCTGTTCACGGCGCTCACCATCGTGCTGGGTTCCCTGTGGGGGAAGCCGATCTGGGGGACCTGGTGGACCTGGGACCCGCGCCTCACGACGACCGCGGTGCTGCTCCTGATCTACGTCGGCTACCTCGCGGTACGACGGCTGCCCGAGAGCCCGGCCCGGCGCGCGCGGTGGTCGGCGGTGATCGGCATCGCCGGCTTCGTGAACGTGCCCATCGTGCACCTGTCGGTGGTGTGGTGGCGGTCGCTGCACCAGGACCCGACCATCATCCGGCTCGGCGCCCCCACGCTCGACGCGACGATGCTCGTCGCGCTCCTCGCCGGCGTCGCCGCGTTCACCGTCGCGTACTCCTACCTCGTGGCCCTGCGGCTTCGCGTGGGACGGCTCGAGGAGGCGCTGATCGGCGAGGCGCTCTCCGTCCGGCCCGAGGAGCCGCGGCCGCGCGCCGCCGTGGCCGCCGAGGAGGCCGACGGTGGATAACCTCGGCTACCTCGGCTACCTCGCGGGCGGCTACGCGGCGACGGCCCTGTCGCTGGCCGGCTACTGGGCGTTCCTTCGGCGCCGGGCCCGCCGGGCGCGGGAGCGCCTGGAGGCCGCGCGGGCCGGGCGGTGATGGGTGGCGGGGGCAAACGAGCTCGGCTCATCCTGGGCGTCGCGCTCATCGCCGCCGCGCTCGGATGGGTCGCGAGCCGAGGGCTCGCCGGCAACCTCGTCTACTACCGGACCCCGACCGAGGTGGTGACCGAGGCCGTCCCCGGCGACCGCATGCGCGTGGGCGGGCTCGTGGTCGCGGGCTCGGTCGACGA
>DASWKG010000069.1:0-40366 GCA_036396755.1 Actinomycetota bacterium
ACGTCCCGATGTCCCAGCTCGGCGCGACGGCCGGTGAGAAGATCACGGCCTCGGGCGAGGGCATCACCGTCGTCCCGACCACCTCCGGCGCCTTCTGGGGCCTCGTGGCGTTCGACCAGGCCACGCAGGACGAGGACTACGTTGTGCCCGGTCCCACGGTGAAGCTCGGGATCGCCACCGCAGGGACCCCCGCGAGCCAGGTGCCCCTGAGTGAGAATGCGACCGTGAATGGCACCGGCGCCTTCTCCGGGATCGTCCCCAGGCCTTCGCAGAGCGGGGAGTACGTCATCGTCGCACAGGCCTGCTACGGCGCCAACAGCTGTGGCGTGAGCACCACCACAGTCACCATCTAGCCTGGCGTTTTCGAGCATGAGGGTGGCCTTCGGGCCGCCCTCATGCTCGCTAACCGCTAGGGCACCTGCATCAAAGGAGGCAGATCAAGATGATGAAGGGATTTCGCAATCACAAACTCGCCACCATCGCTGCTCTGACCATCGCTTTGGTGCCGGCTACCGCCGGAGCCGACCCACAGCCGGCGACGCACATCGACACCCTGACCGCCTCCCGTTCGGGAAGTGTCGTTCAGGTCTCCGGTGCGGCCGCCTTCGTCGACGTTCCCTCGCTCGTCGCCGACGAGGCCGGCGACTCGAGCACCTACGACGTGACCCAGGCGACGATCTCGCGTGTTCCGGGATCTTCAAACCTGAAGTTCATCTGGACGATCAACCCCAACAGCCTGCCGGACGTGCCCACCCTTACCTACATGTGGCCGATCTCGGTCGACGGGGTGCAGGACGGCCTCTGGCTGCAGGCGAGCCGTAACAACGGGAGCACCGCTCCCGGTTTCGCCCTCAACAAGCTCCTGTCGACCGGCCAGTACACGACCGTGACGACCCTCTCAGGATCGATGACGCCGACCAAGGTCGAGTGGACCGTTCCGATGTTCCGGATCAACGCCGTTGGCGGGTCGATGATCGAGCAGGGCGCGGCGTTCGCCGGTGGGTCGATCTGCCCCGCGGGCTCCACCGGGGGACCTGCCGGTTTCTATTCGTGCGGGACAACGTTCGATACGGTGAACTTCGAGCCGGCCACGGTGCCATCGGCTACCGTCGAGGTCGGGATCGCCACGGCCGGGACGCCTCCCGCCCTCGTGTCCTTGACGCATAACGCCACAGTCGTTGCGAACGGGTCCTTCTCGTCGAGCCTCGACGTCGCGGGATTGCCCGCGGGCGAGTATGTGGTCGTTGCCGAGGCTTGCTACGTGGCCGGTGTCTGCGGCCTCTCAAGCACGGACATCACCCTCTAGCTACTAGCTAGAGCGATCGTTGAACGAGGGCGGCGTTCGGCCGCCCTCGTTCGATTCCGAGGCAAGGGTAGAATCCCGTCCGACCGCGAACCGAGGGGGACGCATGCGTGAGAAGACCAGGACCAGGATCGCGGAGAAGGCGGCGCCGCTGCTCGAAGAGGGGGAGACGATGCGGGCCTCCACGCCCGGGTTCGAGGGGCCGCGGTGGGCTCTGTTCTTCGGCCTGATCGGGACGATGATGACCAAGCCGGTCCTCGTGGCGGTGACCGATCGGAACCTCTACGTGATGAAGGGCAGCTACTGGAGCGTGGCGAGCCCGAAGGGGGTGGAGGAGCGGAGCCCGCTGGGCACCGTCGAGGTGAAGTTCGACGGGGGCT
Organism: Actinomycetota bacterium; assembly: GCA_036396755.1. Classification (GTDB taxonomy): domain Bacteria; phylum Actinomycetota; class UBA4738; order UBA4738; family CALAEC01; genus DASWKG01. Next base: position 1,684 of record DASWKG010000069.1, read on the forward strand.
TCCCGTTCGGCGCGCTCGACGTGGGCCCGCGCAGGGTCTGGATCGGGAGGATCTACGGCGGCGACGCGAAGCAGGTTGCCGAGGCCGCCGGCGGCACCGCTTCCTGAGCCGTCCCCCACACGGGTACTCGGGATCCCACCCGGTCGGCCGACTCAAGGAGCAGGCACGCACGAGCCGAAGCCTTGAGTGAAGCCTTGGGGACCCACCCGGGGTGGTCGCATCAGCAACCTCACCGCACGCATCGCCGGCCGCGGGGCCATGGGCCTCGTCGCGGCCATGCTGGCGTTCGCCCTCCTGCCGGCGGCTCGGGCCTCGGCGGCGCCGGAGGAGCCGGCGTTCGGCCCGATGATCGAGGGCCCGGCCGGCTACGACGGCCAGGCCACGTGCTCGCCGAGCGCCAAGCCCGGCGTCACCGCCTTCGGCAACCTCCTCCGGGCCGCCTACCCCAGCACGTCCTGGATCGGGATCGGTCGTGCCTGCGACGTGGGCGGGACGAGCGAGCACAAGGAGGGGCGCGCGCTCGACTGGAGCCGCAACGCCTCGAGCCGCGGGGAGCGCAAGGACGCCGAGGACGTGATCGGCTGGCTGCTCGAGACCGACCGGTTCGGCAACGAGGCGGCCATGGCGCGGCGTCTGGGCGTCATGTACATCGTCTGGAACCGGAGGATCTGGGGCTCGTGGGACAACGAGTGGGAGGTCTACTGCGTTCAGAAAGGCGCGGTCTGCAAGGATCCCGACGGCGGCTACGCGCTGCACCCCCACACCGACCACGTGCACTTCAGCTTCTCGTGGGCCGGCGCCCGCAAGAAGACCTCGTTCTGGAACGCCGACCGGACGTTCGTCGCGGCCGCCGCGCCCTCGGCTGAGGGCTACGTCATGCTCGGCGGAGGGGGCGGCGTGATCGCCCGCGGTGCCCCGGACCACGGATCGAAGGCGTCGTCGGGGTTCCGCAAGACCTACGTCGACATCGCCGCGACCGCCGACGGGCGCGGGTACTGGCTGGTCACCGATGCCGGGGTCGTCGCCGCGTTCGGAGACGTCTCCCAGCGCGGGCGGGCCGAGGGCTCGGCGATCGTCGCGATCGCGGCCACGCCGACCGGGCGCGGGTACTGGCTGGCGGGCGACGACGGGCAGGTGTTCGCCTTCGGGGACGCGCCCCAGCTCGGGGGCCTCGACGCGCAGGCCCAGGTCGTCGACCTCGTGGCCACGACGACCGGCCTCGGCTACTGGATCGTCACCGCCGACGGCCGCGTCGTCCCCTTCGGAGACGCGCTCCCGCTCGGCGACCTCGCCGAGGGCTCCGGCGCGGTCTCGATCGCGGCCGCCGCGCCCTCGGGGCCGCTCGGCGTCCTGCTCGCCTCCGGGGACGGGCGGGTCTTCGCCCTCGGGGACGCGGAGGCACGCGGGGAGCTCCGGAAGACGGGCGCGTCGCCGGTCGTCGACATCGTCGGGACCTCCTCCGGCCAGGGCTACTGGCTGATCCGGGCGAACGGCACCGCCCGCGCCTTCGGCGACGCCTAGGCGAGACATCCGGGAGGGCGGCCGGGCACCATCTGTCATGATCTGCCCTCATTTGTGCACTTGCACAAAGGTATCGAAGGGTTCTGGGACGAAATCCGGGTAACGACACCTATCGAAAGGGGAAACCGCATGCGACGGCGCGTCCCGGTCCTGCTCGTCCAAGGCCTGCTGCTCGGCGTGGTGCCGTTCACCGGCATCGGCGCGCAGGAGGTCACCTGTCCCACCGTCGAGGCTCCCGACGTCAGCTTCGAGGCTCCCCAGTTCATCGACACCGCGCGCGCCGGCGGCGAGCCCGTCTCCATCGTCGGGCAGGACGGCTCGATCAGCGTCTCGGCCCACGCGGGCACGACCCACGTCTACAAGAACCCCCAGGCGGCGCCGGGCGCCGGCGACTTCCTCGTCGGCTACTTCAACCAGGTGCTGAACTGGCGCTCCACCGACGACGGCACGACCTGGGAGTACATCGGGCTCGCGGGGACCGGAGTCGGGCCCCACTCGCCGCAGACGACCGGGTTCTCCGACCCCGACTTCACGATCGACCAGGCCGGCAACATCTACAACACCGAGATCGACCTCGCGAACGTCGCCGTGTTCAAGAGCCCCGACGACGGGCAGTCGTACCCGATCGGCACCCCCGAGGCCTTCAGCGGCGACCGCCCCTGGCTGGTGGCGCTTGAGGAGGACGAGGTCTTCCTCTACATCAACAGCCCGCGGAACATGCTTCGTTCCACCGACGGTGGCGTGACCTGGAGCCTCCTTCCCGGGCCGGACATCACGAGCAAGCCGGTGCCCGACCCGCTGAACCCCGACGACGGCATCATCGGTCCCAGCGGCAGCGGCTTCGCGATCAGCGATGACGACGCGCAGTCGTGGGAGTCGCACAGCTTCGGCCCGATGGGCTCCAGCGTGAGCTTCTTCGACGCGATCGCCGTGGACAAGGCCGGGAACGTCTTCACCGCGGGAGCGGGCGGCTACCAGGGCGGCACCGACACCAACGCCAACGGCCAGGTCACCTTCGGGTACTACGACCGCGAGGAGGGCCGCGCGAACGCCAGCAGGCTCACCGTGCCCACCCCGGCCGGGGACGCCCTCTGGCCGTGGATCATCGCGGGCGACGAGGACCGCGTCGCGTTCACCTGGTACCAGACCCTCGCCGGCCAGCCGCGGCAGTTCTACATCTACGCCGCGGTCACCCACAACGCGACCGGGACGACCGTGGAGTGCTCCGACGGCTCCACCCGGTTCGTCGAGCCGCAGTTCACCGTGGTGAACGCGAGCGGCCGGTTCATCCACGACGGGGCGATCTGCCTGTCGGGGACGACCTGCAACGCGAACCCCAGCTTCGAGAACGGCGACCGCCGGCTCGGGGACTTCTTCACGATCAACTTCGACAAGGACGGCGACCTGTTCCTCGCCTCCGGCGACACGACGCTGCGCAACCCGGTCGGCGGGCCGAAGCCCGTCGGCAACCCGATCTTCATCCGCCAGGCGGCGGGCGGGGACCGGATGCTGGCGACCCCGATGACCACGCGACCGACGCGCTGCCTGTTCCCGCTGCCGAGCTGCTAGGCAGCAGGGGCTCCTGAGGACGGGCCGGGCTCTTGCCCGGCCCGTCTGCTTTTTCCGGATCCTGAGCTTGCCGCTCATCCACGGGCGGTTTCGTGCCGATACTGAGACCGGGCCCATGTCGAGCGAGCAGGAAGCCCGGGGCGCAACCGTAGCCCTCTTGCAGCAGCTGTCCATCGGACTGTCTGCCTACCGACTCTTTCCCGGGAACCTCGAGCAGGCCGCCTTCACGGGCGCCGTCGAGCGCATCCGGGGCGCCGCCGACCGTGCCCTGGTGTTCGGAACGGTGGTGGTGGAGGTGCACGGCTCCACCTTCAGGACGGAGGAGGACGAGCTCCCCGAGGACGAGGCTCTCTCACGGCTCGCCCTGGCGTGCTACGAACGGCGGGGCGAGCGCCTGCGCGTCCGTTCGGCGCCGGACTCGAACGACCTGGCCGCCCTCTACGGGGTCCTCACGCAGATGCCCGCCGAGGTGGAGGGCGCGGGAGGTCCCGCGGCGCTCCTGCGGGAGAGGAACGTCTCCTCGATCGTCCTCGGCGAGGTGGAGCCCCAGGCGGTGGACGCGGCGCTCTCGGCGGGCCTCACGGCCGAGCAGGCGGAGGTCTGGGAGCGCATCCAGCACGGAGAGTCGCTCACCGATCTCGCCGAGAGCGGCCGGGGGAGCGGCATCGGAGGGCGCGAGGCCGAGTCCGTCTTCGAGCGGCTGCGGGACCTGCTGGCGGCCCTGCCCCAGGACCTCGCCGACGATCCCAACCTCTACCGCCAGCTCAACACCTCGGTGCGCAACCTTCCCGAGGTCGCCCGGAAGGCGCTGTTCAACCGCGTCGTGGACCGAGCGGGCTCCGACCTCATCGCCGAGCGGCTGCTCGGGACGATGAGCGACACCGAGGTCGTCGAGGCCCTCGCCGACGTGGCCGAGAAGGCGGACAAGGACCCGATCCAGCTCGCGCAGCAGCTGAGCGATCGCGGGGCGCGGCGCGGCGACCTGAAGGGCCTGGCGGTCGCCCTGCTGGGACGCTCGTCGATCCACGAGACCCCCGAGGAGCCGGCGCGGCTCACGAAGGACGAGCGCGAGGGCCGTGAGCGCGTGGCCGGCGTCGTCTCTCGCCTGCTCTCGAGCAAGCTCAAGGTGCTCGAGGAGCAGGACGCGCGCGAGCTTCTGGAGGAGTTCCCCCGCTCCGACGACGAGTTCCGGGCCGCCTCCGTCGCGACCTTCCGCGACTACGTCACGAACGAGGAGGACATCGAGCGATTCGAGAAGGTGCTGGACCTCTGGTCGCAGGACGTGCGGCTCGCGCTGCGCGACGGGACGGCCGATGCGGTCGACGAGCTGGTCGAGGTGGTGCGCGGCGCGGAGGTGGGAGGCGGCGACGAGGAGTGGGTCAGCCTGGTCCGCTCCTACGGACAGCGGGTCGTCGACGGCTCGCTGGTCGACACCCTGCGCGCTGCGGCGGAGAAGGACGGCCCCGAGGCCGCGAGGAAGCTGCTCGAGCCGCTCGGGGACGATGCGATCGAGGGGCTCCTCACGCTCCTCGCGGAGGAGCGGGACAAGGTGCGGCGGGTATTCATCATCGGGCTCATCTCGGATATGGCGAAGGGTCACCAGGACCGGGTCGTCGAGCGCTTCGAGGACCCGCGGTGGTTCGTGGCCCGCAACGCCGTGACGATCCTCATGAGGTCGGGCCTGACGCGCGAGATGCGGCCCCTTCTCGAGAAGGCGGCCGCGCACGAGCACCCGGCGGTGCGCAGGGAGGCGATCCTGGGCCTGACGGACCTGCTCGGAGCGGGCTACGTCTCCGGCCTGACGAGGATGAGCGCCGACCCCGACCAGGGCGTTCGCGAGCTGGCCGTCAGCACGCTCGGCGGCCTGGTCAACCCGGCCGCGGTGCCGGCGCTCGGGACCATCGCCCGGACGTCCGACGATCTCTCGATCCGCCGCCGGGCGATCGAGTCGCTGGGCCACCAGGGGCTCCCCGGAGCCCGGGAGCTGCTCTCCTCGCTCGCGTCGTTCTGGAGCAAGCCACGCCTGCCGGGTGCGCTGCGGAGGCTCGCGAAGAACCTGGCGAAGAACCTCGCGAAGGGACGGAGAGGATGAACGGAGGCTACCCGACCCCGCAGGCGGCCGAGGAGGGCCGCGCGCTCCTGCGCGCGATGTCGGCCGTGCAGCAGACGTTCCGCCTCTACCCCGACCGCCACCCCAACCGCCTGGAGGCGGTGCGCGACCTCGTCGAGCGGAGCCACCGGCTCGTCGACGCGGTGGGGGAGCCCGCGGTGATCTTCATCGCGCGGGGCAGCTTCTACCTGGGGCCCGCGCTGCTCGCCCACGAGTCGATCGCGCTCTCGACGCTCCGTCGAGCGTTCGAGAGCGCCGAGATCCAGGCGATCGAGATCTTCGCCCGCGTGACCGACGAGGACGTCGATCAGCTGTGCCAGATGCTCGTGGCCGGCCAGGAGGGTGAGGAGCTCCCGATGTTCACCGGGCTGATGCTGAACCGGGTTGTCCCGTCGCTGCCCGGAGAGGACCAGCGTCAGCGTGAGGTGAGCGAGCTCTTCCAGAGCTACGCCTCGGGCCTCGAGCTGCTGCGCCAGGCGGCGGCCCAGGTCATGACCGGGGACAAGGTCGACCTCGCCTCGACGCGGGCGATCGTGGAGCACCTCGCCGACCAGATCGCGAAGGACCCAGTCCAGGCTCTGCTGGTGACGACCGTGAAGTCCTACGACGAATACACCTACTACCACATGGTCAACGTGGCCATGCTCTCCATCGCCCTCGGGTACGCCGTCGGGCTCGAGCGCGAGCAGGTGATCCTCCTCGGCCTCGGCGGACTCCTGCACGACGTGGGCAAGATGAAGGTCTCCAAGGAGGTCCTCGACCACCCCGGCAAGCTCAGCGAGGAGCAGTGGCGGGCGATCCAGCGGCACCCGGTGGACGGCGCGGGGCTGGTCTTCGTGACCAGCCGCGACCTCCTGCACCCGGCCGCCTCGATCGTGCTCGAGCATCATTCGGCCTACGACCTCTCCGGCTACCCGTCGCTCTCGAGGCGCCCGCACCCGTCGCTGCCGGCGCGGCTGATCTCGGTCGCGGACTGCTTCGACGCGGTTACCAGCAACCGCTCCTACCGCAAGGCGGAGGACCGCCAGCGCGCCCTCGGGATCCTCGAGGCGGGGTCGGGCAAGGGGTACGACGGGCGGCTGGTGCGGGCGTTCACTCGCCTCATGGGGGTCATCCCGATCGGGTCGCTGGTCCGGCTCTCGACCGGCGAGCTGGGGCTCGTCGTTCGGAACCACGAGACCGACCCCACGACGCCCGTGGTGCGCCTGCTGCTGGACAAGACCGAGACGCCGCAGGAGCCCGAGGAGGTGGACCTGGCCGCGCTCGGGCCGAACGGCGAGCCGTGGCGCTCGGTGGTCGAGGTCGTCGAACCCGACGTGCTGGGCGTGGACATGGCGGCGCTCCTCCAGGAGGGGCACCTGGGCTCCGCCCAGCCGCTGCCCGAGGTCGAGGAGGGTGAGGGGCTCGTGCACGAGCCCGGGCACGGCGAGGAGCAGCCCGAGGGGTACGTCGACACGCATGCCGAAGCGGACCAGCACGGACACGACCACAACGATCTCCCGCCGGTCGACGACCAGGTCGCGCCGCCGTTCGTGGATTCGCTGTAGCGGCTAGAAGAGCCGGCCCGAGAACATCAGGCCGACGGGCGTCACGAACAGGATGCCGACGAAGATCACCAGCCGCGGCGTCTTTGCCACGATCCACTCGTCGAGCGCCATGATCGCGCGCTGCAGCGGCCGGTAGAAGAAGGCCAGCAGGAACAGCGTCACCACCGTGACGCCGATCGTCCCCGCCAGAACCACCTGGACCCCGACGGAGCTGCCCAGCAGCATCGCGGCCACCAGCGTGTCGGCCAGCGTCGTGATGTTCGCCCCCATGATGTAGGGGATGGCTTCTTTCCGACGGATGTAGCCTTTGCTGGCCAGCGGAACGAGCACGGTCAGGGCCACCGACACCGACAGCGTCAGCAGCGCCGCCAGGGACCCGAGCGCGAACATCGGCCACGGCTTCGTGAGCCAGTGGGCGCCCCTGCCGGCGTGGCGCTCGCCGTCGAGCGAGGGGAGCACGTAGTCGAGCAGCTTGAACGAGACGAGGATCGTCGCGAGGCCGAGGGGGAACAGAAGCGGGGCGGGGAGCAGGCCCGCGGCGAATGTGACGATCGGGCCCCAGAGCGCGTCGATCACCGAGCTGATCTGGGACGAGGCGTGCCAGTTGACCCCGGCGAACATCCCGCTCTTGAGGAGCCCGTAGCCGATCAGCATGCCGGGGATGTAGACGACCGCAGTGAGCGACAGGGCGAGCACCCCCATCCCGATGCTGGCCCGGCGGCGGTCGGGTGTCTTCGCCCGCATCGAGTACATGAACCCCACGAGAAGGACGATGAAGGCGGCCCCCATCCGGGAACCGGTGAGCATCGTGAAGGTCTGCGCCCGGTTGATGCCCCCGGTCGCGAACAGGGTGAGGGCGACGACGGCGACGGGGGAGCCGGACAGGACGAGGTAGGCGCTCAGCCATCCGAGGCCGAGCGTGCTGACCATGTTGTCGACCGGGAAGGTGCCCTCCAGCCGGGGGGAGATCGACTGGCCGCCTCTCTTCATGAGCTGGATGGCCAGGATGAACAGGAAGAGCGCGGCCAGGAAGTGGGCCAGCTTCTTCAGGAGCGTCCGGGGGTCGCGCCGGCGCGCTGCCTCCGCGGGCAGCTCAGGGGTCTCCGCCAATAGCTTGGGTTCCTTCATCGTCACCGGGTCCGGCCGAGTGGGTCCCGATACGATATCCGCCCCCGGAGGGCCCTGCCAAGGCGAGCCGGTCGGCGAGGTAGCGTAGTACCCTGCCGGGACCGATGCGAGAGTACCGGCCCGACGAGATCGAGCCCCGGTGGGTCGCCGCCTGGGAGGAGGATCGCCTCGACGAGGCGGTGGGGGACGATGACGAGCGCCCCCGCTTCTACGCGCTCGACATGTTCCCGTACCCCTCGGGCGACATCCACATGGGTCACGCCGAGGCCTTCGCGATCGGCGACGCGGTCGCGCGCTTCCAGCGGATGCAGGGGAACGACGTCCTTCATCCCATCGGGTGGGACGCGTTCGGCCTGCCCGCCGAGAACGCCGCGATCAAGCGCGGGGTCCACCCCAAGCAGTGGACCTACGAGAACATCGAGAAGCAGGCGGCCTCATTCAAGCGCTACGGGGCGTCGTTCGACTGGTCGCGCCGGTTCAACACCTGCGACCCCGAGTACTACCGCTGGACGCAGTGGCTGTTCCTGAAGCTGTTCGAGCGGGGCCTGGCCTACCGGAAGCTCGCCGCCGCGAACTGGTGCCCGAACGACCAGACCGTCCTGGCCAACGAGCAGGTGGTGAACGGGCTCTGCGAGCGATGCGACACGCCGGTGGTTCGCAAGGACCTCACCCAGTGGTTCTTCAAGATCACCGACTACGCCCAGGCGCTCCTCGACGACATGGCGCTGCTCGAGGGGTGGACCGACCGCGTGCTGTCGATGCAGCGCAACTGGATCGGGCGGTCCGAGGGGTCCGAGGTCGAGTTCGAGATCGCCGAGACCGGGGACCGCGTGACGGTGTTCACGACGCGTCCCGACACGCTGTGGGGCGTGACGTTCTTCGTGTTCGCGCCCGAGCATCCGCTGGTGACGGTGCTGGCGGAGCGGGGCGGCACCGCGGAGCCGGTGAAGACCCTGCTCGATCGTCTGCAGGCGGCCCCCACGAGCAGCCGCGAGCAGGCCGAGAGCCGGGAGGGGATCGCGCTCGGCGTCCACGCCGTGAACCCGGTCAACGGGGAGGAGGTGCCGTGCTTCGTCGCGCCCTACGTCCTGATGGAGTACGGGACCGGCGCGGTGATGGGCGTCCCCGGCCACGACCAGCGCGACTTCGAGTTCGCCCGAGAGCACGGGCTGGAGGTCCGGGTGGTGATCCAGCCCGAGGGCGAGGCGGTCGACGGCTCGGAGATGACCGAGGCCTATCCCCACGAGGGCGTGATGGTGCGCTCGGGCCGGTTCGACGGCACGCCGTCACCGGGGTCGATCGACCGCGTCATCGCGTGGCTCGAGGAGAAAGGCCTCGGCCGCCGGGCCATCTCGTTCCGGCTGCGCGACTGGCTGATCTCCCGCCAGCGGTACTGGGGCTGTCCGATCCCGATCATCCACTGCCCGTCGTGCGGCGAGGTGCCGGTGCCGGAGACCGACCTGCCGGTCGTGCTGCCCGAGGACGTCGACTTCTCTCCGAAGGGCGTGTCGCCGCTGGCCGCCCACTCGGCGTTCGTCGACGTGTCGTGCCCGCGGTGCGGCGCGGCGGCGAAGCGAGAGACCGACACGATGGACACCTTCGTCGACTCCTCCTGGTACTACTACCGCTACTGCTCGCCCGCCGACGACGAGCGCGCCTTCGACCCCGTCGAGGTCGAGCGATGGATGCCCGTCGACCAGTACACCGGCGGCATCGAGCACGCCATCCTGCACCTGCTCTACTCGCGGTTCTTCACCAAGGTCCTGCACGACATGGGGCTGGTCTCGTTCCGCGAGCCGTTCCCGCGCCTCCTCAACCAGGGGATGGTCATCATGCAGGGCGCGGCGATGAGCAAGAGCAAGGGCAACATCGTCGAGCCGGGCCCGCTGATCGAGCGGTGGGGGGCCGACACGATCCGGCTCACGATGCTGTTCGCTGGGCCGGTCGACGACGACATCGACTGGGCGACCGTCTCGCCGTCGGGGGTGCACTCGTGGCTGGGGAGGGTCTGGCGCCTGGCCCAGGAGGTGACCGGCGCCTCGGGCGAGGACCCGGAGGAGCTCCGCCGGCTCACCCATCGGACGATCCGCGAGGTGACGGGCCTCTACGAGCGGTTCCGCAACAACGTCGCGGTGGCCCGCCTGATGGAGCTCACGAACGGGGTGCGGCGGACGGTCGACGCCGGAGGCTCGGGCCGACAGGCCATGGAGGCGCTCGTGCCCATGCTCGCGCCGATGGCGCCGTTCATCACCGAGGAGATCTGGCGCGAGGTCTGGGGGAACGCCGGCAGCGTGCACCGGCGGTCCTGGCCGTCGTTCGACCCCGAGCTGGCGGCCGAGGAGACAGCCACCCTCGTCGTGCAGGTGGACGGCAGGGTCCGCGACACGATCGAGGTCGCGGCCGACGTCTCCGAGGACGACGCGGTCGCGGCGGCGAGGGCGAGCGACAAGGTGCGGCGCGCGCTCGAGGGCCGCGAGGTGGCCCGCGTGATCGCGCGGCCCCCCCGGCTGGTCAACCTGGTCAGCCGGTAGCGCTCAGGAGATCCGAACCGCCACCATCACGCCGTCGCGCGTGGGGACGATCGTCGAGCGGTAGCGCTCGTCGGAGGCGACCGCCGCGTTGTGCTCCTTGATGCGCTCGGTCCAGCCGGGACGGACGTCGTCGGTGACCTCGCCGGCCACCACGCGGCCCGACCAGAGCACGTTGTCGCAGAGGTAGAGGCCCCCCACGCGGATCCGCTCGCGCGCCTTCTCCCAGGCGGTGGGGTAGTCGCCCTTGTCGATGTCGCTGAACACCACGTCGAGCTCGCCGGGCACCTCGTCGATGATCTCGAGCGCGTTCCCGACGTGGGAGGTGACGCGGCCGGCGAATCCCGCCCGGCCGAGGAAGTCCATGGCCCGCTCCTGGTTGGCCGGGTCGCCCTCGGTCATGTGCACCTCGCCGCCCTCGCCGACGGCGCGCGCGAACCAGTAGGCGGAGTAGCCGTAGCCGGATCCCATCTCGAGGACGCGGCGGGCGCCGACGGCCCGGGCCAGCACCTCGAGGGTCACGCCGACCGCACGGCCCACGATCGGGAAGTCGCGCTCGCGCGCCAGCTCCTCCATCTCGTCGGCGATGGGATGGTCGCCCCCGAGCAGGTCCTTCAGGTAGGTCTCGATCTTCGGGTCCACGATGTCCATGGGCGCAAGCATAGCGACCGGATGCGCCGAAGCGTTCATGTCGGAGGGGGGTGGTAGGGTCCGGCCGTCCTCCCCCGGGACGAAGGGCGTGGACGGAGGTATCCGCGACTGGCTGGCGGGCCTGAGCCGACGCGAGCTGGCGGCGGCTCTGTTTGTCGTGCTCCTCGCGGTCGGCGGCGCGGGGGCTTGGTACGTCCGCTCCCTCCCGAGGCCGGTCACCGTGGAGCCCGCCGGCGCCGCGAGCGGGCCGGCCTCTCCGGCCGTCGGTCCCAGCCCCGCCGCTGCCCCGGTGATCGTCCACGTGGCCGGCTGGGTGCGGCGCCCCGGCGTCTACGAGCTGCGCGTGGGCGACCGCGTTGTCGACGCGCTGGAGGCGGCGGGGGGCGCCCGGCGAGGGGCGATGCTCGACGCGCTGAACCTCGCCGCGCTCCTCACCGACGGTCAGCAGGTGCTGGTCCCGCGGCAGGCAGACGCCGCCGCGGCCCCGGCCGGCTCGGTGCCGGGGCTCACCACCGCTCTGGTGAACATCAATACCGCCGATGCGGCGGCCCTCGAGACCCTGCCGGGGATCGGGGAGGTGCTTGCGGCCACGATCATCCAGTACCGGGACGAGCACGGGCCGTTCGGGGTGGTCGAGGAGCTGCTCGAGGTCAGCGGCATCGGGGAGGTCACCCTCGAGGAGCTCCGCGACCTCGTGACGGTCTGATGTGGTGGCCCGCCGCCGCCGCCGTGTCGTTCGGAGCCGGGATCGTGATGCTCTCGTCGTCGCTGGGCCGGCCCCAGGGAGCCGGGGCCCTCGGGGCGGGCGCGGTCCTTCTCGCGGTGAGCCTCGGGCGTCGAACGAGGGCGCTGGCCCTGCTGCGCGAGCGCGGGCTCCTCCCGCCGCTCGGAGAGCGCGAGCGGATCCTCCTCGCGGCGGGATTCGCGCCACCGGCGCCTCGGCGAAGGCGCGCGAAGGTCGCCGCCCTCCTGGCGGTCTTCGTGCTGGGGGTCGGCTGGGGGGCACTCCGAACCTCCGCCTCCCCTCCTCCGTTCGATGGGCGCTGGGTGTCCTTCTCGGGAGTGGCGGCACAGGACCCGCGGGGCTTCGAGTTCGGCTGGGGGGCGGAGGCCGTCGTCTCCCTGGCGCCGGCGGGGTCGTCCCCGGCCGGGCCGTTCCGTGTCTGGCTCAGCGAGGAGGGCCCGCCGGCCCGGTTCGTCGCCGGAAGCCGCCTCGAGGGCGCGGGGCTCTTCCACCCGCTCGGGCCCTCGAGCTTCGAGCGGTTCCTCGCGTCGCGCGGTGTCGCCGGCATCGTGTCGGTCGGCCGTCTGTCGGCAGCGCCACCATCCGGCCTCCCGCTGCGGGTCGCCGCGGCGGTCCGGGAAGGGCTCGCGCGCGGCGCGTTCCGCGCGCTCCCGCGCCGCGATGCCGGGCTGGTCCTCGGCCTCCTCATCGGGCGGACCGACGCCATCGACCCCGAGCTGGCACGGGACCTCCGCGCGTCGGGCCTCGGGCACCTCGTCGCCGTGTCGGGGGCGAACGTGGCGATGATCCTCGGGCCGGTGCTCGCCGCCGCGGCGCTCCTCCGGCTCGGGCGCCGAGCCCGCCTCGTGGTCGGGCTCCTGGTCGTCGCGCTCTTCACCCTCGTGACGCGGTGGGAGCCGTCGGTGCTGCGGGCGGCGGCGATGGCCTCCCTGGCGCTCTTCGCGGTCGCGGCCGGGCGCCGGCGCGACGCCGCCGGCCTCCTCGGCGTCGCGTGCTTGGCCCTGCTGGTCGCCGACCCTCGGCTCGCCACCTCGCTGGGCTTCCGGCTGTCGGCGGCGGCCACCGCGGGCATCCTCGCGTTCGGGGGACGCGTCGCCGACCGGCTCGGGCGGCTCCCCCGGCCGGTGGCGCTCGCCGTCGGCGCGACGGTTGGGGCGCAGGCCGCCGTCACCCCGCTCCTTCTCCTCACGTTCGGCTCGGTGCCGACGGCCGCCCTCGTGGCGAACGTCCTCGCGCTCCCGGCCGTGGGGCCCGCGTTCCTGCTGGGCGCGGCGGCGGCCGGGCTCGCGCTGCTGTGGCCCCCCGCCGGGGTCGCCGTGGGCGCGGTCGCCCGCATCCCGATCGCCTACCTGGCCGCGGTGGCCGACCGCGGCGCGCGTCTTCCGGCCCCCACGCTCGTCGGCGCGTGGTGGGTCCTCCCGGTGCTCGCCGCCGCCGCCGCGGTGGTCCTTCTCCGGCGCGCCCGGCCTCGTGTCCGGCTGGGGCTCCTCGCGACCGGGACGCCGATCGTGCTGGTCGCCGCCCTGGTGGGTCCGGCGCCGGGCGGCGACGCCCTCGAGGTGGTGTTCCTCGACGTGGGGCAGGGGGACGCGGCCGTGGTGCGGACCCCGGAGGGAGGAACCGTCCTGATCGACGCCGGGCCCGACCGGGACCTCGTGGCCACCCGGCTCGCGGCGCTGGGCATCCGTCGCATCGACCTCGCGGTCGCCACCCACGCGCACGCCGACCACGTTGCCGGCTTCCCCGAGGTGCTTTCCCGGCACCCGGTCGGGCTGCTCCTCGAGCCCGGCTGCCCCGGCGACTCGCCCGCGTACCGCGACCTGCTCGCCGCGGCCGCCTCGGAGGGCGTGCCCGTCCGTCACCCGCGCGGCGGAGAGCTCCTTCGTCTCGGCGACCTCTTCCTCGAGGTGCTCGGGCCCGACGAGTGCGCGGTGGATTCGCCGAACGACGACTCGATCGTGCTCCGCGTCACCTATCGTGGCGGCGCGGTGCTGTTCCCGGGCGACGCGGAGGTGCCCGCCCAACAGGACCTGCTCGACGACGGCGACGCCGTGTCGGCGGTCCTGCTCAAGGTCCCGCACCACGGCGGCGCCACCTCGGACCCGGCCTTCTTCGAGGCGGTGGGCGCGAGGCTCGCGGTCGTGAGCGTCGGCGAGAACGACTACGGGCATCCGGCGCCGGAGATGCTCGATGCGCTCCGGGCCGCGGGGAGCGGGGTGGTCCGCACCGATCTGAGCGGCGACATCCGGGTCCTCGTCCGCGGGACGAGCCTCGAGCTCGCCGCGGCGGCGTGAGCCGGGCGGGTCACCGTCGGCGGGCGGCCGTAGAATCGCGGCGATGCCAGCGCACCCGGTGGTGATGCTTTGGGGCGAGAGCGCCTTCCTGCTTCGGGAGGCCGCCCACCGGGCGCTCGGCGACGATCCCTTCGGCGAGGTGGACGGCGAGGCCTGGCACGGGGGGCTGCTGGCCGACCTGGCCACTCCCTCGCTCTTCGGCGAGCGGCGAGGCCTCCTGGTCGCCGAGGCCCAGGACCTGAAGGCCGACTCGGTCGACGCGATCGCCGCCTACGCCCTCGAGCCGAACCCCGACGCACGGTTGGTGCTCGCCGTCACGGTCTCCGCGCGGGCGAAGGGCCCACCCGCCCGGATGAGCAAGATGCTGCAGGGAAGGGCCCACATCGAGCGGGTCGGGGTCGAGCGCAAGGAGCTTCCCCGCTGGGTGATCGCCCGCGCCAAGGAGCGCGGCATCCCCTCGACGCCGGCCGGCGCGACCGCGCTCATCGAGACGGTGGGGGAGGACCCGGCCCTCCTCGCGCAGTCGGTCGCGCAGATCGCGAACGCGTTCCCGCGCGAGGGGGTGACGCCCGAGACGGTCGGCGCGCAGTTCCGCGGCCTCGGCGACCGCCGGATCTGGGAGCTGTGCGACGCGGCCTTCGGCAGGCAGGGCCCCGCCGCCGTCCGCCACCTGCGGGCGATGCTCGACGCCCGAGAGCAGCCGCTCGCGATCCTCGGCGGCGTGGCCGCCCGCCTCCGGGAGCTGCTGCGCGTGGCGGGCGTCCCGCCGGGCATGAAGCCCGCCGAGGCGGCCCGGGCCGCCGGCCTCCGCTTCGACTGGCAGGTTCGCCGCTACCGCGAGCAGGTCGCTCGATTCGGGGAGGGGGAGCTCGTCGATCTGCTCACCCGCGTGGTCGAGGCCGACGCGCAGATCAAGCTCGGGGGCGCGCCGGAGGTGGTCCTGGCGAAGCTGGTCGCGCGGATCGCGGGCGAGCCCGCGCTGCGGGGCTAGGCCTCGACCGGGGTCTCGGGGGAGGGAGAGCCGGCGGCGCGCGCCGCGGCTCGCGCAAGGCGCGACTTGCGGCGCGCCGCGGTGCGGGGGTGGAGGACGCGCTCGGAGGCGGCCCGGTCGATGTCTCGAGCGGCCGTGCGGAGGGCGGCCTGGGCCTGGGCGGCGTCGCCCGCCTCGGCCGCGGTGCGGACCGCCTTCGCCTCGGTCTTCAGGCGCGTGCGCACCGCCTTGTTCGCCTGGCGGCGCTTCTCGTTCTGACGGTTCCGCTTGATCTGGGACTTGATGTTGGCCATGGGTCCTCCTACGGCCGCGGATTCTAGCACGGGGCCCACCGGCCTCACCGCGGGCGGGCGCCCCGCTCGGAGCGGTCCGAGCGCCGCCCACGCGGATACGATGGGCCGGTGACCGAGCTCAGCCGCATCCGGAACTTCGCCATCATCAGCCACATCGACCACGGGAAGTCGACGCTTGCCGACCGGTTCCTCGACATCACGCACGCGGTGGCCGAGCGTCAGATGCGCGAGCAGTACCTGGACAAGATGGACCTCGAGCGGGAGCGGGGCATCACGATCAAGGCCCAGGCCGTGCGCCTCGCCTACGAGCAGGACGGCATCGCCTATGTCCTGAACCTGATCGACACCCCCGGGCACGTGGACTTCACCTACGAGGTCTCCCGCGCGCTGGCCGCCTGCGAGGGCGCGATCCTCCTGGTCGACGCCGCGCAGGGGCTCGAGGCGCAGACGCTCGCGAACCACCACCTCGCCGAGCAGGCCGGCCTCACGATCATCCCCGCCGTGAACAAGATCGACCTCCCCTCGGCCGACGTCCCCGAGGCCGTGCGGGAGATGGCCGAGCTGGTGGGCGTCTCCGAGGACCAGGTCCTGAAGGTGTCGGGCAAGACCGGCGAGGGCGTCCCCGCGATGCTGGAGGCGGTGATCGAGCGCGTCCCGCCGCCGTCCGGTGATCCGGCCGGGCCGCCGCGCGCCCTGATCTTCGACTCGGCGTACGACACCTACCGCGGCGTGGTGGCCTACATCCGGGTTATGGACGGGCAGCTCCCGTCTCGGTCGAAGGTCCGGATGATGGCGACCGGGCTCGAGTCCGACGCCGAGGAGGTCGGCGTCTTCGCGCCCGACCCGGTGATCGTGCCGTCGCTCGGCGCCGGCGAGGTGGGCTACCTCGTGACCGGCGTCAAGGACGTCCGCCAGGCGAAGGTCGGCGACACGATCACCGTCGGCAAGCAGGCGGTCGAGGCGCTGGAGGGCTACCGGGAGCCGAAGCCGATGGTCTGGAGCGGCCTGTTCCCCGAGGACGGCGACGAGTACCCGGACCTCCGCGACGCGCTCGAGCGGCTCCAGCTGAACGACGCGTCGCTCGTGTTCGAGCCGGAGTCGTCGCGCGCGCTCGGCTTCGGGTTCCGCTGCGGCTTCCTGGGCCTCCTCCACATGGAGATCGTGCGCGAGCGCCTCGAGCGCGAGTTCGGGCTGCAGCTCATCGCGACCGCGCCGAACGTCGAGTTCCACGTGGTGCGCGGAGGGGAGGACCTCGAGGTCCACAACCCCTCCGAGATGCCGCCGCCGGGGACCTACGACCACGTCGAGGAGCCGTACGTGCTCGCCATGATCGTGACGCCGACCGAGTACCTGGGCGCGGTGATGGACCTGTGTCAGACGCGGCGCGGGACGCTCGAGGAGATGCGGTATCTCTCGCCCGAGCGGGTCGAGGTGCGCTACCTGCTGCCGCTCGCCGAGATCATCTTCGACTTCTTCGACCAGCTGAAGTCGCGCACGCGCGGGTACGCGTCGCTCGACTACGAGCACGGGGGCTACGAGAAGGCCGACCTCGTCCGCGTCGACCTGATGCTCCACGGCGACGCCGTCGACGCGTTCTCGGCCGTCGTGCATCGCGAGAAGGCATCGGTGTACGGACGGCAGATGGTCGAGCGGCTGAAGGAGCTGATCCCGCGCCAGCTCTTCGACGTGGCGATCCAGGCCGCGATCGGGAGCCGCATCGTCGCGCGGGAGACCGTGAAGGCCAAGCGCAAGGACGTGACCGCGAAGTGCTACGGCGGCGACATCACCCGCAAGCGGAAGCTGATCGAGCGCCAGCGCGAGGGGAAGAAGCGCCTCCGCCGCGTGGGCAAGGTCGACGTGCCGCACGAGGCGTTCATCGCCGCCCTGCGCGTCGACGGGGGAGGGGGCCAGTGACGGCGACCCCCGCGGGCTTGTACGTGCACGTGCCGTTCTGCCTGACGCGCTGCGGCTACTGCGACTTCAACGCGCACGCCGGCCTCGAACACCTGAAGTCGCCGTTCGTCGAGGCGCTCATGCGCGAGGCCGACCTCGCCTCGCCCGGCTGGGACGGCGTGCCGTTCGTCTCCGTCTTCCTCGGCGGAGGGACGCCGACGACGCTCGCCCCCGAGACGATCGGGGCGATCCTCGCGCACCTCCGCGAGCGATTCGCGATCGCGGACGGCGCCGAGGTCACCTGCGAGGCCAACCCCGACACGGTCGACGAGGCGTATCTGGTCGCGCTCCGCGCCGGGGGCGTGAACCGTCTCTCGATGGGGCTCCAGTCGTTCGATCCCGAGGTGCTCGCCGCGCTGGAGCGGCTGCACTCGGCCGAGTCGGCGGTGCGCGCCTTCCACGCTGCCCGGGCCGCGGGCTTCGACGACGTGAACCTCGACCTGATCTACGGGGCGCGAGGCGAGTCGCTCGAGTCCTGGGAGCGGACGCTCGACCGCGCGATCGAGCTCCGCCCCGACCACCTCTCCTGCTACGCGCTCACGATCGAGCCCGGGACCCCGCTCGGCCGTCGGGTCTCGCTCGGGGCCACGCTGCCTCCCGACCCCGACCTGCAGGCCGCGATGTTCGAGGCGGCCTGCGAGCGGCTGGCCCGGGCCGGCTACGAGCACTACGAGGTCTCGAACTGGTCGCTGCCGGGGCGCGAGTGCGTCCACAACCTCGGCTACTGGCAGGACCGGCCCTACCTCGGGCTCGGCCCGGGCGCGCACTCCTTTCGCGACGGCCGGCGATGGTGGAACCTCCGGCCCCCCGGCACCTACATCGAGACGCTCGCCGAGGGCCGCCCGCCGACCGGCGGCGAGGAGGTCCCCGACGCGGAGGAGCGCCGCCTGGAGCAGCTCCTCCTCGGCCTGCGGCTGGCCGAGGGCGTGCCCACGGCCTGGCTGCCGGAGGGCGTGGCCGAGGAGTTCGCCGGCCGGGGCCTGGCCCGCGTCGACGGCGATCGCTTCACCCTCACCGAGCCCGGCATGCTCCTCGCCAACGAGGTCGTGCTCGCCGCCGCCGGGCGATGAAGGGGCGGTTGCTAGCACTCTCGGTCCTCGAGTGCTAATACTATGGTCGTGATGTCGACCCTGGAGGAGCGGAAGGCCCGGATCCTGCGGGCCGTCGTGCGTGACTACATCCGCACGGCCGAGCCCGTGGGGAGCGGGGCGATCGTGCGCCGGTACCGCCTCGGCGTGAGCCCGGCGACCGTGCGCCACGAGATGGCGGTGCTCGAGGAGCTCGGGTTCCTCGTGCAGCCGCACACATCGGCCGGCCGCATCCCGACCGACCGCGGGTACCGGTACTTCGTGGACACACTCCCCACCCGTCTTCCCCTTCCGGCGATCCTCCGGCGCGGCATCGTCGACTTCTTCGACGACCCCTTCGGCGACGTCGACGTGGCGCTCCAGGGCGCGACGCAGCTGCTCTCGCGGCTCACGGGCCATGCGGCCATCGCGATCCCGCCGCGTCCGGCCGACGAGCTCGTCACGCACGCCGAGCTGCTGGTGGTCGGAAGCTCCGTGCTCCTCCTGGTCGTGAGCGACACCGGGCGCGTGCACAAGCGGGCGCTGGAGTTCAGCGAGCAGCCCGACGGATCCCTCGTCCATGCGGTGTCGGGCCGTCTCGCGGAGGCGCTGCCCGGGCGCTCGTACGCCGAGGTCCGCGCGATGAGCCGGGCGCTGGCCGCCGAGCCGGGGGCGGGGGCCCCGCTCCTGGCCGCGGTCGCCGACGCGCTGGAGCAGCTCGAGGACGAGCCCGAGCCGGTCTTCCTGGGCGGCGTGGCCAACATCGCGGGCGAGGAGGCGTTCGAGCATCGCGAGACGCTCCGCCGTCTCGTCGAGACGCTCGAGGAGCGGACGGCCGTCATCCGGCTGCTGCAGGTCGGGCGTCCCATCGAGGGCGGGCCGCTCCTCGTGAGGATCGGGAGCGAGAACCCGCTGCGCGCCCTGCGCGAGGCGAGCGTGGTGCTGGCGCGCTACGGCTTCGGTGACCGCATCGTGGGAACCGTCGCCGTGATCGGCCCGACGCGCATGGAGTATCCCGCCGTGATGTCGACGGCGCGCGCGGTCGCCGGCCGGCTCTCCGATCTCGTCGGCCAGCTCTCGGCCTGACCGATGGCCCAGACGCGCGACCTCTACGAGGTCCTCGGCGTGGGGCGCGACGCGACCCCCGAGGAGATCAAGAAGGCGTACCGGCGGCTCGCGCGCGAATACCACCCCGACGTGAGCGACGATCCCGAGGCCGACCACAAGTTCAAGGAGATCAATCTCGCGTACGAGACGCTCTCCGATCCCGAGAAGCGCCGCCGCTACGACCTGTTCGGGGGCGAGGGGTTCAGCCCCGACATGTTCAGCTTCATGGGCGACATCGGCGACATCTTCGAGGCGTTCTTCGGCGGCCGCGGATCGCCGCGGGGCGGCCCGAGCCGGACCCGCCGCGGCAGCGACCTGCGCGCCGGGCTCGAGCTGTCGTTCGAGGAGGCGGTCTTCGGGGCGACCAGGCAGGTCCCGCTCGACACCGCCGCGCCGTGCGCCGATTGCGGGGGGACGGGCGCCGCGGAGGGCACCGCCGCGACGACCTGCCGTCGGTGCCGGGGAGCGGGGCAGGTCTCCGACGTCCGTCGGAGCATCTTCGGCACGGTCATGGCGAACCGCGTCTGCGAGGTCTGCGGCGGGACGGGCGAGGAGGTCCTGTCGCCGTGCCCCACCTGCCGGGGCGAGGGGCGTGTCGCGGAGCGCCGCACCGTGACGGTCGAGGTGCCCGCCGGCGTCGCCGACGGTGTCGAGCTCCGGCTCGAGGGCGTGGGCCGGGTCGGACGCCGTGGCGGCCCTCCCGGCGACCTGTACATCTCGCTCCGGGTCGCGCCCCACGCCGTCTTCGAGCGCAGCGGCCAGAACCTCGTCGCCATCCTCGAGCTTCCCGCGACGCAGGCGATGCTCGGGGCCGAGCTGCAGATCGAGACACTCGACGGCCCCGAGCGTCTCAAGATCCCGGCCGGGACGCGGTCGGGGACCGTGCTGCGCCTGAAGGGCCGCGGGGTGCCCGAGATCGGGCGGCGCGGCCGTGGCGACCTGTTCGTCCAGGTCGACGTGGCCGTGCCGGGCCCGCTCGGCAAGCGGGAGCGGCGGCTGGTCGAGGAGCTTGCCGAGCTGCGCGGCGAGCGCACCGACGGCGATGCCCCGGGGCGCCTGCGGCGGCCGGGCTGAGGATCGACGTGGCCGGCCGTTCGTGGCGGGCGACCCCGTGAGCCTCGCGCACTTCTTCGCCGGGGTTGCCGACCCCGGGAGCACGCTCGAGCTGTCCGGGGACGACGCGCGTCACGCGCTCGGCCCCCTCCGGCTTCGCGTCGGCGACCGCGTCACCTCCTCGGACGGCGCGGGCGGCCTGGCGGTCGGCCGCATCGTGCGCGCCGACCGAGGCGCCCTCGTCGTTGAGGTGGAGGAACGGAGCGGCGAGGCGCCGCGCTCCCCGACGGTCCGGGTGCTGATGGCGGCGCCGAAGGGCGAGCGGCTCACCTGGGCGGTGCAGAAGCTGACCGAGGTGGGGGTCGACGCGGTGGTGCTCGTGGAGTCGAGTCGCAGCGTGCGCAGGTGGCCCGCGGAGCGAGCCGCCCGAGCCGCCGAGCGGATGGCCACGGTGGCCCGGGAGGCGGCGAAGCAGTCCCGCCGCCGGTTCCTGCCCGAGGTCGGCGGGCCGATGCCCTGGGACGAGGGCATGGACGCGGCTCTGGAGGCCGGCACGCTCGTCGTGCTGTGGGAGGGCGCGACCTCGGGGCTGCCCGAGGTGCTTCCTGCGCAGGCGCCACGCGCGATCTCATTGGTCGTGGGACCGGAGGGAGGCATCCCCGAGGAGGACGCCCGCTCGGCCGCCGAGCGGGGTGCGCTCCTGGCGGGCCTCGGCCCAACCCTCATGCGGACGGAGACGGCCGCGGTCGCGAGCGCCGTGATCGCGCTCGCCCGCTACGGCCGGCTCGACGGGCCCGCACCCGAGGCCGACTAAGATGGCCGGCAGCGCATGAACGACTGCCTGTTCTGCAAGATCGTCGAGGGCGAGGTGCCGGCCGACGTCGTGCACCGCGAGGACGACGTGGTCGCCTTCCGCGACATCAACCCGCAGGCCCCGACCCACATCCTCATCATCCCGACGGAACACCTCGAATCGGCACGGGCGGTGAAGCACGCGCACGGGAACCTGATGGTGCAGATCATGCACGTGGCGGCACACCTGGCCAAGGCCGAGGGCATCGACCGAGGAGGGTGGCGCCTGGTCTCGAACGTCGGGCCCGACGCCGGCCAGACCGTCCACCACCTCCACTTCCACCTCCTGGGCGGCCGCTCCATGGGATGGCCGCCGGGGTAGGAGGGGTATACTCGTCCCGTGGGGTCGCCGCGGCGGCCCCTTTTCGAAAAGGCGGAGTCGGGGAGGAACCCCGGAGGCCATTGGGTAACGCGACCACGGAAGTGAAGATCCTCGTCCCGGGTGGCCAGTCGATGGTCGCCCTCCTCGGACAGCGCGACGAGCTCCTCAAGATCGTCGAGGGCGCTTTCGACTCCCAGATCCTCGTGCGGGGCAACGAGATCCTGATCTCGGGCCACCCCGAGGAGGCCGAGCAGGTCGCGCTCCTCTTCGAGGAGCTGCTGACACTCATCCAGCGCGGCCAGGTGCTCACCCCGTCGTCGGTCGGCCAGACCATCGACATGATCAAGCAGGACGAGGGCCGTCCCTCCGAGGTGCTGACCGACTTCGTGCTCACGAGCCGGGGCAAGTCGATCGCCCCGAGGACGGTCGGCCAGAAGGCGTACGTGGATGCGATCCGGCGCGCGACCATCACGTTCGCGATCGGTCCCGCGGGAACGGGCAAGACCATGCTGTCGGTTGCCACGGCCGTCAAGGCGCTGCAGGACGACGAGGTGTCGCGCATCATCCTCACCCGTCCGGCGGTCGAGGCCGGCGAGCGACTCGGCTTCCTCCCCGGCACGCTCTACGAGAAGATCGACCCCTATCTCAAGCCGCTGTACGACGCGCTGTTCCAGATGCTCGGAGGGGAATCGTTCCAACGGCTGATGGAACGCGGAACGATCGAGGTCGCCCCGCTCGGGTACATGCGTGGAAGGACGCTCGACAACTCGTTCATCATCCTCGACGAGGCGCAGAACACCTCCCCGGAGCAGATGAAGATGTTCCTCACCCGGCTGGGGTTCGGGTCGAAGGCCGTGGTGAACGGCGACGTCACCCAGATCGATCTTCCCGAGGGCCAGCGCTCGGGGCTGGTGGTGATCGAGGAGATCCTGACGGGGATCGAGGGGCTCGAGTTCATCGAGCTCGGGGTTCGCGACGTGGTCCGGCACAAGATCGTGCAGGACATCGTGGAGGCCTACCGGCGGTTCGGCGAGCAGCGCGCCCGGACCGACGAGTGAGAGCCCGTGGCCGACGACGACCATAGACCTCGCGTGCTCCTCTCGAACCGGCAGGACCTGCCGGTGGACGAGGACGCGCTGGCCGACCTCGCCGGCCGAACCCTGGCGGCCGAGCACGTCGGCGACGCGGAGCTCTCCGTCTCGTTCGTGACCTCCGCCGAGATGGCGGAGCTCCACGAGCGGTACATGGACGAGCCCGGCCCGACCGATGTGCTGTCCTTCCCCCAGGACGACGAGACCCCACCCGGCGGTCCGAGGCTCCTCGGCGACGTGGTGATCTGCCCCGAGGTCGCTGCGGCACAGAACCCCGATCCGGCCGCGGAGCAGCGCCTGCTCCTCGTCCACGGCATCCTCCACCTGCTGGGGTACGACCACGAGGAGGACACGGGGCGGGCCGAGATGTGGGCCCGGCAAGAACGCTACAGCGGGGTGCGCGCGTGAGCTGGCTCCTCGCCCTGCTGGTGTTCCTGGTTGCCGTCGGCTCCCTCCTCGCGATGGCCGAGGCGTCGATCACGCGCGTCAGCCGCGTCCGCGCCCTTGCCCTGCTCGAGGACGACCGGCGCAACGCCCAGCTCCTCGAGCGGATCGAGTCGGACCCGCCCCGCTACCTCAACGCCATCTACCTCTGGGTGCTGCTCGTCCAGAACGGCGCCGCCATCCTGTCGGCGCTCCTGGCCGAGAAGACGTTCGGTGGGTGGGGCGTCGCGCTCGCCGCGTTCGGGTTCACGCTCCTCTACTTCGTCGTCGTCGAGGCGATGTCGAAGACCTTCGGCATCCTGCACAGCGACCGCGTGGCGCTCGTGCTGTCGCCGCTCGTCGTCGTGCTCTCTCGCATCCTCGCCTACCCCACGCGCGCCCTCATCGGTCTCGCGAACGTCCTGCTCCCCGGCAAGGGGCTGAAGCAGGGCCCCTTCGTCACCGAGGAGGACATCCGCTCGATGGCGGATGTGGGCCACGAGGAGGGGGTGATCGAGGAGGACGAGAAGGACCTCATCCACTCGATCTTCGAGTTCGGCGACACGGTGGTTCGCGAGGTGATGGTGCCGCGCCCCGACATGGTCACGGTGAACGTGAACAGCACGCTCGAGCAGGTCCTGGACATGGTCATCCAGAAGGGGTACTCGCGCATCCCGGTGACCGACGAGTCGGCCGACGAGGTCGTGGGCGTCGTGTACGCGAAGGACGTGTTGCGAGCGATCCACCGCGGCCAGAAGGACCGGCCGCTCAAGGAGCTGGCGCGCAAGCCCTTCTTCGTCCCCGAGTCGAAGAAGGTGTCGGACCTCTTGCGGGAGATGCAGCAGCAGAAGTTCCACCTTTCGATCGTCGTCGACGAGTACGGCTCGGTCGTCGGGCTCGTCACGCTCGAGGACCTGCTCGAGGAGATCGTGGGCGAGATCGAGGACGAGTACGACCGCGAGGAGCCGAACGTCGAGCCGGCGGGCACGGACAGCTACCGCGTCAACGCACGGCTCCCGGTCGACGAGCTCTCCGAGCTCCTCGGCATCGACCTGCCCGACACCGAGTGGGACACGGTGGGCGGTCTGGTGATGGGTCTGCTCGGCCGTCTCCCCGAGCAGGGCGAGAGCGTCGAGTTCGACCACCTGCGGTTCACGGCCGAGCGGGTGCAGGGTCGCCGCATCTCGAAGCTGCTGATCGAGCGGATCCCCGATCGGGTGGAGGGCGACGCTGAGTAGTCTCGCGCCGGAGCGCGCCGAGGAGCTGCTCGCCGCGGCGGGTGCGGCCGCGGAGCGGGCCTACGCCCCCTACAGCCGCTTCCGGGTGGGGGCCGCGGTCCTCGATGACGAGGGCCGCGTCCACGCCGGCGTGAACGTCGAGAACGCCTCGTACCCGCTCTCGGTGTGCGCCGAGCGGTCGGCCGTCCAGCGCGCCGCGGGCGAGGGCGCTCGCCGGCTGGTGGCGGTGGCGGTCGTGTCACCCGACTCCGCCCCGCTGTGGCCCTGCGGGGGGTGCCGCCAGGTGCTCCACGAGTTCGGGATCGAGACGGTGATCGCCGACGGTCCCGACGGGCCGGTGTCCCGCCCCCTCGCCGAGCTGCTGCCCGACGCGTTCGGCCCCGACGACCTTCCGTAGATGCGGTCGGGCTTCGTCTCGGTGGTGGGCCGTCCGAACACCGGCAAGTCGACGCTGGTCAACGCGCTGGTCGGCGAGAAGGTGTCGATCGTCTCGGACAAGCCTCAGACGACGAGAGGACGGGTCCGGGGCGTGCTGACCACCGACGACTATCAGCTCGTCTTCACCGACACGCCCGGTTTCCACAAGCCCAGGACGCTCCTCGGGGAGCGGCTGAACGAGATGGTGGGGGAGAGCACGCACGACGTCGAGGCAGTGGTGCAGGTGGTGGACGGGGCCGCCGGGGTGGGGCGGGGCGATGCGTTCGTGGCGACGCGGCAGGTGGCGCCGCTCCGCTGTCTCAAGATCTGTGTCGTCAACAAGGTCGACGCGATGAAGCGCGGCGAGGTGGTCGCCCAGCTCGAGGCGGCGTCGCGGCTGGCGGAGTTCGATCACGTGTTCCCGGTCTCGGCGAAGCGCGGCGCCGGCCTCGCCGAGCTCCTGCAGGTCCTCGTCGAAGTGCTCCCCGAGGGTCCCGCCCACTTCCCCGTGGGCGAGGTCACCGATCGGCCGCTCGAGCTGCGGCTCGCCGATCTCGTGCGGGAGAAGGCCCTGGCCCTCACTCGCGAGGAGCTGCCGCACTCGATCGCCGTGCAGGTGGAGGAGCTCGAGCGAACGGAGGGGCTGGTGCGCATCACCTGCGCGGTGCTCGTCGAGCGCGAGTCGCAGAAGGGGATCGTGATCGGCAGCGGGGGCGAGATGCTGAAGCGGATCGGCACGCAGGCGAGGAAGGAGATCGAGGCATTGCTGGGGTCGAAGGTGTTCCTCGAGCTCCGGGTGAAGGTGCAGAAGGAGTGGCAGCGAGACCCGCGGGCGCTCGGGCGACTGGGCTACTGACGGCCTCTCGGCGCCCAACCGCGGTACCCTCGCGAGGTGCGGTGGGCAGCCGGAGCCTTGGTCGCGCTCCTCGCCACGGCCTGCGGCGGTGGGCTCGGGGGAGGAGCCCGTGAGGTCGAGCTCGCCGCGCTGCTCGCGGACCCCGCCTCGTTCGCGGACCAGCAGGTTCGCGTCCGCGCGACCTTCTTCGAGGATCCGCAGGTTCGCGTGCTCGCCGAGGCGCTCGCCGAGTCCTACCCGCCCCAGCCCGCCGGGGCGATGATCTGGGTCGAGGGGCGAGCGCCGGAGGGCGGTTGTCTCGAGAGCGACCTCGGGATCGTCTGGGGCGAGGTGGAGGCCGAGGGGGTCTTCCGCCATTCGTCGAGCGGCGGCCTGGGGGTTCCTCCGATCTACGAGCTGGCCCTCGTCGACGCCGAGCTTTCCTGTCCTTCGGGCTGAGCGGCGTGAGCTGGTCGAGTGCCGGGTGGGCCGTGCCGACGATAGAATCCGGCCCTGATGGCGATCGACGGTCCCCGCGCGGTCCTGCGCTTCATCGCACGAGGAGGCAAGCGCGTCGCCGTGACGATCGCCGGGGTGTCCGTGGTCGTCCTCGGCCTCGTGCTGCTGGTCACGCCTGGCCCGGGGATCCTCGTGGTGATCCTGGGGCTGGCCCTGCTGGCCACCGAGTACGCCTGGGCGGAGCGGATGCTGGACAAGATCCGCCAGCGGTCCAAGGACGCGTACGATCGGGCCCGGCGCCGATTCCGCCGGAGCCCGCGCGAGCCGTAGCGGCGTCGGCATGACCCTCGGGAGGCTTCGCTTCGCCTCGTGTCTCGCTCCCAGCGTGCGGCCGATGTACGAGGCCGTCGCCGCGTCCGTCGGCGAGCGCCTCGGCGTCGAGACCGAGCTCGTCGAGTGCGACGATTACGAGCGATACTTCGCGGCCGAGGAGGACGACGTGCACTTCGTGTGCAGCGTGCCGTACATCGTGTCGGCCGACCGTGGCGACGGGACGGTGGAGGTGCTGGTCGCCCCGGTTCTCGCGGGGGACCGCTACGAGGGGCGGCCGATCTACTTCTCGGACGTGATCGTCCGCCACGGCTCGCCGTTCCGGAGCTTCGAGGACCTCCGCGGCTCCTCCTGGGCCTACAACGAGCCGCTCTCGCACTCGGGCTACTGGACCACGCTGTACCGCCTGGCGACCATGGGCGAGACGGGGAAGTTCTTCGGGCGCGCGGTCGACGCCGGGTTCCACCAGACCGCCATCGAGATGGTGCGTGCGGGCGACGTCGACGCGTCGGCCATCGACTCTCAGGTGCTCGAGGTCGCCCTGCGGGACGATCCGAGCCTCGCCGAGGACCTCCGCGTCATCGAGGCGCTCGGCCCGTCGACCATCCAGCCGGTGACGGTGGCGCGCCGGCTTCGGCCGGACGTGCGGGAAGCGATCCGAGAGGCGCTGCTCGAGATGCACGACGATCCGGCGGGGCGCCGCGCGCTCGGCCTCGGGCTGGTCGAGCGGTTCGTCGCCGTCGACGACGCCTCCTACGACGACATCCGCCGGATGCGAGCGACCTGCCTCGCGGCCGGCTTGACCGAGCTCTAGGTCCTCCGGACGCTTGGCCCGCTCCCCGGCGGGTGTCATCATCAGGGCGAGCGAGAGGGGGAGGCCTGCCGATGCACGAGCGCACAATGCTCCGCTGGGGAGGGACGGCCGCCATCCTGGGCGGCGTGCTGGCCGTCGGGGTGAACGCGCTCCACCCGCGGTTCTCCGACTACTCCACCCTGGAGATCATCACCGAGGTGGCCACGAACGGCCTGTGGACCGGCGTGCACGTGGGCCTCGCAGTGGCGACCGTCCTTCTGGCGATCGGGATCGCCGCCTTCACGCGGACGCTGTCCGGGGACCGCGCCGCGACGATCGGGGAGATCGCCCGGTGGGGGGTCGTCGTGGGAGCCGGCCTCGGCGTGGCGACCGGCGCGCTCGATGGCGGTGCGCTCAGGGCCGCCGCCGAGGCATGGAGCGCGGCCGGCTCGGCACCCTCCGGCCCCGAGCTCGCCGCGGCCAACGTGCTGGTGGCGGCGAGCGACGCGATCTTCTCGCTCTTCGTCATGATCTTCCTCGGGCTCGCGCCGCTCGCCGCGGGGTACGCCAGCACGAGGTCGGCCGCCTATCCGGCCTGGCTCGGCTGGGGCGCCGTCGTGGGGGGAGCGGGCGGGGCGGTGAGCGGGCTGATCCAGGCCTTCACCGGGATCGGCTCGGGGACGATCATCGCGATCACGGTCTTCTCCGGCCTGCTGACGGTGTGGGCGATCGCGGCCGGGTTCCTGATGTGGCGACGGGAGGAGGAGCGATGAGTCTCGACACGCTGAGTGAGGTCAACTACGGCGCGGTCGCGGTGGCCGCGCTCGTCTTCTTCGCGCTGGGCGCCCTCTGGTACGCGCCGGCCGTGTTCGGGAAGGCGTGGATGAACGCGATGGGGGCGGAGGTGGGCCAGCAGACGGCCTTCAACCCGCTGCTGTACGTCGCCACGTACGTGGCGTGGTTCGTCGTGGCGCTCGCGATGGGGTTCGCGGGCCTGCTCATGGGCATCGACACCGGCGCCGAAGGGGTCGGCCTCGGCTTCCTCTTCGGCATCGGGATCATGGTCCCCGTCGAGGTCGTGGGCTCGATCTACGAGAAGCGCTCGGCCAGGGCCCAGACGATCGGCGCCGGCTACAACCTGGTCGGCTTCGTACTCATGGGGCTGATCCTCGGCCTCTGGACCTGACGCTCACTGGACGACGAACGCGGTCACCATCCCGAACATCCCCTCGGGCCCCTCGACGTGGGTGAGGATGTGGCAGTGGAACGCCCAGGTGCCCGGCTGGGTGGCGCGGACCAGCACGTCGACCCGCTGTCCCGGAGCGACCACGACCGTGTCGGCCGTGTACGGCTGCTCGAGCAGGTGCCCGTCGATCGCGATCACCTCCTGCGGCATGCCGTGCAGGTGCATCGGGTGGATCTGCAGACCCTCGTTCATGTAGCGCACGCGCACGACCTCCCCGCGGCTCGCCACGATCGGCGCGGTGGCGGGGAACCCCTTGCCGTTGAGGGTGAACCCGAGGGGACCGTCGTTCAGGACCATCGACACGTCCTGATCGGAGGGTGGGTCCTTCGGGTCGGGGACGATGAACGCGCCGAGGAGGCCCATCGGCACCTGCGCCGCCGCGTTGAAGTGTGAGTGGTACATGTTCGTTCCCGTGTTGCGAACGACGAACTCGTAGTCGAACGACTCACCGGGCATCACGGCCTCTTGGTTGATGACCGGGACGCCGTCCATGTCCGCCGGGACCGTCATGCCGTGGAAGTGGATCGTGCTCGGCTCCGGCAGCTCGTTCGTGAACTCGATGCGCACCCGGTCGCCGAGCTCGGCACGGATCTCCGGGCCCGGCACCATGCCGTTGTAGGCGTAGGCCTCGACGAAGGTCCCCGGCTCGGTCTCCCACTGCGTCGCCGCGGCGGTCACCTCATAGACCTTCGTCCCGTCGGAGGCGATGAGCGGCTCGAGGAGCTGGCCTCCCGCGCCCTGCGTCTCGGCGGGGAACTGCGCGGTCCGCTCGGCGTCGTGCTGCGCCATCTCCTCGGGGGTCATCCCGGCCATCCCGCCGCCGGCGTCGCCGGTCGCCCCGCCACCGACGACGAGGATCCCCTTCATGCCGGCGTCGGCGTGCCCCGGGACGTCGCACCGGTAGGTGTAGCTCCCGGCCGCCACGTCGCCGAGGTCGAGCCACTCGCGCGTGTCCGGGGCCAGCATGCTGGTGGCGACGCCGAGATCGGCGATCGAGAAGTTGTGCTGGGTCCCCCCCGTGTTGTGGACGAGGATCGAGACCGGGCCCGGTTCGCCCTCGAGGGTCGTGGGCTCCATGAAGACGTCCCCGAGCTGGACATGGAGCCGCTGTGGCTCCTCGGCGGCCGGGCCGCCCGAGGCGAGCCTCGCCTCGAGGTCCTCGATCTCGCTGCTCTTGAAGGCCGCCATCCCGATCGCGCCCACCCCGAACGAGGCGGCGACCAGGAACCCCAGCAGGGCCCCCAGCACCCCCCGACGCGTCCCCTCGCCCATCCCGTCCTCCTCTCGCCGAGCCGTTCCCAGCCATTTCGACGGTTTCCGGCTCGTGGGAGCAGGGGCGAACGGCCCGAACCGACCGGGCCGTTCGGACCGTGGTCGTCGGCTACGATTCGAGCATGCCGCTGTACCGGGAGCAGGGGATCGTGCTGGGCGCCTTCAAGCTCGGCGAGGCCGACAAGATCCTCACGATCCTCACCCAGGGGTCGGGGAAGGTGCGGGCGGTCGCGAAGGGCCTCCGGCGCACGAAGAGCCGCTTCGGCGCCCGGCTCGAGCCCTTCACCCACGTCGACCTCCAGCTCTACCGGGGCCGGAACCTCGACACGGTGACGCAGGCCGAGATCATCGACGTCTTCCCGGGCGTCCGCGGCGACTTCGGCCTGTTCTCGGCGGGTGAGGCGATGCTCGAGACGGCCGACAAGGTGGCCGAGGAGCACGAGCGGAACGTTCGGCTGTTCCTGCTCCTGCTCAAGGGCCTGCGCGCGCTCGAGCCCGGGCCCGCCGACCCGGCCGCCGTCGCCGAGTCGTTCATCGTCAAGCTGCTGCAGCTCTCGGGGTTCGGCCCCATCCTCGGCGCGTGCGCCGTCTGCAGCCGGACCGAGGTCACCCGCTTCTCGCACGCCCAGGGCGGGGCGGTCTGCGACGACTGCCGCGACCGTGACGCCCGCCGCGCCGCCCCCGGCGCGCTCGCCTGGCTGGCCTGGCTCGCGACGGAGGATCTCGACTCGGCGGGGAGCGGCCCGCCACCGAACGGCGTTCGGGGCGAGGCACGCGCGCTGCTCTACGGCTTCGCCGAGTACCATCTCGAGCGCCGGCTTCGCAGCCTGCCGCTCCTGGCACGCATCGAGGCGCACGCCGCGCCCCGATGACCCTCCGCGGCGACCTCGACCTCCGCCGGCTCCCGGCCCACGTCGCCATCGTCATGGACGGGAACGGACGTTGGGCGAAGGAGCGCGGGCTCCCTCGCACGAAGGGCCACGAGCAGGGGGAGCGCGCGCTCTACGACGTCGTCGATGGAGCGCTCGAGATCGGGCTGCGTCACCTCACCGTCTACGCGTTCTCGACGGAGAACTGGAGGCGTCCCCCGAGCGAGGTTCGCTTCCTGATGGGCTTCAACCGCTCGATCATCCATAGCCGCCGCGACGAGCTGCACGAGCGGGGGGTGCGCATCCGGTTCCTGGGGCGGCGGGGGAGGCCGCTCCCGCGGTCGGTCGCCGCCGAGATGGATGAGGCGGAGCGGATGACGGCGCGCAACGGGAAGCTCACGCTGACGATCGCGCTCAACTACGGGGGCCGGACCGAGATCGTCGACGCCGTCCGGCGCGTGCTCGAGGACCGAGACGCGGGGCGCCTTCGGGGACGCCTGACGGAGAAGAGCATCTCGGCTCGCCTGTACGACCCGGACCTGCCCGACCCCGACCTCGTGATCCGCACCTCGGGCGAGATGCGCACGTCGAACTTCCTCGTCTGGCAGGCGGCCTACGCCGAGCTGTGGTTCACCCCGGTCCTCTGGCCCGACTTCAGCCGCGAGCACCTGTTCGAGGCGATCCGTGACTTCCAGAAGCGCGACCGCCGTTTCGGCGGCATCGGATAGCGCCGGGAACGGGGAAAGGGCCGGCCCGAAGGCCGGCCCTTTCCCGGGATCCACTCGGTGGCTAGGTCGGCGAGTTCTTGAACTCCTTGGCACAGGAGCCCATGGTAAGCCCGTCCGAGAGCAGGCCGCTGTAGATCACCACGTGCTTGCCCTGTTCGTAGGACACCGGGACCACACCGGGTGTGTTCGCGAACTTCCCGTCGGCACCCGTCGTGGCCGACGCGACCGCCTCGGTGCTGTCCCGCTCCACCGTCACCGTGTTCCCCGGGGCCCAGCCCTGCCCGCCCAGGAGGACGGAGGTGGAGGCCCCGACCGTTCCCTCGCCCGGCTTGATGGCGCAGGTGGCGTTGGACGGGGCGCCCGACGGAGCCTTGACCGTGAAGACCTTGGCGCAGGTGGCCGAGTCCCCGTTCTGGTCCAGCGCCCGGAAGAACACGACGTGGGACCCCTGGGTAAGGGTGCTGGGGATCGTCCCCGGCGCGTCGTTGAACTTCCCGGCGGCATCGGTCATGAAGCTCCCCACCGGCAGCCCGACGTCACCGTCGATCGTGGCGTCCACCATCGTGCTGAAGCCCCAACCCGAGCCGTCCAGCTTCACGGGGACCGCGGCGCCGAACGGCACCGAGTTCGGCGTTCCGCTGCAGGCCGGCATGGGCACCGACGGCTTTGGTGCCGTCAGCACGATGGTCTTGAACTCGTTCGAGGCCAGGGTGAACTCCGCCTTGGCGTGGAGCTCTTGACCGGC
The DNA here is from genome assembly GCA_036396755.1 of Actinomycetota bacterium. GTDB lineage: Bacteria > Actinomycetota > UBA4738 > UBA4738 > CALAEC01 > DASWKG01. The sequence continues at coordinate 33,861 of DASWKG010000069.1, forward strand.
CAGGTTCACCGTCGCGTCGAGCTTGTAGTACGAGCCGTGGGGATCCCCTGCCATCGTGGCCGGGAGGTTCTGGTTCTCGTAGTGATAGGTGAACGCCTCACAGCTCGTCGGCGGCGAGACCGTGGTCGGAGCCAGGCTCTTCGCCGTGATGTTCTTCGCCGGGTCGACGCCCACCGTGGTGAGCTTCAGCTCCTTCACGGTGGAGATCGGCGTCCCGAAGCGGTCCACGACCAGGACGCGGATGCCCCGCCCCGTGGCCTCGCCGCAGAACGACACCGTCTTCGCCGGGACGTCGCCCGGACCCGGGCTCCCGTCGTCGACGATCGTCAGCGTCCCCCGGACGGCCCGCTGGGGACCGCCCGCCGGGTGGAACAGGATCGACCGGTCGATGTTGGTGTTCGGGGCGAGACGCTGTCCCACCAGCGACCCTCCAGTGTCGGAGTAGGCCGCCGGGTACGCGGTCGTGGCGAAGTCGTACCGGTCGACGATGAGCTCCGCCTGCCCGGGGTTGCTGATGGTGGTGGGCAGGCTCTCCCCGCACGGGCCGACGCAGACCGGGTCGACCACGGTCGGCGGGAAGATGATCGTGTCGGGTGCCGCCTCGATCGACGGCACGATCCCCGCGCCGTCGAGGCCGACGAAGTAGTTCGGGTTGCTCGGGTCGTCGGTGTCGATCTCTAGGACGGCCACCCGGTTGCCCTCGTCGCTCGGGTTGAACCGAACGGTGAAGTCGAGGTGGTTCCCCGCGCCGATCGTCTGGGGGAGCGACGGCGGCCCCACCAGGGTGAAGTCCGCCGCGTTCGTCCCGGTGATGTCGGCATCGGTGACCCGCATGTCGCAGTCGTCACACGAGGCCTGGTTGTAGACGGTGACGATCAGGTCGCTCGAGTGAGGCTCGGTGCGGTCGTCGACCGGCACCCCGCCGAAGTTCAGCGAGAGCGTCGAGATCGAGGACTCCCCGGTGACCCCGGTCCCCGAGGCGGGGATCGTCTTCGTGGGCTCGAACGGGTCGTCGGAGTTCACCTGGAACTCCGCCGTCTTGTTCCCGGGGCTGACCGGCGTGAAGCGGACCGTGAAGTCGGCGTGGCCCCCGGGCGGGATCGTGACCGGGGTCGCCGGGCCGGAGCTCACCTGGAACTCGGGGCTCCCCGACGAGCGGAAGAACGCGTTCACGTGGAGGTCCGCCGATCCGACGTTGAAGATCTGGATGACCTTCTCCTTCGAGGTGCCTACGGCCACGTTCCCGAAGGCCAGGTCGCCGTTGATGGCCATCAGCGGGCCGTCGGCCCCCGTGAGCTCGAACGTGCTGCGGCCGTAGGTGCCGACGCGCAGGATCGGCGGTTCGGCCGTGTCGTCCATCACGAGGGTCCGGGCGTCCACCACCGGAAGGCCCAGGCCGAGCCGGAACCAGGTGGCTCCCAGGTCGGTGCTGCGGAACACGTTGCCGTCGTTCGACACGATGATCGAGTGCGGCGAGGTGCCCGCGTCGATCACCACCGAGTGCGTGGGCAGGTCGGGAAGGTTCGTCATGGCCTGCCCATCGGTGCCGCTGATGTCGGTCCAGCTCGTCCCGCCGTTGGTGGTGAGGTAGACGTGCTCGGTGCGGTTCGGGGGAGCGACGTTCGAGAAGCCGCCGACCACGGCCACGGCCATGTCGGTGTTCGTGGGGTCGATGGCCACTCCGTTCACCCGGCCGGTGGTGCCGGGAAGCTGGAACTCGCTCCAGGTTGGAGTGGCGGCGGTGGCGTTGATCGAGCGGGCCACCCGCCCGTTGGAGAGCCCAACCCACAGGACGTTCGAGTCAAGCTTCGACGTGGCGATGGCGCGGATGTTCCCCGTGAACGTGACCAGCTCGGTCATCGTCGCGGTGGCGTCGGTGCTCCGCCAGAGGTCGCCGTTGCCATTGAAGCCGATGCCGGTGGCCTCGCCGACCCAGACGGTGTCCACGTCGTTCGGGTCGATGGCGATGCGCCAGGCGCCCCCCGTGGGCTGCGCGGTCGTGTTCGACCAGGTGTCACCGCCGTCGGTGGTCACCTTCATCGTGCCGTTGCGGTGCGAGTACGCGTTCGTGGCATCGGTCGGGTCGATCGCGACCGGACCGCCGTCGCCGTTCTGGCCCTGGTGCCAGTCGGTGCCGGCGTAACCGGTCCGGTCGTGCAGGGTGCCGTTGTCCTGCGTCCCGCCCATGGTCACGGCCCTGTTGGTGGCGCTTCCGCGGCCCATGTCGATCTGCTTGAACAGGACGGTGGCCACGCCCTCGTTGAGGCTGGTCCAGGTGGTGCCGCCGTCGAGGGTGCGGTGCAGGCCGCCGTCGGTGCCCACGTACATGTCGGTGGGGGCGCCGCCGCTCCAGTGGGTCGAGGGGCTGAAGGTGATGGCGTGGTGGTCCCAGTGGATCAGGTTGCGGCTGATCGCCGGGATGCCGAAGGTGGCGCCGCCGTCCGTGGAGAGGTACAGCTCCTGGAAGGCGATGTACACGCGGTCCGCGTCCTGGGGGTCGACGCCGACCGTCTGGTCGTAGCCGCACTGGCAGCCGCCGTTGTCGGCGGCCGCGTCATCGGCCCCGATCGGAGCCACGACGCCGTTGTCCTGCTTGGCCCAGTTCGCGCCGCCGTCGTCGGAGCGGTACAGCCCGTTCCAAGGGTTGCCGACGGTCGCGTACATCCGCTGGTCGTCGGAGACGCCCTGGGCCAGCGCGATGTACGCGAGGCCGGAGGTGGGCCCGCCGTTGAGAGCGGTGAAGAGGTTGCCGGCCAGGGGGAAGGTGGCGCCGGAGTCGGTCGACACCAGGATCCCGGTGCCTGTCCTCGAGGCGTACACCCGGGTGGGGTCCGTCACGTCGAGGTCGATGTCGGTGATGTTGCCGTTGATGATGGGATCGCCGTCGTCGAACATCGGTGCGTTGTCGCCGAAGTTCGTGCCGCCGTCGACGGAGCGGAAGACGCCGCCGTTGGTAGCGAGCAGGAGCACGCCGGGGGCGGGGAGGACGATGCGGTTGATGCCGAGCTGTGGGCCGCTGAAGATCGCGCCCGGGTCGAGCACCGTCCACGTCTCGCCCATGTCGACCGACCGGTAGAGGCCGGCCGCCCGGGAGAACCCGGTGCTGGAGCCGGCGCCGCCGGACCCGTCGAAGTTGTTGCCGGACCCCGCGTAGACGATCGAGGGGTTGCTGGGGTCGAGGGAGACCGCGCCCATCGACAGGGACGGGAGGAAGTCGGTCTTGGCCTCCCAGCTCGCTCCGCCGTCGGTGGACTTCCAGATGCCGCCATCGTTCGTGGCGACGTAGATGATGCGGTCGGTGGTGTTCCGCGGGTCGATGGCGAGGTCGAGCACCTCACCAGCGTTGGGGCCGGTCCCCATGAAGATCTGGTCGGCGTCGACCCGGATCGGGCCGGGGCCCACCTGGGTCCACTGGGCGCCCTGGACGCCGGAGCCGGGTGCGCCGATCATGTCGGCCGACACCGGCATCTCCATCGTCTGCTGGATGCCCTTGAGCCAGAGGTCGTTCCGCAGGAGACCAGTAGGGTCCAGGTGGTTCTGGACGAGATCGAGTTGTTCGAACATCCGGGCGTTCCGGGCCTCGAACCCCTCGAGGATGGGATCGGAGGTGGTGTTGAGCACGGAGAGCGGGTCCGTGTGGCCGCTCTCCATCTCGGCGATGGCCTTCCTCGCCTCCTTCACCAACGAATCCGTCGGCTCCTCCGCGGCGACCGCGGACGGCGCGAGCATTCCAAGCAGCAGCAACAGGGGTACGAGACGTCGCACAGACCTCTCCTTTCGAGCGGGCCCTCCGGGAGAGGTTCTGCGGGCGAGGCATCTCTGCGGCGGGCGGTTTAGGGCGCTTGTACCGCGGGAAAATACATAGGTTCGGGCGCTGCTGTCAACCACTTGGCCTACTTCCACCCGACCGATTGATTTGGGCAGTCGCACAATGCGAATGCAACAAAGGGGCGGATCGAAGCCCACCCCTTTGTTCGCCGGAACGCCCTGCGGCTCCTAGGTGACGGTGATGGTTCCCGTCATGTCCGGATGGATCGCACAGTGGTACGGGAACTCTCCCGGTTCATCGAAGGTCGCGCTGCCGGAGCCGCCCTGCTCGAGCGTGCCGGTGTCGAAGGTGCCGTCGTCGGCCGTCGCCGTGTGGGGGGCCGAGTCGTCATTCGTCCAGGTCACCTCGGTGCCGGCGGCCACCTCGAGGTCCGCCGGGTCGAACGCGAAGCCCGCGATGGTCACGCCGCCGTCGCCGGCCGGCTCTTCCGTGGGCTCGGTCGACTCGGTCTCGGTCGTCTCCGGTGTCTCGGGCTCGGCCTCGTCATCCCCCCCGCCGCACGCGGCGAGCAGCAGGGTGGCGGCGAGCGCCGCCGCTCCGAATCGCATCGATCTCCTCATGCTTCCCCCTCTCGGATCGGTCCGGTGGAAAGGTATACCCCGTTCCTCCGCGTTTGGATGGACGCGGGTCCCGGGATCGCGGCTATCATGACGCCACGCCAGCGGCCGGTGCCACCGGCCGGGAAAGGGGGTTCGGCATGGCCGACCTGATGGACCAGATCACCTCCCTCGCCAAACGCCGAGGCATCGTCTTCCAGTCGTCCGAGATCTACGGCGGCCTCCGCTCGTTCTGGGACTACGGCCCGCTCGGGGTCGAGCTGAAGCGGAACGTTCGCGCGGCCTGGTGGCGGCACATGGTCCAGGAGCGCGACAACGTGGTCGGGCTCGAGTCCTCGATCATGATGTCGCCGCACGTGTGGGAGGCGAGCGGGCACCTCGAGTCGTTCACCGACCCCCTGGTCGAGTGCCGCAACTGTCAGAAGCGGTACCGCGCCGATCACCTGCCCGAGAGCGGCGCCTGCCCCAACTGCGGGCAGAAGGAGTTCACCGACCCCCGGAACTTCCACCTGATGTTCAAGTCGTTCATGGGCCCGGTGGAGGACTCCGAGCACATGGTGTACCTCCGACCCGAGACCGCCCAGGGGATGTTCGTCGACTTCGCGACGATCCAGGCCACCTCGCGCAAGAAGCTGCCCTTCGGCATCGCCCAGATCGGCAAGTCGTTCCGCAACGAGATCACGCCGGGCAACTTCATCTACCGCACCCGCGAGTTCGAGCAGATGGAGATGGAGTTCTTCTGCGAGCCCGGGACCGACGAGGAGTGGCACGAGTACTGGATCGAGCAGCGGATGAGCTGGTACACGGACCTGGGGATGAAGCCGGACAACCTGCGGATCCGCGAGCACGATGCCGACGAGCTCTCCCACTACTCGAAGCGCACGGTCGACATCGAGTACGCGTTCCCGTTCACTGACTGGGGCGAGCTGGAGGGCATCGCCAACCGCACTGACTTCGACCTCAAGGCGCACGAGAAGGTGAGCGGCCAGGACCTCACGTACTTCGACCAGGAGAAGGACCAGCGGTACCACCCGTACGTGATCGAGCCGGCGGCCGGGGTCGACCGGGCCACGCTCGCGTTCCTCGTCGACGCCTACACCGAGGAGGAGGCCCCGAGCGCCAAGGGCGAGATGGAGCGGCGGACCCTGCTGAAGCTCCACAAGGACCTCGCGCCGATCAAGGTCGCCGTCCTGCCGCTCTCGCGGAACGAGCGGTTGGTGCCGAAGGCGAGGGAGGTCTTCGACCTGCTCAAGGGCGGGTGGATGTGCGACTACGACGACGCCGGCTCGATCGGGAGGCGCTACCGCAGGCAGGACGAGGTCGGCACGCCGTTCTGCGTGACCGTCGACTTCGACTCGCTCGACGACAACGCCGTGACCGTTCGCGAGCGAGACACGATGCAGCAGGAGCGGCTCCCGATCGAGAAGCTGCGCGACCACTTGGCCGAGATGCTGTAGTCAGTCAGAGGGCCGAACGGCCGCCGGGCCGAGGGGTGCCAGAAGTTCACTCCCCGACCGAGACGACCGACCCGCGACTACCCGAGGCGCACGGCGGTGAACGCCAGGGCGAACGAGGCGAGGATCGAGGGGATGTTGACCACCAACGCAGTTCGGATGATCCGCTCGTTGATGCGTGACTCCATGGCTTCCAGCTTCGTCTGGAGGTTCTCGAGGTCGCGCTTCGTCGCCACGTCGGCCCAGCCGACGGGTGGAAGCAGCGTCATCATCGTCTCCGCCTGCTTCTTGCCGATCGCTCTCTCCAGCCTCTGATAGAGCTCGTGACGGTCGGACTCGCTGACTGCCATTGTCTCCCCCTTCCCGAACACCGACAACCGGTTCTCGAGGGGAACGCCAGGCTAGCAGTGGGGTCTGACAGGTTTCTTTGTCCTCCTTGGCAGGGTTCCAACCGGGCGCCTTGGACAGGGGGGAGTACTGTCAGGGATAGAGCTTGGCCGGAACACGTTGGCCCTCAGGTCCGCCCCCGAGCAGAGTTCTAATAAGGAGTTGTTGCATGAAGACCTTCATCGTGCATGGCAAGAACCGTGCCGGCGAGATGGCGAACCTCACGGGTGCGCTGGCCGCCAAGAACGTGAACGTGCTGATCACCGTCCTCGGCCTGAA
>DASWKG010000070.1:0-3290 GCA_036396755.1 Actinomycetota bacterium
GCCGCGACCCACACCTTCCCCGAGCTGACGGCGGCGCGCGAGGTCGCGCGCTACGGAGCCGCGGCCGAGCCGACCGTCCTCCACGTGGAGGAGCGCTACGTGATCGACGGCTACGACGAGCAGCCGGCGCTGGAGGATCTCTTCCTCACGTTCGTGCGGCGGCCCGGGGGCTGGCGCATCGCGTCGGACACCGACCTCGACGACGTGGGCCTGCTCTCGGGGCGGAAGCTCTGGGAGCTGGGCCCGGTGGTGACGAGCGTGAGCGATCACTTCCTCTACGTCTCCCATCCGGCGCTCGCCGAGCGCGCCGGCGACGTGCTGGCCGGGGCCGAGCGCGCGCTCGCGCGCGTCGTGGACGGATGGCCTCTGTCGTGGCCCCAGCGCGTGGTGATCTTCGCGCCGAGCGACACCGCCGAGCTGGGCCGGATCATCCAGGCCACGTTCGACCTCGACGCGTTCGTCGCGTTCGCCTACTCGGGGGTCGACCGCGGGGTCGACTACGACCTGGTGGGGCACCGCATCATCCTCAACTGGCCGCGATACTCCGCGTACCCCGAGAGCGTGCGCGAGAGCATCCTCGCCCACGAGCTGACGCACGTCGCGACGCGCGAGCTCACCGGCCCCGAGATCCCCGTCTTCGTCGACGAGGGCATCGCCGACTGGGTGGCCGGCGACGACTCGACGTTCCTCGTGGAGTCGCTGGTGGCCGGCGGCTCCTTCGACTCCCGCCTGCCCGACGACTACGAGTTCGTCACCGGCGACTCCGAGGCGATCGGCGCCGCGTACCAGGAGTCGCGCGTCGCGATCGAGTACGCGGAGGAGCGCTACGGGGCCGCGGCGGTGGCAGACCTCTATCGCATCCTCGGGGGGGTGCGCGTCGCCCCGGGAACCTGGCGCTACCACGCCGATCTCGCGATGCACCGGGCGTTCGGCACGGGCCTCGTCCGCTTCGAGCGCGGCTGGGCGTCGTGGGTGCGCGCCACCTACGGCTGAGATAGCCTTGAGCCTCGGCCCGCGACCCAGAGGGAGGTTCACATGGACGAGCGCACGTTGAACGACGAGGACATCAAGGGCGTCGACCTCGCCGGAGGCATGGAAGCCCAGGTCGAGCAGGCGGCCGACCCCGACACCGAGGACGCCGACCAGAAAGACACCACCGATACCGCCGACCAGACCGACACCACCGATACGGCCGATCAGGTCGACGACACCGACCAGGCCGACGAGACCGACGCCGCTGACGCCGACGACGACGCCACGGACGAGGACTCCGATCAAGAGGACAAGTAGCGCGTGAGCGGCACGGCCGGCGCGCTCGAGACGCTCGTCGGCGACGCCGGTCGGTTCGCGAAGGAGCACTGGGGCAGCGCGCCCCTGCATCGCCGGGGGGCGGGCGACTTCGCGGGGCTGCTCGACCTCGGCGACGTCGACCACCTGGTGACCGAGTCCCTGCTTCGCCTGCCCGGGGTGCGCCTGGTGCGCGACGGAACCCCGGTTCCCACGTCGGCGTACACGCGGACGATCCGCGTCGGCTCGCGCCCCGTCGACGGCGTGGTCCGGCCCGAGGCGGTGCTCCGTGAGTTCGCCGGCGGTGCCACGATCGTCCTGAACGCGCTCCATCGGCAGTGGGGACCGGTCGCGCGTCTCTGCCGCGACCTGGAGCTGGAGCTGACGCACCCCGTGCAGGCGAACGCGTACATCACGCCGGCCACCGCACAGGGGTTCGCGGTGCACCACGACACGCACGACGTGTTCGTGATCCAGACCCACGGATCGAAGCGCTGGCGCGTCTACGAGCCGATCGTCGAGCTGGCCGGGAAGGAGCAGCGGTGGTCCGAGGAGCTCGGCCACCCGGGCGAGCCCACGCTCGAGGCCGACCTGCGGCCCGGCGACGTGCTCTACATCCCGCGCGGGTTCCCCCACGACGCGGTGGCCCGCGAGGAGGTCTCGGTCCACGTCACGGTTGGCATCCTCACGAAGACCTGGCTCGACGTGTGGCGCGGGGTGATGGGGCGCGCGCCCGATCACGCGCCGTTCCGCGAGGCGCTCCCCGTCGGCTTCGCCCGCGATCCGGCGGCGCTCGCCTCCGAGATGGCCGCTCGCCTCCCCGAGCTCGTCGCCTGGGTCGAGGAGACGGCCGGCCCCGAGGTCGCCGACGAGTTCGTGCGGGCGTTCTGGCAGGGGCGCAGGCCCGTCCTCGACGGCCAGCTGCTCCAGGTCGCGGGCCTCGCTCGCACCGGTTCGGACAGCCGGTTCCGGCGCCGGCCGGGGGTCTTCGAGGTGCGTCTCGAGGGCGAGGAGGCCGTCGCGTCCCTGGGCAGCCGCGAGCTGTGGATGCGGGCATTCGCCGCGCCCGCCCTGCGGAAGGTCGCCGAGGCGGGCGAGGCGCTGCGGCCCGCCGACCTCCCCGGGCTCGACGAGGGATCGGCCCTCGTGCTGCTGCGGCGGCTCGTCCGCGAGGGAGCGGTCGAGGTCGTCTGATGATCGGCTGCACGGCGCTCGCCGCCGAGCTGGGCGAGCCGCTCGCCGCCACGGCGTCCCGCTTCCGCCACTGGCTCATGCTCGAGCAGCCCGGCCCCTGGGGCCACGACGCGCTGCTCGAGAGCGGCCTCCCGCGCGAGGTGGGGGACGAGCTGAAGGAGCGAGGGGAGCGGCACGGCGTGCGCGTGCTCCTGATCCGCCGCCGCGACCGCGACGCCGCCGGGCCCCGGAGGGTCTTCGCGGCGTTCACCGGCCGCCGCGAGCGGCGGCTCGTGTCGCTCGAGGTCGCCTCGCACGCCGAGCTGCTCGACCTCGACATCGGCGCGCTCGTCGACGCGCGGTGGGCGGGCCTGGGCCGCGAGGAGACGGGGCCCCTCTTCCTCGTCTGCACGCACGGCAAGCACGACCCCTGCTGCGCCCGGTTCGGCGGGCCCGCTGCCAGGACGATCGCCGCCCACCCCGGCGTCTGGGAGTGCACGCACGTGGGGGGCGACCGGTTCGCCGGCAACCTCCTGGCGTTCCCGCACGGGCTCTACTTCGGACGGGTGGGCACCCAGATGGCCCCGCGAGTGGTCGAGGCGTACGAGCGCGGGCGCATCATGGTGTCGCACTTCCGGGGGCGCTCCTCCTACGCGCGGGCGGCGCAGGCGGGGGAGATCGAGCTGCGCCGCCGGACCGGCATCGACGGGGTCGACGACCTGGTCCTCCAGCGCCACGAGGTCGAGGACGGGCTCCACCGGGTCTCTTTCGGGGTCCCCGGAGGCCGGTGGACCGTGGAGCTCCGCGAGACCCAGCTGCCCGAGCGCCTG
>DASWKG010000071.1:0-2140 GCA_036396755.1 Actinomycetota bacterium
TGGATCCCGAGCATCATCTTCACGAGGTGGAGCGGGCACGGCGACGTGTGGGAGTACACCGAGGACACGGCGATCGGGGTGATCCCCGGGCTCGACGACCGGCCGTGGCTCGCCTACTCGCACGGCAACGTCTACATGTACATCAACCACGGCACGCACATCACCGTGTACAAGACGACCGACGGCGGGCACACCTGGGACGACGCGTTCACGACGCTCGGGCGCGGCCAGCAGTACTGGACCGGCCACGTCTCCGCCGACCGTCGCACCGACGATGTGTACCTCTTCGGCGCGAACTGCACGCTCGGGCCGATGTGCGCCGCGTCGAGCCACGACGCGGGCGCGACCTGGACCGAGGTCGCGGCCGGCACGCTGCCGCGGGGCGGGCGGGCCGACTTCATGGTCGCCTCCGATGTCGACGAGGCGGGCAACGTCTACGGCACCTTCGTCGACACGAACGCCACCGGGTGCGACGTCCAGCTGGCGGTGTCTACCGACAAGGGCGCGAACTGGCACCAGTACCGCGTGAACCCCGAGGTCGGCTGCGCCACGTTCCCCTGGGTCGTGGCGGGCGACGACGGCCGCGTCGCGCTCTCCTGGTACTACAACTCGGCGAAGAAGAGCCAGAACACCGTGCCGGCCACCTCCGAGTGGAGGATGCAGTCGGCCGTCATCACCGACGCGACATCCGAGTCGCCGGTGGTTACCTACGGGACGCTCGACCGCGTGATCCACCGGGGCCCGCTGAACCGCGAGCTGTGGGACTTCCAGCAGGTGGCGCTCGGGCCCGACGGCCGGTTCCACGTGATCATGGCCGAGGACTTCGAGGCGCCGTGCGCGGGCAACCTCAGCACGCAGGGCGGCGCGGCCGCCTACCAGAACATGTGCACCACCTACGTGGGCCAGGCGAGCGGGCCGCGGCTCGTCCAGCACGCGGCCGACCAGACCTCGGTCGACTCGGTGAGCGCCTCGAGCCTCGGCGGCACCGTGAGCGTCGAGGGCGCCGCCACGTTCGGCCGGGCCACCCCCGCGCAGGTGGTGACCGATACGGCGGGCGACGGGGCGCCGGGCCTGGACATCCGCAGAGCGACCCTCGTCCGCGAGAGCGCGACCTCCGAGGACCTGGTCGTGGAGCTTTCCGTGGACGGGCTTCCGGAGGTCGTCGGAGGGTACGGCGCGACGTATCTCGTCTACTTCAACGTTGGCGGCGTCTATGCCAACCTCCAGATGAGACCGCGACCCTGGAGCTATCAGCTCTGCACGGAGGGAACCTGCACCCGCGTCCGCGGCGACGTCGACCCCGGCAGCGACAGGGTCGTCGCTCGAGTGCCGCTGACCCTCCTTGGCGTATCGCCGGGAGGCGCGGTAGGGGTGTCGAGCGCCAGCGCGTATACGAGCGCGACCTCGACGCAGGGGACGCCGACGCACGACCAGGCGAGCTCGTCGAGCTCCTATCCCGTGCCGGCTCCCGCCGTGACGGTCACCGTGACCGACGGCGCCGGGAACGTGGTGGCGTCGGGCCCGGGGGCGCTCTCCGAGGATCTCTCGTCCTTCTCGGCCTCGCTAGGCGGCCTGGCTCCGGGCACCTACTCGGTGACCGTCGAGGCCTGCTTCGCCGCCAACTGCGCGAGCTCGGTCACGGGCAACGTGATCGTCGCCTGAGTCCTGGACGGGCGCCTGGGGCCGGTCCCTTCGGGGGCCGGCCTCTCGCGTCCCCGGCTCCATGTCGGACCCTCTCGGTAGGATCGCGCTCAGCCGACCTCCCCCGGCCGGGCCTCCCCCGGAGGGTGCATCGATGGAGCTGGTCGTCCCGATCGCGGGCCTCGTCGCCGTGTGGGCGGTGGGCCTCTTCAACATCAGGCAGGTGCGCCGCCTGCTGGCCGAGATGCGGGTCCTCTTGACCGCGCACCTCCGTCGCCTCGAGCGCATGCAGAACGCGATGGCCCACGGCGTCTCCGCCGTCCACCGCTCGCTCGAGCGCATGCGCCGCGACGCCGCGGAGGGCGCGGGCCTCGCGCTCCTGCCCCGAGGCAGCCGCGAGGTCACCCCCGACCCTCGAAAGGCATGCCATCAGCATGCTAGAGTCATGCTGTGGGCAACATCCAGGTCAAAGGGGTACCGGAGGAGATCCACGAGGAGC
>DASWKG010000072.1:0-4832 GCA_036396755.1 Actinomycetota bacterium
TGCGGGCGGCGACTTCGACAGCGCCTCGTACCGGCGCCAGCGCTCCGCGATGTCGTTCTCGGCCTCGGCGAGCAGCTTCTCGGCCCGCTCCGGGGCAGTGCGCACGAGCGAGGAGAACCTCGTCTCCTTCATCGCGAACGCCCGGAAGCCGGGGCCCGGGGGCTTGGAGTCCAGCCGGAGCACGGCCTCGCCCTTCGCCGCGCGCCGGGGGTCGTGGCGGTAGAGCGGCCAGTGCCCCGCGGCGACGGCTTCCTTCTGATGGCTCATGCTCGTCCCCATCTCGATCCCGTGCTCGATGCAGGTGCCGTAGGCGATGACCAGCGAGGGCCCGGGGTAGGACTCCGCCTCGGCGAGCGCCTTCACCGTCTGCGCGTTGTCGGCGCCGAGCGCCACCTGGGCGACGTAGACGTCGCCGTAGCCCATCGCGATGAGCCCGAGGTCCTTCTTCCGCGTCCCCTTGCCCGCCGACGCGAAACGCGCCGCGGCCGCCCGGGGCGTCGCCTTCGAGGCCTGCCCTCCGGTGTTCGAGTAGACCTCGGTGTCGAGGACGAGGATGTTCACGTCTCGCCCCGAGGCCAGCACGTGGTCGAGGCCCCCGAACCCGATGTCGTAGGCCCAGCCGTCGCCCCCGACGATCCACACGCCCTTGCGGACGAGGTCGTCGGCGAGGTCGTGAAGCTCGACGTGGGCGGGGTCGTCGCTGCCGTCGAGCCGGCGCTTCAGCTCGGCCACGCGACCACGCTGGGCCGCAAGCCCTCCCTCGGATCCTTCGTCGGCGTCGAGGATCGCCGCCATCAGGTCGTCCCCGACCTCGGGCCCGAGCGCGGCCGCCAGCTCGCGTGCCCGCTGCCGGCGCTGCTCGAGCGCGAGCCGCATCCCGTAGCCGAACTCGGCGTTGTCCTCGAACAGGGAGTTCGACCAGGCGGGCCCGCGGCCCTCGGTGTTGGCCGACCACGGCGTCGTCGGGAGGTTCCCCCCGAAGATCGACGAGCACCCCGTCGCGTTGGCCACCAGGATGCGGTCGCCGAAGAGCTGGGTCAGAAGGCGCACGTACGGGGTCTCGCCGCAGCCGGCGCAGGCGCCCGAGAACTCGAACAGGGGCTGCAGCAGCTGCGAGCCCTTCACCGTGTCCGGCCTCACCTTCGAGCGATCCATCTCGGGGATCGCCCGGAAGAAGTCCCAGCCCGCGCGCTCGCGATCGAGGTGCGGCTCCTTCTCGGCCATGTCGAGCGAGCGATGGGCCGGGTCCTTCTTGTCGATGGCGGGGCACACGTCGACACAGATGCCGCAGCCGGTGCAGTCGTCGGGGGCGACCTGGATCGTCATGACCTGGCCCGGCAGGTCCTTCGCGTTCCACGCCTTGTGCCGGAACCCCTCCGGCGCGCCCGCGAGCGCTTCCGGCGCGAACACCTTCATGCGGATCGCGGCGTGCGGGCAGACCAGCGCGCACTTCGCGCAGTCGATGCAGATCGAGGGATCCCACACGGGGATCTCCTCCGCGATGCTCCGCTTCTCGAAGGTCGCCGTCCCGACCGGGAACGTGCCGTCGACCGGGAAGGCGCTGACCGGCAGCAGGTTGCCCTGCCCCGACAGGATCATCCCCGTCACCCGCCGCACGAACGCGGGCGCGTCGCCGGGGACCGGCGCGGGAAGCTCGAGGTCCGAGGACACCTCGTTCGGGACGGCAACCTCGTGCAGCCCGTCGAGCGCCCGGTCCACGGCCTCGAAGTTGCGCGCGAGCACCTCCTCGCCGCGCTTGCCGTAGGACCTGCGGATCGACTCCTTGATCGCGGCCACGGCCTCCTCGCGGGGAACGATGTCCGCGAGGGCGAAGAAGCAGGTCTGGAGCACGGTGTTGATCCGGCCCGCGAGCCCCGCGTCGCGCGCCACGCGGCTCGCGTCCACCACGAACAGCCGGAGGCCCTTCTCGACGATCTGTTCCTGCACCACGCGGGGCAGGTGCGACCACACCTCGTCGGGCCCGTGTCGGCTGTTGAGGAGGAAGGTGGCCCCCGGCGCCGCGACCCCCAGCACGTCCATCCGGGACAGGAACGAGGACTGGTGGCACGCGACGAACGTGGCGCGGTCGATGAGGTAGGTCGAGCGGATCGGCCGCGGGCCGAACCGAAGGTGCGACACCGTCACCGAGCCGGCCTTCTTCGAGTCGTAGACGAAGTAGCCCTGGGCGTGCAGTTGGGTGTGCTCGCCGACGATCTTCACGGAGCTCTTCGAGGCGCTGACCGTGCCGTCGGCGCCCAGACCATAGAACACGGCCCGCACCACGTCGTCCGGCTCGGTGGTGAAGGACCCGTCGACCTTGAGGCTCGTGTGGAGCACGTCGTCGCTGATGCCCACGGTGAACCGGCGCTTCGCGACGGGCCGCGCGAGCTCCTCGAAGACGGCGGCGGCCATCGCGGGCGTGAACTCCTTCGACGAGAGGCCGTATCGGCCCCCGATCACCCGCGGGGCCAGCGTCGGCCGGCGCTCGACCAGCGCGGTGACCACCTCCTCGAAGAGGGGCTCGCCGACCGCGCCGGGCTCCTTCGTGCGATCGAGCACGGCCACCGATCGGGTGGTCGGAGGCAGCGCGTCCGCGAACGCGGCCACGGAGAAGGGCCGGAACAGTCGAACGGTGAGCACGCCGACGCGCTCGCCACGCGCCACCAGGGCATCCACCGCCTCGGCCGCGGCACCGGCGCCGGACCCCATGATCACGAGGACCCGCTCCGCGTCGGGCGCACCCGCGTAGTCGAAGAGCCGGTACGCGCGTCCCGTTCGCGCGGCGAAGCGGTCCATCGTGAGCTGGACCATCTCGGGCACGATCAGGTGGTAGGAGCTCGCGGCCTCCCGGGCCTGGAAGAAGACGTCGGGGTTCTGCGCGGAGCCGCGCAACACGGGATGGTCGGGGGTGAGGCGCCGCCGACGGTGGTCCTCGATCCCCTCCTCGGGGAGCATCGCCCGGATGTCGGCCTCGGTGACGCGCTCGATGTCGTTCAGCTCGTGCGAGGTCCGGAAGCCGTCGAAGAAGTGCAGGAACGGGACCCGCGACTCGAGTGTGGCGGCGTGCGCCACGAGCGCGAGGTCCTGCGCCTCCTGGACCGACGACGAGGAGAGCATCGCGAAGCCCGTGGTGCGTGCGGCCATCACGTCGCTGTGATCGCCGAAGATGGAGAGCGCGTGCGTCGCGACCGTTCGGGCGGCGACGTGGATCACCGCGGGGGTCAGCTCCCCCGCGATCTTGAACATGTTGGGGAGCATCAGGAGGAGCCCCTGCGATGCGGTGAACGTCGTGGCCATCGCGCCCGCCTGGAGCGCGCCGTGGACGGCGCCCGCCGCGCCGGCCTCGCTCTGCATCTCGACGACGCGCGGCACCGTCCCCCACGCGTTGGGCTCGCCCCGCGCGCTCCAGGCGTCGGCGAGCTCACCCATGGGGGATGCCGGGGTGATCGGGTAGATCGCGATCACCTCACTGGCCTTGTGGGCGACGTAGGCCGCCGCCTCGTTGCCGTCTACGATCGCTCGCACGCTCGAGCCCTTCCTCTCGGTCCCTTGATACGGCACGCGGGGGGTGCGATCGCAGGGCCGAACGACCCCATGCCGGCGGGCCGAACGGCCGGGCCCCTACGAGCCGGTCGCCGCCAGCGCCGCCATGGACGCCCGCATCGCGTCCTCTCCGGCCTCACCCACCGCCGTCTCGACCACCACGCCGTCCCGGTCCACGTAGTACGAGGTGGGGAACCCCTGCACGCCGAGCCCCGCGGCGATCGTCCCGCCCGAGTCGTCGACGGCCGTCGGGAAGACCAGGCCGTTCTCGTCCATGAAGCCCTGCGGTGACGGCCCGGGGCGGGTCCCGATCGAGGTGACCACGGTCACCACCGTCATGTCGTACTCGGGAGCGAGCTCGTGCATCAGCGGGAGCTCGACCTGGCAGTGCGGACACCAGGGGGCCCACACGACGAGCACCGCCGGCTCCCCCCGGTAGCTCGACCAGGACACCTCGCCGCCCCGGAGCCCGGGCGCGGCGAACCCCGGGACCACGTCGCCGGCCTCGAGCGGCGCGGCCAGCGCGGGTCCGTCGAACGTCACGGCGACCGAGGCCTCCCCGCCTCCGTCGTCGCGCGTGCTGAGCACCGCGACCAGCGCCAGCGCGGCGATGATCAGCGCGGGCAGCCCGAACGAGACGAACCGTCCGGCACCCCTTCGCCGGGGAGCCGCCGGTCGTACCCTGGGCCGTCGCTCACGAACCTCGGTCGACATCGCCATCCACCTCCAACAGCGCGTCCACGCGAAGCGGTCCCTTCGGCCGCCACGCGAGGTACGCGCCCATGAGGAGCAGAGGGACATCGCGGAGGAGGTCCCACCAGCTCACGCCATCGCCCGTCGACCCGCCCGCGCCGAAGCAGCCGCAGTCGATCGCCAGTCCCCGGGCCTTCGCCTGGCCCATCCCGACCAGGAACACCACCACCAGCGCCGCGGTCGCGACGCCCGCGAATCGAACGAACAGCCCGATCACGAGGAAGACCCCGATGGCGATCTCGATCCACGGGAGCGCGGCCGCCACGGGCCGAACGACGGCCTGGGGAAGCACGTCGTAGGCGTCGACGGACAGGAGCGTTCCCTGCCGGTCGAGGGCCTTGCCCACCCCGGCCCAGAGCAGCAGCCCGCCGGGCACCAGCCGGCAGACGAGGTGCAGGGGCGAGCGCCACCGTGGCCCGGCGGGCCGAGTCTTCTCGGGCGCCTCGGGCGCCGCGGTCTCGATCACACTTCGACGCTACGGGCAGGGCGCGTGGGGACAGAGGGCCGACCGTCCCCCTTTCGACGGTCCATTCGGC
>DASWKG010000073.1:0-25127 GCA_036396755.1 Actinomycetota bacterium
CGATGAAGGCCGTGAGCCGCGCCACCTGATAGTCGCGGACGATCCCCACGCGGAAGGCGCCGAGCGTCGCGACGATCGCGACCAGCGCCAGGATGCCGATGTGGCGGGCCCGCGCGCCCGATACCACGAGCATGCCGATCAGCAGCATCGCGAACACCATCGACGTCCCGACGTCGGGCTGAAGGAACACGAACACGAGCGGCGCGAGCGCGATGCCCGCTGCCCGCCAGACGTGATCGAGCTGCGGGCTCCCGCGAACCTCGGAGAGGTAGGCCGCCAGCATGGCCACGACCGCGAGCTTCGCGAACTCCGACGGCTGCAGCTGGAAGCCCGGCAGCGTGATCCAGCGCTGGGAGCCCGCGGTCTCGCTCCCGAGCGGCGTCAGCACGACGAACAGCAGGAAGAGCACCACGCCGTACCCGATGGGCGCGTAGACCTTCACCATCCGGTAGTCGAAGCTCGCCACCCCCAGCATCACGAGGAACCCGAGGACGGCGAACGCGAGCTGCTTCTTCAGGTAGAAGCCCGTGTCCTGGTTCAGCGCCTCGAGCGATGTGTGCGTCGCCGAGAACACCATCAGCATGCCGAACGTCAGGAGGCCCAGGACGGCGAGGATCAGGGTCCCGTCGAAGTGACGGATGGGGGCCATCTCCCCGAGCCAGCGACGCCGAACCGAGAGCTCCATGCCCACCCCTCAGTCCGTCGCCGGCGCGATGTTGATCTCGGTGCGCTCGAGGTCCAGGGCGTACTCGAGGATGTGCCGGACGATGGGGGCCGCCACCTCGGACCCGTGGCCCCCCTGCTCGACCATCGTCACCACGAGGAACCGAGGGTCCTCGACGGGCGCGAACGCGGCGAACCAGGAGTGATTGGTGTCTCGCCCGTCGACGATGACCTCCGCGGTCCCGGTCTTGCCCGCGAGCGACTGGCCGAACCCGGCGAACGCGCCCGTGGCGGTTCCGCCGTCGACCGAGACGGCCCCGCGCAGGCCCTCGATCACCATCCGCCGCGCGGTCGGGCTCATCCGGATGGTGCCCGCCTCGCTCGGAGGGAAGAGCTTCAGGACCTCGCCCGCCGGCGACTGGACCTGCTTCGCCAGCTGCGGCCGGTAGATCGTCCCGCCGTTCGCGAGCGCCGCGTACGCGACGGCGAGCTGAAGGGGCGTGACCAGCAGGTCGCCCTGTCCGATGGCCATGTTGATCGTGTCGCCCGGCAACCACAGCGGCTCGGGGTAGGCCTTCGGCGCGGCGTCGTGCACCGCCTGCTTCCAGTCCGGGTCGGGCACCCGTCCCTCGAGCTCGCCCGGCAGGTCGATGCCGGTGTCGACGTCGAACCCCCATTGACGCAGCTCTTGCTGCAATGCTTTCTCGCCGCGGAAGGAGCGCTCCTTGTAGAACTGGTAGCCGAACCGGTAGAAGACCGTGTCGCACGACTCGGTGAGCGCGCGCTGCAGGGAGATGTGGCCCGACGACGTCGACTTCCAGTTGTGGAAGACCGTCCCCGACGTGTCGCCGGGCACCTCGAACGTCGGCGGGCAGTCGAAGTACTCACCCGGCTTCGCGAGGCCTGCCTTGAGCGCGGCCGCGGCGATGAAGGGCTTGATCGTCGAGCCGGGCGGATACAGGCCCTGCACCGCTCGGTTGTTGAGTGGGTAGTTGGAGGACGGGCTCTGGAGCCGGCCCCAGAGCTCGTCGGTGACCTCCTCGTCGAAGATGCCGGGGTCGAACGTCGGGTAGGACGCCATCGCCAGCACCTCTCCCGTCATCGGGTCGAGCACAACGGCCGCGCCGGCGGGGGCCCGCAGGTAGCCCGTCTCGGTCGCGATCCCCCGCGCCGCCTGGATGCCCTGCGCGAGGCTCTCCTCGGCGATCTGCTGGATCCCGAGGTCGAGCGTGAGCACGAGGTCGTTCCCTCTCCCGGGTTCCTGGCGCCCGAGCCCCCCGAGCGACCTGCCCGCGGAGTCGACCTCGAGCTTCTGCCAGCCATCCTTTCCACGCAGGTAGCGCTCGTACTGCTGCTCCATGCCGCCCCGGCCGACCTCGTCGCCGGGCTGGTAGCCGTCGAAGACGGGCTCGTTCAGCTCCTCCCCGTTGATCTCTCCGAGGTAGCCCAGGACGTGCGCAGCGAGCGTGCCGTGCGAATGCTTGCGCACCCCCACCACCTGATAGCTCACCCCGGGGAACTCACGCCGATGCTCGGCGAGGTAGAAGACCAGACGCTCGGGGACGTCGTCGGCGACCGGGATCGGCTGGAACGGCAGGAACGTGGGGTCGTTGACCCGTTCGGCCATGTCCTCGACGCGCACGTCGAGGATGTCGGAAAGCTGCAGGAGCAGGGCTTCCATGTTCGGCACGAGCCGTGGGTTGACGGTCACCTGCAGGCTGTCGCGGTTGTCGACGAGGACCTCGCCGTTCCGATCGAGGATCTGCCCCCGCTGCCCCGAGATCGGAACCAGTCGCACCCGGTTCGTCTCGGCCCGCGCCTTGTACTCCTCCGCCGCCAGCACCTGCAGGAACCAAAGGCGCGTCACGAGCGCCGCGAACAGGAACACGACGATGCCCGCGAGCACCTTGAGGCGTCCGCCGATCCCTGCCTCGGTCATGCCATCACCACCGGAAGACCTTCTTCGCTCTCGACGACTCGGCCACCCTTCGCAGGACCGGGTAGACGAGGGGGGTCAGCAGCGCATTGTAGAGGGCCGAGAGGACAGCGGTCTTGAAGAGGAACACGATCCCGCCGGGGAGCTGGCCGAGGAGGTAGGCCACGAGACCGTAGAAGAGGATCCCGCCTGCGGTGGCGGCAGCGACGAGCAGCACCGGCAGCGCGGGGCTCGGCGTCACGATGTACTGTCGGACGCGCCCGACCACATAGCCCAGGATCGTCAGCGTGAGCGCGTTGATCCCCTTCGGCTGGTTGAGCAGGAAGTCCTGACCCATCCCGGCCGCGAACCCGGAGATGGCTCCCGCCTCTGGCCCCTCGATCATCGCCATGATCACCGTGATCAGATACATGAGCTCGGGGGTGGCCCCTCCGAGCTTCACCTGCGCGAAGACCGTGGATTGAAGGAGCAGGGCCGTCACGACGACGACCGCCCAGGCGATGGCGCGGCGCATCCGCCTGAGTCTAGTCTTCGGGCAGGAAGTCGTCCGGGTCCGGCTGCTCTGCCAGGACCACCGAGACGACCGACAGGCGCGAGAAGTCCACGATCGGGCGCACGAGGATCTCGCGGTCGAGGCCCGACTCGTCCGGGATGATCTCGGCCACCTCGCCCACCAGGATGCCCGGCGGGAAGATGCGGTCCAGGCCCGGCGTGATCCGGCCCGAGGTCTCCACCGCCTCCCCGGGCTCGACGGGCGTGTCGATGTCGATGAGGTCGAGGAGGAGCGGCTGATCGCGGTGGCCGATGAGGAGGCCATGCTCGCCGGACTTCGACAGGCGGACCTCGACCCCCGAGCCCGGGTCGATCACCAGCTCGACCAGCGCCGCGCTCGACGTTGTGGCGACCACCCGGCCGGCGAGCCCGCCGGGCGCGAGCACCGGCATATCGACGCCGATCCCGTCGGAGGAGCCCTTGTCGATCGTCACCGTCCACTCGAAGTTCGAGAACTCCCCGCCGATGACGCGCGCGCCCACCGTCTCGAGCGCGTGCGCCTCCTCCAGCTCGAGGAGCAGCTCGTACTCGGCGTTCTCCCGCTCGAGTTGCTGCACGAGCTCCTGCTCGCCCTGGATCTCATCGAGCTTCCGCTTCAGCTCGGCGTTCTCGGCCTTGATCGAGCTGACCTGAAAGATGTCGGTGAAGAACGAGCCGATCGGCCTGATCACGTTGGAGACGGCGCGCTGGAGCGGCGTGATGATCTCGAGCGCCGCGTCGCCGAGGGCGGCGAGCGGACCGGTCTTGCCGCCGCGGAAGTCCGCGGTGATCGTGACGAGGCTCGCGAGGATCAGCCCGATCACCAGCAGGCGGGTGCCCCGGTCGCGTCGTGAGACGGCCACGTCTCTGGAGTCTATCGGGAGCTAGCGACGGGAGGAGGCGAGGACCTGGCGCAGGGCCTCGAACTCTTCCAGGCACTTGCCCGATCCGATCACGACGCACGCGAGGGGATTCTCGGCGACGTGGATCGGCATCCCGGTCTCGTGCTTCAGGCGCTCGTCGAGGCCGCGGATCAACGCCCCGCCCCCGGTCAGCACGACGCCCTGGTCCATGATGTCGGCCGCCAGCTCGGGCGGGCACCGGTCCAGGGTGTTCTTGATCGCGTCGACGATCGCGTTGACGGGCTCCTCGATGGCCTTGCGGATCTCCTCCGCGGACACGTGGATCGTCTTCGGGAGGCCGGTGACGAGGTCGCGTCCCTTGATCTCGGCGATCATCTCCTCGGGCATCGGGAACGCCGAGCCGATCGCGAGCTTGATCGCCTCCGCGGTCCGCTCGCCGAGGACGAGGGAGTACTCCTTCTTCACGTAGTTGATGATCGCCTCGTCGAGCTCGTCGCCGCCGACACGGATCGAGGTGGCGGTGACGATGCCGCCGAGCGAGATGATCGCGACCTCGGTCGTTCCGCCACCGATGTCGACCACCATGTTCCCGGTCGGCTCGTGGATCGGGAGCCCGGCGCCGATCGCGGCGGCCATCGGCTCCTCGATGATGTAGGCGGCGCGGGCCCCGGCCGAGATGGTGGCCTCCTCGACCGCCCGCTGCTCGACCCCCGTGATGCCTGAGGGAACGCAGACGACCACCCGCGGCTTGGCCAGGAAGCGTCGCGTGTGCACCTTCTGGATGAAGTAGCGGAGCATCTTCTCGGTGACGTCGAAGTCGGCGATGACGCCGTCCTTCAGGGGCCGGACGGCCTGGATGTGCGAGGGGGTGCGGCCGATCATCCGCTTGGCCTCCGAGCCCACGGCGAGCACGCTCTTGGTCTGGGTATTGATCGCGACGACTGAGGGTTCATCGAGGACGATGCCCCGGCCGCGAACGTAGACGAGCGTGTTCGCCGTCCCGAGGTCCACGGCCATGTCCCGGCCAAGGATGCCGGTCAGACCTTCAGGTCGTTCTCGTCGTGGGGAAGTTGGCATGAGTTCCTGATCGTCCTCGTCGCGAGGCATCGGCTCTTTCTACAGGACGGTCCCGGTCTTGGCAATCGAACGACCGGTTGGTCCGTTTCAGAGGCCGGGATGGGTCCCGGCACCAACCGCACAACCTACCAGATAGGAGGTTGCGCCACCAATGTAACCGTGCAACCTTGGCTTTGGTCTGTATCGTTGAGGGCGCAGGACACGGTTGGGTCGCGTCCCGCCGCGCCGTACCCCCCAGGCCACACGGAGGTTGAGGTTGAAGACTGCCATTCTCTTCCCGGGACAGGGCTCCCAGTTCCCGGGGATGGCCGATCCATGGGAGTCGCATCCCGCCGGCAAGGAAGCGCTGGCCGAATGCTCAGACGTCCTCGGCTACGACGTCGCCGAGGCGGCGCGCGATGACGACCGGCTTCGCCAGACGGACGTGGTGCAGCCGGTGCTCTTCGCGTGCGACCTGGCCGCGTTCCGGGTGGCCGAGGCCGAGGGTCTCGAGCCGGCGATGGCGGCGGGCCACTCGCTCGGCGAGTTCGTGGCGCTGGCCGCAGCGGGAACGCTCGAGGTTGGTCCGGCCCTGCACGCGGTGATCGAACGCGGTCTCGCGATGCAGGAGGCGAGCGACGTCTCGCCCGGCGGCATGACCGCGCTCGTCGGCATCTCCCCCGAGGAGGCCGCCGACGTGTGCCGCATCGCCGGCCGCGGCGACGTCCTCATGGTCGCCAACGAGAACAGCCCGAAGCAGACCGTGCTGTCCGGGTCGGTCGCGGCCATCGAGCGCGCGGAGGACCTCGCGCGCAGCCGGAAGGTGAAGGCCGTGCGACTCAAGGTCGCCGGCGCGTTCCACTCCCCGCTCATGGAGCCCGCGCTGCCGCGCGTCCGCGCCGCGATCGCGAAGCTCGACTTCCACGAGCCGAGGTTCCCGATCGTTCCGAACGCCAGCGGCAAGCCCGCCGACCGGCCGGCCGCGCTGCGCGACCTCCTGTCTCGACACCTCGTCTCCCCCGTCAGGTGGCAGCGCTCGATGACGGCGATGGCCGACGCCGGCATCGAGGCGTTCATCGAGGCCGGCCCGGGCGAGGTCCTGACGAAGCTCGCGAAGCGATGCATCCCGGGGGCGGCCGCGTTCGCCGCCGGCACCCCCGAGGAGATCAACGACGCACTGGAGGCAACGCGATGAGTCCGGAGGTCACCGCACACGTTCCCACCACCCTTCGCGTTCTGGTCAGCCCGGGACGCGGTCGTCTGCGCTTCCTGCCGCCCGAGCGGTTCGAGGCCGGCCGCGAGCTCGTCACGGCCGGCCAGCCCATGGCCCGGCTGACCCAGTCGGGCACGGACGTGATCCTGTGTGCGCCGATCGACGGCACGGTGAGCTCGATCATCGGGCTCGAGGGCGAGCCGGTCGTCGCGGGCCAGGCGGTGCTCGCGATCGAGCCGATCGCGTCGTGACCCAGCGCCGCGCCCGCATCGCCGGCCTGGGCTCCGCGCTCCCGAAGCGACTCGTCACCAATGACGAGCTGAGCAAGACCGTCGACACCACCGACGAGTGGATCCACTCGCGAACGGGGATCCGCGCGCGACACTTCGCCGAGGGCGACGAGACGGCCTCCCGGCTCGGCGCCACCGCGGCCGAGCGCGCGCTCGCGGCGGCCGGCGTCGACCCGGCCGCCGTCGACCTGACGATCGTCGCGACGTTCACCGGCGACCAGCCGCTGCCGTCGACCGCCTCGTTCCTGCAGGCGCACCTGGGCATCACCGGGGCGGCCTTCGATCTCGCCGCCGCGTGCGCCGGCTTCATCTACGCGCTTGAGATCGCGTCGACCCAGATCGCCACCGGGGGGGCCGAGACGGCGCTCGTCGTGGGGACCGAGGTGATGTCGACATACCTCAACTTCGACGACCGAACCACGTGCGTGCTGTTCGGCGACGGCGCGGGCGCGGCCGTGCTTCGCCCGGGCGACGAGCCCGGGCTGCTGGGGTCCGTCCTCGAGAACGACGGCCGTCACACGGGCCTTCTCCAGATCCCCGCCGGAGGATCGCGGGCTCCGGCCTCGGAGACGACGCTCGCCGCGCGAGAGCACTTCGTGCACATGCCCGACGGCCGGGAGGTCTTCAAGCGAGCCGTCCGGGGGATGACGGAGGCCGGCTCGCGCCTGCTCGAGAAGGCGGGGATGAGCCTCGACGACGTGACGCTCCTCGTCCCCCACCAGGCCAACGCGCGCATCATCAAGGCGGTCGCCGATCGCCTGTCGTTCCCCCCCGATCGCATCTACATCGACCTCGAGGAGGTCGGCAACACGTCCGCCGCCTCGATCCCCATCGCCCTCGACCACGCCTGGCGCGAGGGACGCCTGCACCCCGGCGACGTGGTGATGACCGTCGCGTTCGGGGCGGGTCTGTCCTGGGGCGCGAACCTGATCCGCTGGACCGCCGAGCCCCCGCGGGAGGACGTGTGACGAGCCCGAGGGTTGGGATCGTCACGGGCGCCTCACGCGGCATCGGCCGAGCGGCCGCGATCGCACTCGCGGATCGGGGGGTCGCCGTGGCGTGCGCCTACGCCTCCGACGACGCGGGGGCCAAGGAGACGGTCGCCGCGATCGAGGCGGCGGGCGGCACCGCCGCGCCGTTCCGCGCCGACGTGGCCGACGAGGCACACGTCAAGGAACTCTTCCGCCAGGTGAAGGAGTGGCGGAGCGTGCCGCTGGTGCTGGTGGCGAACGCCGGCGTGCGCCGCGACGGGCCGTCGGTGAAGTACCCGCTCGACGAGCTGCGGCGAACGCTCGACGTCAACCTCATCGGCGGCTTCCTCTGCGCGCGAGAGGCCCTGCGTGGGATGCAGCTCGCGAGGTGGGGCCGCATCGTCTTCGTCTCGTCGGCGGCCGCCCTGCGAGGCAACCCCGGTCAGGCGGCCTACACCGCGTCGAAGGCCGGCCTCCACGGGCTCGTGCGATCCCTGGCGCATGAGGTGGCGAGCCGCGGCATCACGGTGAACGCCGTGGCGCCGGGGTTCGTCGACACCGACCTCACGGCCGAGCTCACCGACGACCAGCGGGCCCGGATGATCGAGGCGACGCCGGCGGGACGGCCGGGGACGCCGGAGGAGATCGCCGCCGCCATCGCGTTCCTCGCCGGGGACGAGGCGTCGTACGTGACAGGCGCCGTGCTCTCCGTCGACGGAGGAGCGACCGCATAGGATGCTGGACCGAACGCAAGGAGGGACAAACATGGAACGAACGGAGATCGAGGAGCGCGTCCGTAAGGTCTTGGCCGAGCAGCTCGCTCGCGACGTCAACGAGGTCACGATGGAGGCCAGGTTCGACGAGGACCTCGACGCCGACTCGCTCGACCTCGTGGAGGCCGTCCTCGCCCTCGAGGAGGAGTTCTCGATCGAGATCCCCGAGGAGGAGATGGAGGGCGTGAAGACGGTCAAGGAGGCCGTCGACCTCGCCGCCTCGAAGCTGGGATGACCGAGCGGAGCGTCGTCATCACCGGCATCGGGCCGGTCACGCCGGTCGGCATCGGCCGGGAGCCGTTCTGGGAGGCGCTGCGCGCGGGGCGCTCCGGGATCGGCGAGGTCACGCTGTTCGACCCGTCGGAGCATCCGGTGCGGATCGCGGGCGAGGTCAAGGACTTCGATCCGACCGCCTGGATGGAGCCGAAGGCCGCCAAGCGCACCGACCGTGTGGTCCACCTCGCCGTCGCGGCCGCGAAGCTCGCGTGGGACGACGCCGGCGCGCCCCAGGTGGAGCCCGAGCGCGCGGCCGTGGTGTTCTCCACGGGCGTCGGTGGCCTGCGCTACCTTGAGGATCAGATCAAGGTGCTGCAGACGCGCGGACCGGGCCGGGTATCCGCGTTCACGGTCCCGGCGATGATGCCGAACGCCGCGGCCGGCACGGTCGCGATGGAGCTCGGCTTCACCGGCCCGAACGCGTGCATCACCACCGCCTGCGCGGCCGGCGCCCACGGCGTCGGCGAGGGCTACCGCTACATCAGGCACGGCATGGCCGACGTCTGCGTCGCCGGTGGCTCCGAGGCCGCGATCACGCCGCTCGCGATGGCTGCCTTCGCCCAGATGCAGGCGCTCTCGAAGAACCCCGACCCGGCGAAGGCGTCGCGGCCGTTCGACGCGGGCCGCGACGGGTTCGTGATCGCCGAGGGCGCGTGCGCCCTGATCCTCGAGGAGCGCGAGCGCGCCGAGGCGCGCGGCGCGACGATCTACGCGGAGGTCGCGGGGTACGGGACCTCGGCCGACGCGTATCACATCACCCAGCCCGAGCCCGAGGGCGCGGGGGCGGTCGTCGCGATGCACATGGCGCTCGCCGGTGCCGGGGAGCCGGCCGAAGCGGTCGACTACGTGAACGCGCACGGGACCTCGACGCCGCTCAACGACGCGGCCGAGACGCGCGCCATCAAGAAGGCGCTCGGCGATCACGCGTACCGCACGGCGGTGTCGTCGACGAAGTCGATGACCGGGCACATGGTGGGGTCCGCGGGAGCGGTCGAGGCCGCCGTTTCGGCGCTGGCGATCCGCGATGGAATCATCCCCCCGACGATCAACTACGAGACGCCCGACCCCGAGTGCGACCTCGACTACGTGCCCAACGAGGCGCGCGAGGCCGACGTGCGGCTGGCGCTCTCGAACTCGTTCGGGTTCGGCGGGCAGAACGCCGTCCTGGCGATCCGCCGCCCGTAAGCGTCAGCCGCGAAGCTGCCGGGCCTCACCCTGCTCCCAGGCGAACGCGCCCCGCGCGCGCTCGCCGTAGTCCCCGAGCGCGCCGACCCGCTCACCGTTCAGGGTGAACACCACGGCACCCGCGTTGCGGGTCCAGACGTCGAGCCGCCGCGGCGCACGGAACGTGCGCGACCATCCCGGCTCCTTCGTGGCCTCGAGCAGCACGTCGCCGCCGCGTGTGACGCGGACGAGCGCCGGCGCGTTGCGCACCTTCACCTCGAGCACCACCCCGTGGTATCCGATGCTGCCACCCCCGCCCGTGGCGGTGGGGTCGGCCACGGGCGGGGCGATGGTCGGCCGCGCGGGGCGAGCGAGGTCGAGCTGGAGGGTGAAGGCGAGTGCGGTCGCGCCGGCGAGAAGGAGCGCGGCGGCGGCGGCGAGCCCGGCCCGTCTCGGCCACCGGCGGTCGCGGGCCGGCGGCGAGGGCACGAGCCGCAGGGGCTCCTGCATGTGGTGGGCCGTGCGATAGGCCTCGACGAGCGGTTCGGGGTCGAGTCCGATGCAGGTGGCGTACTCGCGGAGGAACGCGCGCGCGTAGATGGGAGCCTTGAAGGACCCCGGTGGCGCGTCGTGCTCGAGCGCCCGGAGGTAGCGGGGATGGATGCGGGTCCGGAGGGCGATCTCTTCCAGCGTGAGACCGAGCTCGCGCCGCGCCTGCCTGAGCGTTCCCCCGACCCCGGCCTTCGGGGACACCGATACAGCCATCTCGCTCCCTCGCTACGGTGCCCCTCCCCCTGCGCTGGATTATGGGAGACGGGACCGCCGCAGTCCAGCGTTTGCCGGCGTTCCACGGGTTGTCCCCGGCGGCGAGGATGTGGTCCGATGCGAGGGACCCCGCGTGCAAGGAGGACCCATGTCGCGCACGACGCCCGCCGCCGTCCTGATGCTGCTCCTGGGAGCCGCGTCGCTCCCACCCGCCACCGCCCAGGAGGGCCCGCCCGAGGTCCCCGACCACCTCCGCGCCTACTCGATCTTCCCGCCCGGCCAGGAGGGCAACGTCACCGCGCAGGAGCTGGCGGAGGGATCCTTCGGGCCTCACTACGACCAGTTCCTCGAGCGCTACGCGGGGCTCGTCGACGACGCCGTCATCACCGAGGCCGAGCTCCCGGGCTACTTCCACTCGATGCAGTTCGGGATCGGCGAGGACGAGACCATCGAGTCCACCTACTCCCCCACCGCCGGGGTGACCGTGTACCGCGACTCCGAGGGTATCCCCCACATCTACGGCGACTCGCTCGAGACCGCGAGCTTCGCCCTGGGCTACACGACGGCCGAGGACCGCATGTGGCAGATGGACGTGTTCCGGCACGCGGCGCGCGGAACGCTGGCCGAGCTCGTCGGGGCGGGCACCGACCGCGCGTACATCGACATGGACATCGCCACGCGCCGCGACGGGTACACCGACGCGGAGATGACGGCGATGTTCGACGCGCTGGACGACAAGTTCGGCGCGCTGGGCACGCAGGTGCAGGAAGGGCTCACCGCGTACGCGAACGGCGTGAACGCCTACATCGACGAGCTGAAGACCACGCGGCTCGACGAGCTCGCCGTCGAGTACGCCGCGACCGGCAACCCGTTCCCCGAGCATCCGCGGCCGTGGGTGCCGAACGACACGCTGTTCCTCGTGGTGCTGCAGCTCCGCGTCTTCGGAGAGATCGGCGGGCAGGAGCTGTCGAATGCCGCCGTCCTCGGCGACCTGGAGGACCGCCTGGGCAGGAAGCTCGGCGGGAAGGTGTTCGAGGACCTGTTCTTCGCCGAGGACCCACGACCCGCGATCACGATCCCCGCGAGCGAGGGATCGTTCCCCGACCAGAACCTCGGGAAGCTCGACCCCGACTCCGTCGCGATCCCCGACCAGGCCGAGGCGATGGCGAGGCGCGAGGCGAGGGAGCGAGCGCTGCGGCGGAAGGTCCTCGGCGCCATGGGCTTCCGGTCGCCGGCCTCGAACATGCTCGTGGTGGCTCCGGACGAGTCGAAGACGGGCAACACCCTGCACTTCGGCGCGCCGCAGGTGGGCTACGCGAACCCGTCGTTCTTCGTCGAGGTCGACGTGCACGCGCCCGGCGCGGACTTCCGCGGCCCGGCGGTGCCCGGCGCCTCGGCGCTGATCCCGCTCGGTCGCGGGACGGACTACGCGTGGTCGCTGACGACCGGAAACACCGACAACGTCGACGTGCGGGCCGAGCTGCTCTGCGATCCCGCCGGCGGTGACCCGACGCTGGACTCGACCGGCTACCTGTTCGACGGCGAGTGCGTGGAGATGGAGTCGCGCGACGAGACCTTCATCATCAAGCCGCAACCGGTGGACCCGGGACCGCCGGGGCTGGAGACGCACACGATCCACCGAACCGTCCACGGGCCGGTCTTCGATACCGGGACCGTGGACGGGGCGCCGGTCGCGTTCGTCCGCCAGCGCCCGTTCTGGATGCTCGAGATCGACTCGATCGCGAGCTTCCTCGAATGGAACATCGACGTGGGGTCGGTGGAGGAGTTCATCGCGGCGGCCGAGGACTTCACGATGACGTTCAACGCGTTCTACGCCGACGCCACCGACATCGGGTACGCGCACGTGGGGTACTTCCCTCGCCGGGCGCGGGGAACGTCGTCGGTGCTCCCGACCTGGGGGACGGGCGAGTGGGAGTGGGACGGGATCCTCCCCTTCTCCCAACACCCGCAGATCGTGAACCCCGAGCAGGGCTGGCTCGCGAACTGGAACAACCAGCCGGCGAAGGGATGGGGCAACGGCGACGATCCGAACTGGGGCCCCGTCCAGCGGGTGCGCCTGCTCCAGGACGCGATGGGCGCCCTCCTGAAGGGGGCGAAGAAGGCCTCGCTCTCCGACGTCGTCCAGGTGATCGCCGATGCGGCCACCCGCGACGTCAACGCCGTGTATCTCGGGAATCGCATGACGAGGTGGGCGCTCGGGGCGAAGCTCGGCAAGGACGCGAAAAAGGCGGCACGGATCGTCAAGTCGTGGGTGGCCGACGGCGCCAACCGAACGAACACCGAACGCGACGACACGATGGACCGCGGGAACGCGCTCGCGATCTTCGATGCCTGGTGGGAGACACTGGTGCACCGCGTGTTCGACGACGAGCTCGGACCGGCCTTCTTCGACTCCGGACGCGTCTCGGTGACGAGCTACTCCCCCACCACCGGCTCGAGCTTCGGCTTCGGGTTCAAGGACTACCTCGAGCGAGCGTTCCACCGTCCCACCTCGAGGACCCTGGCCCGCGACTACTGCGACACGCGCGGGACGAAGAGGAAGGAGACCTGCAGCGCCCAGGTCGTCGCTGCCCTCAAGGCCGCTGTCAAGCAGCTGATCTCAGACCAGGGCGCCGACCTCGCGGCGTGGACCACCCCCGCGGAGAACATCGTGTTCGCGAACCAGGGAGCCGGGTCGGTGGAGCCGATCCCGTGGCAGAACCGTGGCACCCACAACCACGCGGTGGAGGTCGTGGGAAGCAGCTAGATCAGGAGAAGAACAGCCCCAGCTCGCGCGCCGCGGACCCGGGGCTGTCGCTCCCGTGCACGAGGTTGTGGCTGATCACGGTGCCGTAGTCGCCCCGGATCGTGCCGGGCGGGGCCTGGGCCGGATCGGTGGGGCCCATGAGCGTGCGGACCACGGAGATGGCCTGCTCGCCCTCGATGCGCGCGACCACCACGTCGCCGGAGGTGATGAAGTCGACGAGCTCGCCGAAGAACGGCTTGTCGGCGTGCTCCCCGTAGTGCCGCTCGGCGAGCTCGCGCTCGATCCGCATCAGGCGAAGCTCGGCCACGCGGAGGCCCTTGCGCTCGAGGCGATCGATGACCTCGCCGATGAGGCCGCGCTGCACGGCGTCGGGCTTGACGATGACGAGCGTTGATTCGATGGCCATGCGTTATCCCTTCAGGCGGCGAGCATCCGCGACAGTGTACAGAGAGCCCGTGACCAGGATCAGGTCGTCGTCGCCGGCGGCGGCCTCGGCGGCGGCGAGCGCATCACCCACCGTCGGGTATGGAACGGCGGGGATCCCGGCCGCGTCGCACAGCCCGGCCACGCGCTCCGCCGGGAGCGCCCCGGGGTGCGAGCTGGCGCACGCGTAGGCGGCGCTCGCGCGCGGAGCGAGCGCGGCGACGATGCCCTCGGCGTCCTTCGAGTCGAGGATCCCGATCACGAGCAGGAGGCGCGTCCAAAGGAACGCCTCCCCGACGGCCTCGGCGAGCGCCTCGGCGCCGCTGGGGTTATGGGCACCGTCCAGGACCACGAGCGGGTGACGGCCCACCACCTCGAGGCGGCCAGGGGAAGTCGCGGTCCCGAGCGCCTCACGGAGCACGTCCTCGTCGAGCCTGGCATCGAGTGTCGCCTCCGCGGCGGCGATCGCGGCGACCGCGTTGTGCGCCTGATGGGCGCCGTGGAGCGAGAGGAAGAGGCCCCCATGCTCGCCGCCATACTCCCCGCGGAGGCCGCGCACCGAGATCCGCTGGCCGCCGACCGCCTGGTCTCTCAGCTCCAGCCCGAAGGCGTCGCCCTCGAGCCGAAGCTCGGCCTTCACCTCACGGGCGCGGCGTTCGATCACCTCCAACGCCTCCGGGGGCTGCTCGCGAACCACCGCGAGCGTGCCCGGCTTGATGATGCCGGCCTTCTCCCCCGCCACCTCGGCGAGGGTGGACCCGAGCTCGGGATGGTCGAGGCCGATTGGGCAGATGACGGCAACCTCACCGTGGACGAGGTTGGTGGCGTCCCACGTGCCGCCCATCCCCACCTCGAACACGCCGACGTCGACCGGCTTGTCCGCGAACCACAGGTACGCGAGGGCGGCCAGGGTCTCGAAATACGTGACGCGCTCGCCCCTGCCGTCGACCTCCACGAGGTACGGCAGGAGGTGCTCGTAGGCCTCCGCGAACTCCTCCGCGGAGATGGGGTCGTCGCACAGCGTCAGCCGCTCGGTCACCGACTCGAGGTGGGGAGAGGTGAAGAGGCCGGCGCTGATCCCGTGCGCGCAGAGGATGCGGGTGACGAGGCGTGCGGTCGTCGTCTTCCCGTTGGTGCCGGCAACGTGGACCGTCGGGTAGGTGTGCTGTGGGTTGTCGAGCAGGTTGGCGAGGGCGGTGATGCGCTCGAGGTCGGGGATCATGCGCCCGGCGCCCCGCGCCTCGAGCTCGGCGACCGCCTCGTCGAACCGCATCCGTCAGGAGCAGCCGAGCTCGTCGAGCTGGGCCCGCAGGACCGCTTCCTCGTCGCGGAGGGCGGCGAGCTTGTCGCGCTCGCCCTGCACGACGTCGGCGGGAGCCTTCGCCGTGAACCCCTCGTTCGAGAGCTTCCCCTGCGCCCGGGCGGTGTCGGCCTCGAGCGAGCCCAGCCGCTTGCGGATGCGGTCGCACTCGGCCGCCGTGTCGAGCACGCCCTCGAGGGGGATCAGCACCTCGGCCCCCTGGACCAGGAGGCGCGCCGACCCGGGCGACGCGGCGCCGTCGTCGAGCCGCTCGAGCACGCCGGCGCGGGTGAGCCGCCGGATCTCCTCGTCGAGCGCGGTCAGGACCTCGCCCTGCCACTCCTCGGTGGGACGAACCCGGACGGTCAGCTCCACTCGCTGGGCGACGTTGTGGTCGCTCCGGAACCTGCGGACGGCGGTGACGAGATCCTCCGCGAACGCGAAGCGCTCCTCCGCGGTTTCGTCGCGATGCTCGGGAAGGGGCTCGGGCCAGGCAGCGACCACGACGGACTCACCCTCCTCGAATCGCCGCCAAACCGTGTCGGTCACGAAGGGCATGATCGGGTGGAGCAGGCGGAGGCTCCGCTCGAGCACCCACGCGAGCACGCGCGCGGCAGCTTCCCGCTCCTCGGGGGTCCCCTCGTAGAGCCGCGGCTTGGCGAGCTCGAGGCCCCAGTCGCACAGCTCGGACCAGAGGAACCGGTACAGGGCCTGCGCGGCCTCCGCGAAGCGGTAACCCTCGATCGCGGCGTCGACCTCGGCGCGGCACGCCTCGTGCCGGGAGAGCAGCCACCGGTCGGTGAGCGTGAGGGCGTCGCCGGGCGGGAGCTCGGGCCGGGCGTCCTCCTGGGACAGGACCAGCCGGGCGGCGTTCCACAGCTTGTTCGCGAAGTGCTTGCCGGCCTCGACGGCCTCCTCGCCGAAGGGGATGTCCTGCTGGCTCTCGCTCGCCATGCGCATCAGCGAGAAGCGGAGGGCGTCGGCGCCGTAGCGCTCGATCATCTCGAGCGGGTCGATCACGTTCCCGAGCGACTTCGACATCTTCCGTCCCTGCCGGTCGCGGACGAGGCCGTGGATGACGACGTGGTCGAACGGCACGTCATCGGCGAACCGGAGGCCCGACATGATCATGCGGGCGACCCAGAGGTAGAGGATCTCGTAGCCGGTCACGAGTACCGAGGTCGGGTAGAAGAACCGGAGGTCGGCGGTGTCCTCGGGCCAGCCGAGGGTGGAGAAGGGCCAGAGCTGGGACGAGAACCACGTGTCGAGCACGTCGGGGTCCTGCTCGATATCCGTGCCGCCGCACTCGGCGCACGCGGCCGGGTCCTCGACCGAGGCGAACTCATGGCCGCCGGCGCAGTACCAGACGGGGATGCGGTGGCCCCACCAGAGCTGGCGGGAGATGTTCCAGTCGCGGAGGTTCTCGAGCCACTCGGTGTAGAGGCGCGACCAGCGCTCGGGGAAGAACCGGACCCGCCCGTCGAGCGCACCCTTCGTAGCGGGGCCGGTCAGCTGCTGCACGGCAACGAACCACTGCTTCCCCGAGAGCCAGGGCTCGATCTCGCTGCCGCATCGGTAGCAGTGCCCGACCACGTGCGGGTACGGACGCTCCTCGTGCAGGATCAGGCTTCGCTCGCTCAGCGCCTGACGCACGCGTTCGCGCGCCTCGTAGCGGTCGAGGCCGCGGAACGCCTCGGGGACGTTCTCGTTGGTCGTCGCCCCCGCGTCGAAGATGTTGAGGAGCGGCAGTCCCGCGCGCTCGGCGATCTCGAAGTCGGCGGGGTCGTGGGCGGGTGTGACCTTCACCGCGCCGGTCCCGAACGAAGGATCGACCGCCGAGTCGGCGACGATCGGGACCTCCCGCTCGTCGAAGGGGTGACGCACCGTCTTCCCGACGAGGTCGCGGTACCGCTCGTCGTCGGGGTGCACGGCGATCCCCGTGTCGCCCAGCATCGTCTCGAGCCGGGTGGTGGCGACATCGAGGTGGCCCGAGCCGTCGGCGAGCTCGTAGCGGAAGGTGACCAGCTCGCCGTCGACCTCACGGTGCTCGACCTCGGAGTCGGAGATGGCCGTCCGATCGGTGGGGCACCAGTTGACGATGCGCTCGCCCCGATAGATCAGCCCCTCGTCGTAGAGGCGCACGAACGCGACCCGGACGGCGTGCTGGAGGCCCTCGTCCATCGTGAAGCGCAGGCGCTCCCAGTCGCAGGAGTTGCCGAGGGCCTTCATCTGCTCGACGATCCGTCCGCCGAACCGCTCCTTCCACTCCCAGACGCGTTCGATGAAGGCCTCGCGGCCGATCTCCTGCTTGTCGACGCCCTCGTCGCGGAGCTGCCGGGTCACCAGCACCTCGGTGCCGATGCCGGCGTGGTCGGTGCCGGGGAGCCAGAGCGTCGTGCGCCCCTGCATCCGTCGCCGGCGGACGATCACGTCCTGGATGGTGTGGTCGAGGGCGTGGCCCATGTGCAGGGCGCCCGTCACGTTCGGCGGCGGAAGGACGATGCAGAACGGCTCCCCTTCACCCGGCTCTGGGTGGAAGTAGCCGCGCTCGACCCACTCGGCGTACAGGCGCGGCTCGACCTCGGCCGCCTCGTAGGCGGTGGGCATGGCTCGATCGCTCATCGAGTTCGGAGTCTACCGGGCGCCCGGGGGGCCCTCGGCTAGGCGGAGCGTTCCTTGCGCGCCCGGGGCGGCTGGGCCTCGAGCGGTACCAGCGTGGGGTTGATGCCCCCCAGCACCACGTCCTTGTCGATGACGCACTTCTTCACGTCGACACGGGACGGCAGGTCGTACATCACGTTGAGGAGAACCTCCTCCATGATGGCGCGCAGCCCGCGCGCCCCGGTCCCCCGCCGGTTCGTCTGCTCGGCGATCGCCTGAAGGGCGTCGTCCTCGAAGACCAGCTCGACGCCGTCGAACTCGAAGAACTTGCGGTACTGCTTCACGAGCGCGTTCTTGGGCTTCGTGAGGATGTCGATGAGTGCCTGCTGGTCGAGGTTGTGGACGTGCGTGAGGACCGGAAGCCGGCCGACGAACTCGGGGATGAGCCCGTACTTGAGGAGATCCTCGGGGAGGACCATCCCGAGGATCTCGCCGATGTTCTTGTCCTCGGCCCGGCGCAGGTCGGCACCGAAGCCGACGCCCTTCCGCCCGATCCGGCTCTCGATGATGCGCTCGAGTCCGGCGAACGAGCCGCCGCAGACGAACAGGACCTTGGTGGTGTCGATCTGGATGAACTCCTGGTGGGGGTGCTTGCGGCCGCCCTGGGGCGGGACGCTCGCCGTGGTGCCCTCGAGGATCTTGAGGAGCGCCTGCTGCACGCCCTCGCCGGAGACGTCACGGGTGATCGAGGGGTTCTCGGACTTGCGGGCGATCTTGTCGATCTCGTCGATGTAGATGATGCCGGTCTCGGCGCGCTTCACGTCGTAGTCGGCGGCCTGGATGAGCTTGAGCAGGATGTTCTCGACGTCCTCGCCGACGTAGCCGGCCTCGGTGAGCGCCGTGGCGTCGGCGATCGCGAACGGGACGTTCAGCATGCGGGCGAGGGTCTGGGCGAGGAGGGTCTTGCCGCAGCCGGAGGGGCCGAGCAGGAGGATGTTCGACTTCTGGAGCTCGACCTCGTCGCCCTTCTCGCCCTCGACCTGGATGCGCTTGTAGTGGTTGTAGACGGCCACCGAGAGGACCTTCTTCGCCTGGTCCTGACCGATCACGTAGTCGTTCAGGAACTCGCAGATCTCCTTCGGCTTGGGGAGCTCGTCGAGCTTGAGCTCGGAGGTCTCGGAGAGCTCCTCCTCGATGATCTCGTTGCAGAGGTCGATGCACTCGTCGCAGATGTAGACGCCGGGACCCGCGATCAGCTTCTTGACCTGCTTCTGGCTCTTCCCGCAGAACGAGCACTTCAGCAGGTCCGAGTCACCGAACTTCGCCATCTCACCCTCTCCCGACTTCGACCGGACCTATCCTACGACGAGGGGGTGCCCGCCGAGGCGAGCTGCTTCGGAAGACCTCTCGTCGAGATCACCTCGTCGATGATGCCGTACTCCTTGGCCGCATCGGCCGTCATGATGAAGTCGCGGTCGGTGTCCTTGGACACCTTCTCGAGCGTCTGGCCGGTGTGCTGCGCCAGGATCTCGTCGAGGAGCTTCCGGTACCGGAGGATCTCCCGCGCCTGGATCTCGATGTCGACAGCCTGCCCGCCGGCCTGCCCGTGCGGCTGGTGGATCAGGACGCGGGAGTGCGGGAGGGCGTAGCGCTTGCCCGCGGCTCCGGACGCCAGCAGCACGGCGGCGGCGGAGGCTGCCTGCCCCATGCAGATCGTGGAGACGTCGGGCTTGATGTACTGCATGGTGTCGTAGATCGCGAAGAGCGACGTGATGTCGCCGCCCGGCGAGTTGATGTAGAGGTTCACGTCCTTGTCGGGATCCTCGGACTCCAGGTGCAGCATCTGCGCCATGATCAGGTTCGCCACCTGGTCGTCGACGGGAGTGCCGAGGAACACGATCCGCTCGTTGAGCAGGCGCGAGTAGATGTCGAACGAGCGCTCACCCCGGTTGGTCTGCTCGATCACGATGGGCACGAGATAGTCCTTCATGGTTCCTCTCCTTCTGGGGGCTCGCCGCCGGGGGCTCCGCCGTCCTCACCGACGACCTCGGAGTGCTCGACGACGAGATCAAGGGCCTTTGTTCGGATGATATCACCGGCTACCGATGTCATCTGTCCCGATGCTTGAAGAAGGCGGGCGACCTCCTTCGGCTCCTTGCCCGTCCCTCTCGCGATCTCGGCGATCGCGCCCTCGAGCTCCTCCTTCGTGACCTCGAGGCCCTCCCGTCTGGCCACCGCCTCGAGGGCGAGGTCGGCGCGGATGGCCCGCACGGCGTGGGCGCGCGCGTCCGAGCGGAACTGCAGCTCGTCGACGCCCGACGAGCGCAGGACGTCGTCGAGCGAGGTCCCCTGCTCCTGGGCCCGGCGGCGGGTGGAGGCGACGCGCGACTCGGTCTCCTGGTCGACGAGGCGCCCGGGGAGCTCGACGTCGACCCGCTCGATCAGGGCCTGCAGCGTGCGGTCGCGGATCGCCGCGTCCGCCGCCGCGCTCTTCAGCATCCCGAGCTTCTCGCGCACGTCGTCGCGGAGCTCATCGAGCGTGTCGAACTCCGATGCCGTCTTGGCGAACTCGTCGTCGAGCGCGGGCAGCTTCTTCGCCTTCACGTCCTTGACCAGGACCTGGATCGAGACCTCCTCGCCTCCGTGCTCCCCGGCGCCCTCCGGCAGCCTGGCGTTGAACTTGAGGATGTCGCCGCGGCGCTTGCCCTCGAGCTCCTCGTCGAGCTCGGGGACCACGGCGCCGGACCCCACCTCGTAGAGCTCGTCGATCGAGGTGGCCTCGGGGATCTCCTCGTCGTGGATCGTGGCGCGCAGGTCGGCGACGACGAAGTCGCCGCGGCGCGCCGGGTGACCCACCGACTCGAGCTCGGCGAAGCGCTCCCGGAGCCGGTCCATCTGCTCGTCGACCTCGTACTCCGCGATCCGCGCCTCGGGCCGCTCGACGCGCAGGCCCTTGTAGTCGGCCTCCTCGAAGGCCTGCCGGGGGCGGATGTCGACCGTGGCGGAGAACCGGAAGCCGGCCCCCTCGACGTCGCTCAGATCGAGGTCGTCGAACTCCGGATCGCCGATGGGCGCGAGGTCGTGCTCGCGGAGCGCCTGAGGGTAGAACTCGGCGAGCGCGTGCTCGACGAACTCCTGCATCACCGCGCCCTTGCCGACCTGGGCCTCGACGATCTTCCGCGGGATCTTCCCCTTGCGGAAGCCGGGCACCGAGATCGACTCGCCGACGTGCTTGTAGGCGATCGCCATGATCGGCTTCGCCTCATCGGGGGTGACGTCGACCGTCAGCTTGACGCGATGCTTCTCGAGCTCCTCGAGCTGCGCGTTCACGAGATCTCCGGTCCCTCGGAGGTCTCCCCGCGGACCTGCACCTGCTCGGCGAGACGCCGCTCGAAGTGCCTCGCGAGGTCGGGCGTATGCTCCAGGAGCTCTCGGAACGACTCCTCGGGGAGGACCATCAGCTCGGTGTCGATCACCGCTTCGGCGGTCTTGCTGTGCTTGCGCTCGAGGAGGAGGGAAAGCTCGCCGAAGGACCGCCCGGGCCCCACCCTCGACTCCCCACCCTCGGGATCGTCGGGGTCGAACACGCGGACCTCTCCGGACAGCACGATGTAGAGGCCCTCGGAGGCGGCCTCCTTCTCGAAGATCTTGGCCCCGGGGGCATAGAACAGGTTCATCGAGGCCCCCACGATCGCCAGCAGGGCGTGATCGTCGAGCGAGGCCAGGTCGGGCACCCCCTGGAGCGCCTTCACGAGGCTATGGGTCGCTGATCCCATCACTACACAGACACCTCCCCGGGTATGGTACGAGAGACAGACTCCCAGCGAGGTGATGAGGGATGAGCGTCTCGGACTTCCCGCTCAGGATCGTGCAGCTGAGCGACATCCACTGCGGCGAACCCACCTTCCAGGAAGAGGGCATGCGCAGCATCGTGGAGCGCGTGAACCGCATGCAGCCCGACGTCATCGTGGTGGCGGGGGACCTCACGGCGGCCGGGTACGAGTGGGAGTTCGAGGAGGTCGCCGAGTGGCTCGACAAGATGGAGCCGCCGAAGGTGGTCATCCCCGGCAACCACGACTCACGGAACGTGGGCTACATCCACTTCAAGCGCCTGTTCGGCGACCGCTTCAACCGCTACCGGCAGGCGTTCGACCCCGTGCGAGCCGAGCGCTTGGCCGCGACCGGGTTCACCGTGGTGGGTGCCGACTCCTCCGATCCCGACCTCAACGAGGGGCACATCGGGCGGGAGCGATACCCGTGGATCCGCGAGCAGTTCAGCGAGGACGACGACATCAACATCTTCGCCCTGCACCATCACCTGGTGTCGGTGCCGGGGACCGGGCGAGAGCGGAACATCATCACCGACGCGGGCGACCTGCTGGCCCTCCTGACCCGGCTCGACATCGACATCGTGCTCTCGGGCCACAAGCACGTACCCTACTTTTGGGGGGTGAACGGGATCCTCGTGTGCAACTCGGGCACCCCGACCACCAAGCGCCTCCGGGGCCTCACTCCCCCGTCGTGGAACGAGATCCACGTCGACGCCACCACGATCAAGGTGTTCCTGCACTACGCCGACGGCCGCCGGGAGCTGGCAGTGATCCGGAGCCGCACCACCCGGGCGATGATCCGGGAAGCGTTCTACATGACCGACGACTTCCTGACCACGAACCAGGTTCTGGCCGAGTAGCGGTCGAGGCCGCGGTCGGGGCGACCGGATTCGAACCGGCGACCTCGGCGTCCCAAACGCCGCGCGCTAACCAAGCTGCGCTACGCCCCGTTGGTTGGATTCTAGAGCCCGCCGGGACGGGTAGACTGGAGCGGTCGCGGGTGTAGCTCAATGGTAGAGCTCCAGCCTTCCAAGCTGGCCATGAGGGTTCGATTCCCTTCACCCGCTCGAAAACTGACCCAACTGGGCTGACAAGGCACTCGCACGGTATAGAATCGCCCGGACTCTGGTGGGGGAAGGAGCCCGTTGGCAGCACGACCGAGCCGGGCGGCCGGTTCCTGGCCGCTCGCTCTCCTGATCCTCGCCACGCTGGTCACCGGGGTAACGCTGGCAGTGGTTCGTGCGGGGGACGACACGAAGGACGTCGTTCAGCCCACGCCTTCCTCGACTTCGACGACCCCGTCGCCGAGCCCCAGCCCCTCGCCGAGCCCGACGTCTCCCTCTCCGTCGCCGTCCCCCTCCCCCAGCCCAACCCCGACCGAGGAACCGACGGAGAAGCCGACCGAGGAACCGACGGAGAAGCCCACCGACAAGCCCACGGACAAGCCCGGCAACGGGGGCAAGGGACTGGCGGAGACGGGCGGGGCTCCGGCGCCGTTCCTCGCGGCCGGCGGGCTGCTGCTGGCGCTGGCCGCCGGGCTGTGGCGCCTCTCCCGCCGCCCCGTCTGACGCGGGCGCCTCAGGCCGCTAGAGCGATTCCCAGTCGACGGCCATCATGGCCGGGTTCTGCGGGTCGACCTTGATCGGGACCGTGTCGCCCTTCTCGAGGTGGCCGATGTGCTCCGGCGGGATGCCGGCCCGGGTCGGTCCCTCGATCGCCGGGAAGCCGGGAACCTCGATCCGCAGCGTGAGGTCGTAGACGGTCCGGCCCTCGCCGTCGATGTCGGTCGTCTCGGTGGCCTCGAGGACCGTCGCCGTCCCGGCCGTCCCCGTCGCGAGGAGGCGCTTCTTGAGGTCCTGAGGATCCTCGGGAGGGCCGGCCTGCGCCGCGGCGACCGCGCCAGGCATCGCGGGCCCGGGCGCGCTCCACTCGATGATCACGTTCTGGGGGTTCTGAGGATCGACCTTCACCGGCAGGGGCTGGCCGCTGGTCAGGCGCCCGAGCATGATCAGCGGCACCCACTCCTTGAGCGTTACCTGATAGGGGCCCTGGACGGCGGTCGAGAGCTCGAGGGTCAGCTCGACCTGCGGCTGCTCGTTCAGGTAGACGCCGGTCTGACTCATCCCCACGATCCGGGCCTGCGCCGGGAGCCCGGTCGCGCTGATCCGCTGGGCTTCCTTGTACCGGGCCGACCACTTGCCGGCCCAGACGAGCAGCGCCAGCGACACGGACCCGAGGATCGCGGCGGTGAGCCAGAGGCCCCCCTTCGCCTCCGGCACCGCGAGCCCGCCGGCGAGGAGCCCGGCCGCCACGACGAGCTCGATCACGGCCGTGATCCACAGCCACTTCGCAGGGCTCTTCGACCACGTGAGTGGGGTGAACACCCCTCGAAGCCTACTCCTCGGGTGGGTGCTCC
Source organism: Actinomycetota bacterium (assembly GCA_036396755.1). Taxonomy (GTDB): domain Bacteria; phylum Actinomycetota; class UBA4738; order UBA4738; family CALAEC01; genus DASWKG01. Next base: position 23,839 of record DASWKG010000073.1, read on the forward strand.
TCGATCTCGGTCAGCTCGTCCTCGACGACCTCGTGACGGCGGATGTAGGTGCTGGCCGTCGCCTGGATGATGGCCGCCGCCGGCAGGGCCAGGAACGCGCCGATCGCGCCGCCCAGCCGGGCGCCGATGATCGCCGAGATGATCGTGACCACCGGGTGGAGCGACATGGTGCGGGCGCTGATCTTCGGCGTGAGCACGTAGTTCTCGACCTGCTGGTAGAGGGCGAAGAAGATCACCAGGATCAGGGCGTCGGTCCCGCCGCCCTCGAGCCCGGCGATCAGGAGCGGCAGCGCCATGGCGATGTAGGTGCCCACCACGGGGATGAACTGCGAGAGGAGCCCCTGCCACACCGCGAGCGGCACGGCGAAGGGCACCCCGAGCACCAGGAGCACCACGAAGGTCGTGACGCCCGAGATCGCCGCCATCAGGAGCCGCGAGTAGAGGTAGCCCCCGGTCTTCTCGATGGCGATGTCGAACACGCGGAGCACCTCGACCTGCCGCTCGCGCGGGAGCATCGAGCAGAGCCCCCGGCGGATCTTCGGGCCCTCCGCCACGAAGTAGAACGTGAACAGCGCGATCGTCAGGAGCTGGAAGATCGCGCCCAGGAGGGCCCCGGCGATGCCGAGGATGTTCCCCGCGACGTTCGCCGCCACCTGCTTCAGCGCGTCCTCGTAGTTCGAGATGTCGTCGAGGATCCCGCCCTGAGAGATCTCGACGCCGAACCATCGCTCGGAGTACACGCTGATCTGGTCGAGCCATTCGGGGAGACGCCGGATGAGGTCCCGGAGCTGGTCGACGATCAGGGGGATCATGCTGCCCACGAGGCCGAGCCCTCCGAGGAACAGCGCGAGCAGGATCAGCCCCGTGGAGAGGCCTCGCTTCCAGCCGCGATCGGCGAGCCAGTTGACGGCGGGCTCGATCGCGAACGAGGCGAACAGGGCGATCACCACCAGCGTGATGATGTCCTGGACTAGCCCAAGGAACGACACGGCCGCGATGAGCAGCAGCCCGATGACCCAGAACAGGGTGATGGCCCTCGGGAGCCATCGAGGCATCGCTGCCGCGGCCGCGCGCGGCCTCGAGGCCGCCTCGGCGCGGGTGGTCGACTTCTTCCCCGGCACGTCGTCTCCGTGGTCGGGGGGCCGCACGTCAACTCTCGCATCGAGAAGGGCCCCGGGCAATCACCCGGGGCCCTTCCGACGGTTCCGGCTGCTAATCGTTGTCGGTGATCGTCACCGTGGCGGTGCCGTCCAGGATCTCGGCCTCCACGGGACCGGAGAGCTCGATCG
>DASWKG010000074.1:0-13457 GCA_036396755.1 Actinomycetota bacterium
CCTCCCGCCGAGTTACTCCTCCGAGTAGCCGACGGTGCAGAAGCCGATCCCGGGGACTCATCCAGCTCGCATCTGGCGCGCTTCAGCGAACGAGTCGCGTGAGTAGATTTCCGAGGGTGGTGATCTCTTCAGCGTTGAACCCGGAGAGCAAACCCTTCTCTGCCGCAAAGACGACTGGGGCCGCGACGCCGAGGGTTCTCCACCCGGACTCCGTCAGCTCGAGAAGGACGACGCGTCGGTCGCCCTCGTCACGTCGCTTCGTCACGAAGCCACGTTCTTCCATCCGGTTCGTCAGCCAGGTGGTGTTGGGAGGGGTGCTGACGAGCTGAGCGTTGAGCTCGAAGAGGGGGAGTGAAGCTGTGGGCGACGCCGCCAGAACCATAAGGATGTTGAACTGAGGAAGTGTCAGGTCTACCTCCGCCAAGGCTCTCTCCAGGGCTTGGGCCGCCTTCGAGTCCGCTCTCAGGACCCCAACGATCGCCCTGCTCGCCCCCCAGTCTCGCCTCGATCGGCGCATGAGCTGCTGAACCGCGCGGGGGCGGGGGCCGATATCCTGCGCCATGGGCAGGTTGGAGGTAAAGACAGGAAGGGAACTCGAGAAGGGGGTCCACATGAAGGTAGCGATCATCGGATCCGGCAACGTCGGCTCCGCGATAGCCAGGGCGGCGAAGGACGCGGGTCACGAGGTCACCGTTGCCAATCTGGAAGGAACCGCGAGCCTCGATGCGCTCGGCAAGGAGCTCGGGGTCGCCACCACCAACTCGAACGCGGAAGCGGTCGGGGAGTCCGACCTCATCGTTCTCGCGGTCCCGTTCGGGGCGGTCGAGTCGATCGTTGGCGGCATCGCCGATCAGGTTGGGAACAAGATCGTCCTCGACATCACCAACCCGCTGAAGGACGACCTGTCCGGCGTGCAGACCGAGGGCACGTCGGGGGCCGAGCTGGTGCAGAAGCAGCTCCCGCAGGCAAGGGTCGTCAAGGCCTTCAACACCGTGCTCGCGGGCAACCAGGCGAACCCGATGGTCGACGGCGTGCAGCTCGATGGCTTCGTGGCCGGCGACGACCCGGATGCCAAGGAGCAGGTGTCGCATCTGCTCGAAGAGGTTGGGTACCGCCCGATCGACGTCGGTCCGCTCTCGAACGCTCGTTACCTCGAGGGCATGGCGTTCCTCAACATCTGGCTCAACGCGAAGAACAACTGGTCGTGGCAGTCGGGCTGGAAGCTCGTCGGCCCGCTCTCGTAACGACGAGGACGGTCAGATCGGCAGGACCGGAAGATGCGCCGGCTCACTTCGTGAAGCGGAACAGGGCGGTGTGGGTGCTGCCGTCGGTGAGCTCGAGGACGAACCTTCGGCAGGTGTTGGTCCACGACTTGGCCGTCTTCCACACGTAGGTGTACTGATCGGACTTCTTGTCGTAGGTCAGCCCGGATTTGCTCGTGGTGGTCGACTCGACCTCGCTGTCGGGGGCGCCGGGGTCGCAGGCGATCTCGGACGAGCGGGGGGAGCCCTCGGCCAAGATCCCGAGCCCGGCGTTGCCGCCGAGGCTGAACTTGAGGGGGATCGACTTGCCCGCGCTGACGCGGTTCAGCACCGGCGGGTTCTCCACCGGCCTGAAGAACCCCTCGAACAGGTAGGCGACCGAGTACGACACCGTCCGCGTGCGGACGTTCCCCGCGGCGTCGCGGGCCTCGACCGTGAACGACGCCGGTCCCGCCGCGCTGGTGTCGATCGCGGCGCCGTCGGCGACCGGGCCGGCGCACGACGCCACGCCCGAGGGCGCGTCGTCGCACGAGTAGCTCGCGGTCACGTCGCTCCCGCGGGGATACGACGCGCCGTCCGTCGGTGACGTGATGTCGATCGACGGCGCCGTGGTGTCGACCTTCAGCTCGAGCGACCGCGGCGCCTCGACGTTCCCGGCGACGTCGGTCGAGCGGTACTCCAGCGTGTGGGTTCCGTCGCCCGTCATCTCGATCGGGCCCGTATACGGGCTCCAGTCCGGCGCGCCGTCGAGCCGGTACTCGGTCCCGCCGGCGCCGGAGGTCGGGTCGTCGGCGGCGAGCGTGATCGACGGCGCCGTGCGGTACCAGCCCGCGTCGCCGTCGGGGGCGGCGGGGGATGTGACCGCCTCCGTCACCGGGGGCGTCGCGTCGCGGCGGACCGTCTCCGAGACCGGGCCGCTCGACCCGGCGGCGTTGGTCGCGGTGCACGTCCGCGTGAGCTCGCCGTCGGCATCGAACGTCTCGTCGCCGCAGCCGTCCTTCGTGGCCGCGGCGCCGCCGTCGTCGACCTGCCACGAGAGCGAGACGTCGCCGGTGTACCAGCCGTTCTGGCCGGTGGGGGCGGCGGGGGTCAGCGCGGCGCTGACGGTCGGCGCGGTCACCCCGAACGCCTCGGCGAGGGCCGCGGGCCCGCCGACGACCGGCAGCTCGGCGACGCTCGCGGCCAGGTCCAGCGAGAGCTCGGTGCCGGGGGCGGGAAGGATCGTCGCCTCGAAGTCGCTCGAGAGCACCATGATGCCGATCCGGCGCCCGGCGACGATCACCGAGTCCTTCGGCTGCATGTCGAAGCGCATCCGGTAGGACTCGCCGGGCGTGACGGGCTCGCTCACCGACGGGTCGCCGCCCCGGTTCTCGGGGTCGAGCCACCCGCGCGTGAGGATCGTGCCGTTGCCCGTGGCGGGGTAGTCGATCAGCACCCCGGTCAGGTTCGCGCGCGGCTTGCTGAACGCGACGCGCAGGTCGAGCCACGGCGTCCCGCTGATGCGCACGTCGCGGGTCAGCACGGGGCTCTTGTAGACGAGGCGGACCGACGAGGTGGCCGCGTTCATCGAGGTCGCCGCGGTCACCGTGGCGTTGTCGATGAGCGTCTCGGTCACCGGGCTGCCCTCGCGGAACGTGAGCTCCCCGATGCCCGGCGCCCCCGCGCCCAGGTTGACCGGGACGGGCGCCGACGCCGGGTCGGGCCAGTCGGCGTAGGGCGAGGGGTTCCCCGCGTTGCAGGCGAGGCTGACGGCCTGGCCGTCGGCCACTCTCTCGAGCGGGCCGGTCGCCACCGCCGAGGCGAGCAGGATGTGCGTGGCGTCGAGGACGCGACTGATGAGCCGGGTGGTCGTGCTGGCCGTGCCGGTGGCGGTCGTGTAGGCGATCGTCGCGGTGAAGCCCGGCGTGAGCTTGCTGGTGTCGGCGACGGTGAGCGTCGCGGTGTTCGTCTGGTCCCCGACGGCGACGGTGGCCCTCGGCGGGCAGGCGTTCGTCTCCCGAACGACCCAGGCCCGCGGCTGGCTCTCCACGTCGTTCTGGACGTCGAACAGGTACCGCGTGAACCAGCGGTTGATCATCACGTCGGGGGGCATGCCGCCGTGCCCGCCCCGGTGGAAGTAGACCATCGCCGGGACGCCGCGCTCCTTCAGCGCCCGGTACAGCTGATCCATGTGCTTGGTCATCACGTTGAAGTCGTTGTTGCCGTGGGCGAGGAGCGTCGCCGCGTGGATGTTGTCCACGTCGTTCATGTAGTTGCGGATCTCCCAGGCGGGGTTCGAGTCGCCGCTCGCCCGGTCGATCTGGCCGATGATGTTCGTGATCTCGAACTGGCACTTCGTGCGCTGCGGCGCCGGCTCGTCGGCGCGTGAGTACACCGCGTCGACCAGCACGTCGAGGTCCTCGCCCTGGAAGGTGAACGGCGCGCGCACCATGCCGTTCGCCCGGTAGTAGTCGTACCAGTTGGAGATCGCCGAGATCGGCACGATCGCGTCGAGGCCCTCGACCCCGGTCGACGCCACGCCGATCGGGATCGTGCCGTTGTACGAGGTCCCGAGCATCCCGACCTGCCCGCTCGCCCAGTCGGCGACGATCTCATCGGTCGAGGTACGGGTGGTGTAGGCGGTGGCGCGCCCGTTCAGCCAGTCGATCACGGCCTTCGCCGCGAGCGACTCGTTGGGCGCGCCCGAGGTCGGGCAGCCGTCGGAGAGGCCCGTCCCGGGCGACTCGGCGTGGACCACCGCGAAGCCGCGCGGCAGCCAGGTGGACTCGAAGCGGGTGCTGATCGTCGGGCTGGTGCTCGCCGCGGTGAAGTACGGCTCCCGGGTCCGGTCGGCCGGCGGGTCCCCCAGCTCGTGGTCGACGGGCCAGTTGCGGCTGGGCCCGAGCCCCGCGTAGTAGGGGCTGTCCTCGAAGATGACCGGCGCCTTGTAGTTGCACGTCGGGTCGCCCGTCTCGCGCGGGCGCGTCACGTCGAAGTGGATCCGGTCGAGCAGCCCGTCGTCGTCGGTGTCGAACGGGGCCTCGACCCACCCCTCGCTGCTGATCCAGTCGACGGAGCTCGCGCTGAAGACGTTCTGCGAGAGGCCGTCGACGAAGGTCGGCTCCGCGCACGGGATGATCTGCGCCTGCGCGCTCGGCGCGACGGCCGCGGTGAGGGCGAAGGCGAGGAGCGCCACGAGGGCGCGGGGGGTCGTTCGGATGGCGGGGCGGTGGGCGGGCATCGGGACCTCCTGATGGGCGCGCGGGCGGGGACGGTGGGAAAAAAGCCTACCAGGGCAAGCACCCCCGGACGACTCGCCCGGTCTTGCTCGAGCTGGGCGCATCCCCTCATCGTGGGTGAAGATGGAAGGATGAGCGTCAACATCAAGACGACGTTCGTCGGCTCGCAGGGCGCGGAGCTCGCGGCCCGGCTGGCCGTCCCCACCGGTCCCCCTGGCGCCTACGCCCTCTTCGCACACTGCTTCACCTGCGGCAAGGACATCCTCGCCGCCACGCGGATCAGCAACGGGCTCCGCGACCGCGGGTTCGCCGTCCTTCGGTTCGACTTCACGGGCCTCGGCTCCAGCCAGGGCGAGTTCGCGAACACCGACTTCTCCTCGAACATCGCGGATCTCGTCGCCGCGGCGGACATGTTGCGAGAACGGCACGAGGCGCCCACGCTCCTCGTCGGACACAGCTTGGGCGGTGCGGCCGTCCTCGCGGCCGCGGCGAAGATCCCCGAGGTCGAGGCGGTCGCGACGATCGGAGCGCCGGCCGATCCGGCCCTCGTCGAGGGGGTCTTCGCTCCCGCCGACCTTGAAGCCATCGAGCGGGAGGGGGTGGCCAAGGTCACCCTGGCCGGCCGCTCGTTCACCGTGCGCCGCGAGTTCCTGCGGGACATCGAGGACCAGAACCTCGCGGGGGCGGTGGCGAGCCTGAAGCGCGCGCTGCTGGTCTTCCACTCACCCGTCGACGAGATCGTCGGGATCGACAACGCGCGACGGATCTTCGAAGCCGCGAAGCATCCCAAGAGCTTCGTGTCCCTCGATGCGGCAGACCATCTGCTCACCAAGTCCGCCGATTCGGCGTACGTCTCCGAGGTCCTGGCCGCCTGGGCGAGCCGGTACGTGGGGCCGTCGCCGCAGGACGCGCAGCCGGGCTGACTTCTCGGCACGAGCGTCTGGATCGGCACGAGCGTGTCGCCCCCCGGATCAGTCGTGATCCTCCGAGTACGTGATGGACTTGTGGGCGAGCTTCCACGCCTTCTTGTAGTGGTCGATCGCCTGCTCGGGGTCGGTCTGCTCAGCCGCGAGGTCCATCTCCGCGCGCGCCTCGGCGAGGGCGGCGTCGGCCTTCGCCGCGTTCCCGGTGTCGGCCGCCGCGGCGGCGGTGGCGTCGGCGACGGCGACACCGGCGAGGTGCTCGTCGATCTCGACCAGCGCCGCGATCACGTCGGCGACGCCCGAGGGCGGGCTCTGGATCTCCATCAGCTTCACGACGGCCTCCCGCTCCTTGTCGAAGACGCGGTATCCCCTGTGCGGATCGAGCCGCATCCCATCGGCGAGCCACAGCTCGGAGGCCAGGCTCTCGTCGAGCTTCCTGACCGCCTCCGCGATCTTCTTGTTCGTCTCGGCATTCGCGGTCGTGATCGCCGCGAGCCGGTCGCGCTGGTACGTCTTCGCCTCGCGCAGCGTGCCGACGGCGACGGTCTGCTCGTACTCCGTCACCCCGCCGTCCTTGTCCCTGATCGCGCCCCGCACGGTGACGACACCCGGCGAGGAGGTGGTGCAGCTCGCTTCCGAGCCGGCACCGAACGCCCCGGGGCCGCTTCCGCAGTCGAACGCGTACTCGAACCCGGCCGCCGCGTCCGCCGCGGACGGGTCGCCCGGCGACGTGAGCGACAGCGGGATCGGGTCGCCGAGGCCCACCTGGCTGGGCGCCTCGAGCGTCGCGCTCGGCGCCACGTTGCTCACCGAGAGGGCGAAGGACGTGCTTCCGATCGCGCCGTTGTTACCGGTGATCGTGACGTCCTGGCTCTCGGCGGGCCCGTCGTCGGGCGTGTAGGACCAGCTCCAGGTCCCCGAGCCGACCCCATCCTTGGTGACGGTCCCGACCGAGGCGGTGATCGCGACGTCCTGCTCGGGGGTGTCCGACGTGAAGGTCCCGCTGTTGGTCGCGACCTGACCCTCGTCGACGGTGAGCGAGGCGCCGTCGGGGAGGAGGACCGGCGGGGACACCGGCGGAAGATCGATCGTGATCGTCTGCGTCTTCGTCGGGTCGGCCTCGCTGGTGGCGGTGATCGTCACCCTGGCCGACGCCGCGGCCCCCTCACCCTTGGTCGCGCTCACCCGCAGGGGGACGGCCTCGCCGGCGGCCACCGCCATGACCTCGTAGGGCATCGACACGTCCCAGCCCCCTCCCTCGATCGTCGAGGAGATCCGGTAGATGTCGGAGTCGAACATCCCGGTCCCGGCCTGGCCGGTGTTGCGCAGCGGGACGTCGATCCGGAACGTCGAGGGGTCGGGGCGCTCCACGGCCGGTGCGCCCAGCTCGACGCCTCGGACGAACGCGCCGGCGCCGGTGCGGTTGCGAACGCCGAGGTCGTAGTAGAGGACCCCGTCGGCGTCCCGATGCTTGTCGAGGATGTAGAAGTGCAGGTTGTTGTCGGCGTACTCGAACTCGCTGCCGGAGTCGGTCCCGGCGTGGAAGGTCGCGTCGTTGAGCTGACGGGGGTCGCCCCGCACCACCGGCACCGGCGTCCCGTCGGGACGGTAGAAGTCGATCATGTTGATGTCCTCGGGGTGGGCATCGATCAGCCACTCCTCGGGGGTGCCGGACGCCCGGTTCACCGCGAGCAGGACGCCGTGGCCGGGCGTGAACGAGTCGTTGCCCATGCGGTCCACGACCTCCATCGTGTAGTTCTGCCAGGTCGTCCCCGGCGGGCACCAGAACGAGGATGGCGACTGCTCGGCAGCGCACTTGCTGCCGGAGTAGCCGCCGGTCCCCAGCGTCACCTGCAGGGCGACGGGGTCGCCGGCGGGCATCGACGAGCGAGCCTTGAGCCTCGTCACGGCGATGCCCTGGGTCAGCAGGCTGTTCCGGTCGAGGAGGACCTGGTCCTGGGGATCGAAGATCCCGAGGTCCTGCTTGAAGTGCACCATGTGGTGCGGGCCGAGGCCCGAGCCGCCGGCGTTGGGAACCTGCCAGCGGTTGTGCGTGCCCCCGGGCCCGTTGAAGGTGCCTCGGCTCATCATCTCCCAGTAGCCGGTGTAGTTGCGGACGGTGTTGGCGAATGGGTTGTTGTAGTTGTCCGGCAGGCCGCTGACGTGACTGAACTCGTGCGCGTACACGCTCTGCCCCGAGCTCTCCGCCTGCGTCGTCGTTCCCCCGCTGGCGTTCGGCCAGTGGTTCGCGGCGGCCCGCCACGAGGTCCACGGGACGTACCGGGTGGGCGACCAGTTGGTCATCGGCTGACCGGCGTTGTTGAGCGGCGGGGTGGCACCGCCGGCGCCCGGCGGGCCGAACGCATCCGGGACGTCGTCCTGCGTCTGGAAGATCATCTCGCCGAACTCCTGCCAGGTCGAGGACTCATCGAACCCGGCGGTCACGAAGAAGACGTTGTCCCACCCCGTGTCGACGGTCGGGTTGTTCTCGGCCGCCCGCCAGGCCGCGGCTCCGTCGGTGCGGATGGCCTTGTTGCACACATCGCCGAGCGGGCACTGCGATCCCGGCCCGACGACGGCCGCGAAGTCCGCGAGACCGTATTCGTGGACCTTGCCGGGGAGCATGTACGGCCCGTACGTCGTGATGTCCACGGAGATCTTGCCGTGGCTGTCTTCCATCCAGTAGCCGGTGATGCTCTGCCCGCCGTTGTACTGGTTCGGCGTGTTGAGGTACGCGTCCATCCACTGGTTCACCTCGGGCCGGCCGATCGGCTCCCAGCCCGGCTGAGGATTGCCGAACGGATGGGTCTCCGGCTCCTGGGTGATGAGGAACGGCTGGTCGATGTAGTCGAGCAGGACCACCGCGGCGGAGTAGGCGTCCCTCGTGCCGGTGATCGTCCCGTTCCTCCACCCCGGGGGCTGGTTGGGGACCGGGGTGTAGGCATCCCAGGTCAGATCCTCCTGGTCGACCCACATCTGGCGGTCCACGGGCTCGGCGGCGGGGGCGCTCTCGGCGGCCGCCGGGGCCAGCCCGGCGCTCAGCGAGAGCACGAGGGCGAACGCGGCGACGATCGCGGTCGGGAGGCTTCGGCCCCGGCCGCCTCGTTCGGGGCGGGGCGTGGGGTGTCGACTGGGCGCAGACATGTGGTTGTCTCCTCTCCTTGCGGCCTGACCGAGTTGGCGCTCGGTTTGTTTGCGGACTGGATTCGTCGGGCTGGACGCGAACCCCTTCCGAACTGATGTGCGATTTCACCTGCCGAACAGCGCTCGCGTCGCGCCACCCGTGACGCGGGCGCGGAGCACCGCGTAGTCGACGATGCCCCGCGCTCGCAGGTGCTCGATGCCGCGGATGCCGACCCGCGCGCCGAGGATCTCGGCGCGCGTCGCCGCGGGCGCGGACGCGAGGCGGCCGCGGGAAAGGCGCAGGGCCGGGTCGATCGTGCGATCGCCGCACCGCTCGACCCGGACGTCGGTGAACCCGGCTGCCTCGATCAGCCGGGCGACCTCCTTCGCGCTCGCGAGCTGGCTCCTTCGCATCCCCCAGACCCGCAGCTGCACCAGCCCCGCCCAGGCGTCCCGCACGCTACGCGGCTGCCGCTCGATCGTGACGTCCGACATCGAGAGCACGCCGCCGGGGCGCAGCACCCGTCGCGCCTCCTCGAAGAACGCGGCCCGGGACGGGAAGTGGAACGCTGCCTCCACGCAGATCAGGCCGTCGAACGAGTCGTCGGCGAATGGGAGCCGCACCGCGTCGCCGACCACCGGCGCCGCGCCCGCCGACGCCAGGCGCTCCCGTCCCGCGCGGAGCTGGAACTCGGTCAGGTTCACCGCGACGAGCCGTTTCGGCGCGGCCACGCGCGCGATGACCGGATCCTGCGCGCCGAGGCCGTTCGCCACGTCGAGGATGTGCGCGCCCCGGGGGAGCGGGTCGGCGAGCAGCTCGACGAGGCGCTCGGGGGCGCGCGCCGCCTCCTCCTCGCTCCCTTCGCCCTCCCACCAGCCGAGGTTCAGCCAGCCGGGCGCAGGGGCCAGGAAGAAGTCGGTGCCGAGGCTCTCGTACACGGCGACGGCGGGGCGGGCGCCGAGCCGGAACACGCGCCCGAGGTGCCGGAGGTTCGCCCGCGTGAGCCCGAACACGCCTCCACCGTAGCCCTTCCGCGCCAGACGGCTCCGTTTGCCGTAGGCTTATCGCATGCCGGAGAGTTTCGGGAAGCGACAGCGGAGCGCCTCGAAGACGAAGAAGCACGCCGCCCGCGAGGAGCGACGCCAGATCCGCAAGGAGCGGCGCGCCCAGGGGCTGCCCGGCGTCCCCGACGAGCCGGAGGACGGCGTCCCGTACGACGACGACGCAGGCGAGGCCGCCGAGGCGTCGACCAACGCAGCCACTCTGGCACCGAGCGACGAGCCCGCCGAGGCGCCGACCGACGACGAGGCCGGGGCGGGCGACGACTCGCCGGGCGAGCCCGAGGACCCGGCCCAGCCGGCCGAGTAGGCCGGGTACCGCCCTCCCCCGCGAAAACCTGCGCGCCCCCTCAGCAGAGGAAGGATTTGGGGCTCTCCACGCCGAACTAACAGCTTGAAGGGCCCGCGTCGCTCCGGTGCGGCCGCCCGCCGACCGGAGAGGAGACCCCATGCGTCGTTCGCCCACCCGGGCATCCCTGCCCGCCATGCTCTCGTTCGCCCTCGCGTTCTCGGGGCTGGTGGCGGCTCCCGCCGCCGCCGCGCCGGGCTGTGAGGACCAGACCGAGCTCGAATCCCTCCAGTCCCAGGTCGAGGAGGCCCTCGGCCAGGGCGCGGCCTGCGACGAGGGCGCGGTGACCGCGTCCGCCGACTCCCCGCCCTCGGTGGCCACCTACACGTGGTCGCCGAACATGACGCCGCTCGGCTACTCGGAGCGGACCGTCCCGACCAGCGGCACCGGCTCCTCCCAGTACAACTCCGACCTCGCGTTCTGGGGCGACCTCGCCTTCCAGGGCACCTACGACGGCTTCCGGATCATCGACGTCGCCGACCCCGCCAATCCCACGCAGCTCGTCAACTACGCCGGCTGCGCCGCCGGCCAGGGCGACGTGGTGGTGTGGAACAATCTCCTGGTCCGCTCGTGGGACGCGCCCGCGAGCGGCACCGCCACCTGTGGCGGCGTGGTCGTGGGGAGCGGATTCGAGGGCGTCCACCTCTTCGACATCTCGAACCCGTCGTCCCCGGTCTTCCTCGGCGGCGTGCGCATGGCGAGCAACACGACCCCCGCGGGCTGCGGCTCGCACACCGCGACGATCCTGCCGGACCCGGACCGCGGCAACATCTACCTCTACGTCGGCGGGTCCAGCGGCACGTGCACCGGCATCGACATCGTCCGCGTCCCCATCGCGGATCCCGCGAGCGCCGTCTACCTCCGCCGGGCCACGGCCGGCCGCGCGTGTCACGACAACAGCGTGATCCTGGGCGGCGTCAACCTCGCCGCGTGCGCCGGGGGCAACGGGTTCTCCGTCCTCGGGTTCGACCCGAGCCTCGACCCGGACGCGCTCGGCGGTGTCGCGAACCCGACGCTCGTCTACTCGAAGATGGTGACGGGCGTCACGATCGGCCACTCGGCGACGTTCACCTACGACGGCGGCGTGCTGGTGTTCGGCCACGAGCCCGGCGGTGGATCCCAGGCGCAGTGCCAGTCCACCAGCACCACGGTCAATCGCTCGATCTACTTCTTCGACCCGCTCACCGGAGACCCGCTCGGCTCGTTCGTGCACCCGCGGCCGCAGACGAGCAACGAGAACTGCACCTGGCACAACTTCAACATCGTCCCCAGCGAGCGTGCTCATGTGTTCGTCTCGGGGAACTACCAGTCGGGGATCTCGGTGGTCGACTTCTCGAACCCCGCTGCGGCGACCGAGATCGCGTACGCCGACCCGGCCCCCCTCAGCGACACGAGCCTCATCCTGGGCGGCGACTGGTCGAGCTACTGGTACGACGGCATCATCTACGAGAGCGACATCCGCCGCGGGCTCACGACGTGGAGCCTCGACGACGCGCGCGTCAACGGCGCGAGGGAGCTCGGGCACTCGAACCCGCAGACGCAAGAGCTGACGTTCGCCGTCGACCCCACGCCTCCGACGATCGACCTGGTGACGCCGGCCGAGGGTGCCCAGTACGCGCAGCACTCAGACGTGCTCGCGGCCTACACCTGTGACGACGGCGACGGCTCGGGCATCGCGACCTGCGAGGGAACCGTGCCCGACGGCTCCGCGATCGACACGAGCACGCTCGGGATGCACACCTTCGAGGTCGATGCGGCGGACAACGTGGGGCACACCGCCACGGCGACCGCGACCTACGAGGTGATCGACGGGGTCGCTCCGGTGATCGACCTCGTGACGCCGGCCGACGGCGCCGAGTACGCGATCGACTCCGAGGTGCTCGCCGACTACTCGTGCGACGACGGTGACGGCTCGGGCATCGCGACCTGCGACGGCACGGTGCCGAACGGCTCGGCGATCGACACGAGCACGCTCGGGACGCACTCCTTCGAGGTCGACGCCTCCGACAACGCGGGGAACGCCTCGACGACGACGGCCACCTACGAGGTGGTCCGCCTCACCGCTCGCGCCCGCAAGCTGGCGGTTCGCGCGGGCCTCGCAGCGCTCCCGCCCACCGGCGACGAGCACGACGACGAGCGGATCGCCAAGGCGCTGAAGGACCTCGACAAGAGCCTCGAGGCGCATCGGTGGGTCGACGGCGACCGCCTCGATCCCCACGATGGCAAGAAGGTCTTCGACGAGGAGCGGGACACGGTCAAGGACCTCCAGAAGGTCACGACCGTCGACGTCGCCTGGGCGATCGAGGAGCTGGTCGAGATCGACGGCCTGCTGGCCCAGACGGCCATCGACGACGCCACGGCGGCGATCATGTCCAAGCTCGGTGGCGACCCGAACGAGCTCGACAAGGCCAACCGGGAGCTCCTGAACGCGATGGATGAGATGGACAAGGCGCAGGCCGAGTGGGACGAGGGCGATGCCGACAAGGCGATCGAGCACTTCCGCAAGGCCTGGGAGCACGCGCAGAAGTCCATCGAGCACGCGGGGAAGGCGTAGGGGCGCTCAGCCCCGGCGGCGCTGCCAGGCGGTCAGCCTGGCGGCGCTCGCCTTCCGAACCGCCGTCTGCAGGAACCGGAACCGGCCGAAGAGCTTCCCCTTCAGCCCGAGCGCCTGGGCGGCCCACCTCGGGAAGCTGAACGTGTCGACCTGCTTCGCGATGCGGCCGTCGTCGTCCAGCTCGAACTCGCTGCGGATCTCGTTGTGCACGGGGCTGCCCTCGAAGGTGTAGTCGGCCGTCCACTCGACGTTCGCGTCGTCGACCACCGTGTAGGCGACCCGCAGGTCCTTGCCGCGCTCGGTCAGCATCCGCCACATGTCGCCGACGTCCGAGCCCGTCAGGCGGAACACGGGGTCCTCGAAGGTGGCGTCGGGCGCGTAGCAGGCCGCCATCGCCTCGCCGTCGCGGGCGGCGAAGCCCTCGTAGAGAAGGCGGAGAGTCTCGGCGGGAGCGGGCATCGCCTCGATCCTACGGCCGCCGGAGCGAGACCACCATGTTGGCCGCCATCGTGGCCACCACCGCGTCGCCGACTTCAAGTCCCGGAGGCACGCCCTCGGGGCCCAGCCGCGCGCTGCGCGTGGTCCCGTCGGACAGGGTCAGCTCGACGTCGTAGTAGGTGACGCCGTGCAGGTCGAACGGCCGGACCTGCGTCACCGTCGCCTGTTTGTCGCCGAGCACCCCGTGAGCCTATCCCGTCGTACCCTCGTGGGGTGATCGACGTTCGTGGGCTCCACAAGGCGTTCGGCGACCGGGTGTTGTTCCGGGACGCCTCGCTCCGCATCGGCGCCCGCGACCGGCTCGCGCTCGTCGGGCCGAACGGGTCGGGCAAGACCACGCTCGTCGAGATGATCGCGGGCCTCCAGGAGCCCGACGCCGGCGAGATCCAGCTCCCGAAGGACACCGCGCTCGGCTACCTGCCGCAGGAGACCGACGCCCTGCGCGGCAAGACCGTGCTGGCCGAGGTGCTC
>DASWKG010000075.1:0-18114 GCA_036396755.1 Actinomycetota bacterium
AGCTCGACCGTGCCGTCATGGGCCTCGGCGCGTACCGGCGAACGCTCCCGCCGATCTGGGTCGCCGCTCACGGCCCCCGGACGCTGCGGCTCGCCGGACGCTACGGCGACGGCTGGCTCCCCACGCACCAGATGGAGCCCGACGAGTACTCGGACCACCTCCGGCAGATCCGGGCGGCGGCCGAGGAGACCGGGCGTTCGTTCCGCGGCTTCACGCCGTCCTACGAGATGCGCGTGCTGATGGCGGAGACCCACGAGGACGCGCACCGGATGCTCGACTCGCCGGCCCTGCGCCTCGGGGCGCTCATCATCCCGGCGTCGGTCTGGGCGAAGGTGGGCGCGGCCCATCCGTTCGGCGACGACTACCGCGGCATCATCGACTGGATCCCCTCGAGGGTCGATCCCGAGCAGGTGATGAAGCTCGCCGCCGAGGTGCCGTTCGAGGTCCTGCACCAGGCGTTCGACCACGGCACCTGGCGACAGCTCGTGGGGCGGGTGCTCTCCTACCAGGCGGCCGGCCTCAAGCACGTCGTGGTGGCGGGCGTGACCCCGCTGGTCGACCCGAAGCGGACGCCCGCCTACGTGCGCGACCTCATCAGGCTGATCCGGGCCCTCCGCTAGGCCCCTGACCTGCGGAAACGCGGCTCCGGGGCGTTCGTGTCGGACCCCCTCTTTAAGGTGGAAAAGAGAGAGGAGGTCGACCATGACCGGAGTCATCTTCATCGTGGCGGCGCTCGGGGCGGTGGCCGCGATCGCCGCGCTCGTGGCCGTGTTTCGCGTGACCCGCGAGGGGCCGGCGGAGCTTCGGGGGCTGCTCGAAGGGCACGCCCTGCGGCTGGACCGCGTCTCGGACGCGCTCGGGCGGCAGACCGACGACGACCGGGTGCTCAGGGAGGAGATGGACGCGACCCGCCGCGCCGTGGAGGACCTGCGGGCCCGGGAGGAGGAGCGCCGCTCGCGCGACGAGGAGGGGCGGGCCTCGCTGCGCCGCCTCGAGGCGACGTTCCTCGGCGCCTCCGCCCGCGGGCAGGCGGGCGAGAACGTGGTGTGGGAGGCGCTGTCCCTGCTTCCCCCCGACATGGTCGATCGCGGCTTCCGCGTGAACGGCAAGGTCGTGGAGTTCTCGCTGAAGCTCCCCGACGGCAAGCGGCTGCCCGTCGACTGCAAGTGGTCGGCGATGGCCGAGGTCGAGGCGCTCGAGACGGCCGAGGGACCCGACCGCAAGCGTCTCGCCGACGAGATCGAGCGCCTGGTGGCGGGCCGCGCGCGCGAGGTCTCGAAGTACCTGGAGCCGTCGCTGACCGCGCCGTTCGCGGTGGCGGCCGTTCCCGACGCGGTGCACGGCGTCGTGCGGAAGGCTCACCTCGACGCGTTCGCGGCCGGCGTGCTGATCGTGCCCTTCTCGAGCGCGCTCCCGGTGCTGCTCGCGCTCTACGCGCTGTGCGCGAGGATGGGCACGGGCGCGACCGATCTCGGCGCGGTGCTGACCGAGCTGGGGACGGCGCTCGATGCGATCGAGCGGGCGCTCGAGAACCAGGTGGAGCGCGGGACGAAGATGGCGCAGAACGCGGCGTCCGACATCCGGGCCCACCTGGGGCAGGCCCGCGGCTCGCTCGCCCGCGGCCGCGCGCAGTCCGAGATCGGGGGTCCCGGGCCGCGGCCTCTCGGCGAGGACGGCGAGCCACCCCTGCACGCGGTCAGGTGACGGGCCTATGCTCGAGCCGTGGAGTTCGAGGCGACGCTGCGAGACCTGGGGTTCACGCTGTCGCGGCGTGCCCGCGGCGTCGACCACTACACGCGCCTGGCGAACCCCTACCTGACCTACACGGTGCAGGCGCTCGACGACGGGACGGCCCTCTTCACCTGGGAGCTCGCCATCGCCGAGTACGTTTCGCGCTTGGGCATGCAGATCGGCTCCGACGAGCATCTCAACACGTTCCTGTATCCCCGCGAGGACGCGCGCGGCCCCCAGGACCCGGCGTGGGTGTCGGCCCAGATCGACCGGACCGAGACGCTGCTCGGGTCGGTGTCCTTCCTGGATGCGGGGTGATGGACCCACGACCTTGACCGAGGCAGGCCCGGCGGGCAGAGTTCTCGACCGAGCCCAAGTGAGGAGGTAGCCCTTGTCCTGGACCGAGTTCGCCCTGTTCCTGCACATCCTGATCGCCGTCGTCGGGTTCGGACCGACATTCGTGTTCGGGATCATCGGCTTCAAGGGCGGGAAGGAGCCCGCGCACGTGAACTTCGCGCTTCGGCTCGGCGAGACGATCGCGAAGCGCCTGGTGCTCCCCCTCGCCGTGGCGATGCCGCTGGTGGGGACCTGGCTCATCTTCCTGCGAGGCTGGGACCTCTGGGCCAGCGAGTGGCTCTGGATCTCGATCATCCTGTACGTCCTCGCGTTCTCGAACTCGCTCTTCGTCCTGATCCGGACGGGCTCGAAGCTGGTGCGGCTAACCGAGCACATGCCGGCCGCGCAGCCCGGAGCCGTACCCGCCGGGCCCCCGCCCGAGGTCGCGAGGCTCGTCCGCGTCCAGCGGATCGCGGGTCCCATCAACCTGCTGCTGATCGCCACGATCATCCTGCTCATGGTGTGGAAGCCGGGCGGCGCCCTCACGGGCTCGTGAAGCCGCACCTTGGGCTACGCTGACGAAGATGACGTTCGAGCGTGCCCTCGTCGTGTTCGCCCACCCCGACGACGCGGAGTTCATGTGCGGCGGCACGGTCGCGCTGTGGACGCGAGCCGGCACCCACGTCACCTACGTGTGCGCCACCGACGGGTCGGCCGGGTGGAACGGCCCCGACCTGGGGCGGGAGGAGATCGCGGAGCGCCGCCGGACCGAGATGCTGGAGGTCGCCCAGCTGCTGGGCGTGGGCGAGGTGCGCTTCCTCGACTACCCCGACGGCTCGCTCATGCCAACGCTCGAGCTTCGCCGCGATCTCACCCGCGAGGTGCGGCGGGCAAGGCCCGACGTCATCGTCAGCCTCGACCCGTCGAAGCTCTGGAGCGGCCGCACCTACATCAACCATCCCGACCACCGGGCGGTCGGCGAGGCGGTGCTGGCCGTGGTGGCGTGCGATGCGCCGACCCGGCCGCAGTTCCCCGAGCTGCTCGAGGAGGGCCTCGAGCCCCACAAGGTCCGGAACCTGTGGCTGGCGACCGGGGACCGAAGCGTCGATCGCTTCGTCGACATCGGTGAGACGATCGAGCTCAAGGTGAAGGCGCTCGAGGCGCACGCCAGCCAGATGGAGAACGTGGGGGAGTCCGACGTGGGAGAGCGGGTGAAGACGTGGGCACGGGAGCTCGCTCGCGATCAGGATGTCGAGTTCGCCGAGTCGTTCCGTACCTTCGAGATCGAGGTCTGAGCGTGGGTGACGAGGAAGAGTTCGAGCCGCTCGACGCGGGGGAGCGGAAGGACATCGAGGGCGATCTCGAGGACCTCGACGCGATGCGCGGCGTCTTCCAGCCCCAGGGGATGCGGGGGGTGATCATCGCCTGCACCGAGTGCGGCTCCGATCACTTCTACGATTGGGAGCTGCTCCAGGAGAACCTGCGGCACATGCTCCAGGCCGGCGAGCCCCGCATGCACGAGCCCGCGTTCGAGCCGCGCGAGGAGGACTACGTGCTGTGGGACTACGGCAAGGGCTACGTCGACGCGCTGGCCGACGCCGGCCTCGACGAGGACGCCCGCCGGGTCGAGCTGACGGAGTGCGCGTGGTGCGAGGAGCCGATCGAGCCGCGCGACGCGTTCTGCGGCCGGTGCGGGAGGAGCGTGGCGCCGATGCGCATGCTCCACGAGCTCCAGGGCCGCGGCATCCCCGAGCGCGAGGCGCGCGCGCTGCTCGTGAAGGCCGGCTTCGAACCTTTCCCCGGCTAGCGCGTCGCGCTAGCATTGGTGGAGGTGATCGACCCGAAGCCTGCCCTCGAGCGTGTCGAGGGACCGGTGGCCACGCCCGTCGAGCCTCGCCACGTCCATTGGGCTGGTTCGGCTCATCGGCTGGCCGATGCGTTCGTGGCCGCCTTCGATCCTCCGGAGATGATCGGCGAGGCCCCCGTCCGCCTGGCCCGGGCGGTGCTGGTGGTCCGCCTCATCGCCACCGTGGCCGCCCTCGGGGCACCATTCCTCCCGGCCGAACAACGGGTCACCTACCTGTCGCTCATCGCCTTCGTGTGGTTGCCGGCCGGTCTTGCGCAGCTGGCCCTGGCGAGGTGGGCTCCGGGGCGTCTCACCCGCCTGGCCGGGTTCCTCATGGACCTGCTGGTCATCTTCGCCTTCCAGGTGTGGGTGCCGGGCATGGGCACCGTCGTCCTGTTCGGCCACATCTTCTTCCAGGCGTACCACGCGGTGATCGGCGGCCGGGTCGCGGGACTGGTCTACGGGGTGGCGGCGACCGGGCTCACGCTCGCTACGCGAGCCCTGGTACCCATCGCGGACCGGCCGAACGGCTTCACCATCCTGATCTTCGCCTCGGTGATGCTGGTCATGGCCTTCCTCCTGGACGCCTCGGCGCGCGAGCAACGGGCGGCCGCGGCCACGCTTCGCCGCGCCTACGAGCAGGAGCGCGCGGCGGCAACCCGTTTCCGCGAGCTGGACCAGCTGAAGAACGAGTTCGTCGCGATCGTCGCTCACGACCTTCGGTCACCCATGGCGGTCATCTCGGGGTTCGCCGGGATCCTCAGGACCCACTGGGACCGGCTCGACGAGCAGGCGAAGGGAGAGCACCTCGAGACCATCGCGCGGACCGCCGAGCGCGTCGTCGAGCTCGTCGAGGACATCCTGCAGGTGGCTCAGATCGAGGCGGGTGAATTGAGCTTCGAGATCGAGACATTCGACCTGCGGGACGAGCTCCGCCGAGCCCCCGAGCTGGCCCCGACGGAGCGGGACCGCGTCCGTGTCCACCTTCCCGACGGCCCGATGCCGGTGGTGGCCGACCGGAGCCACCAGTGGCGGGTGCTCTGCAATCTGGTGGCGAACGCCCTGAAGTTCTCGGACGACCGCGTCGACATCTCCGTGCGGGAACGCGCGGGGTTCTACGAGGTCGCGGTGCGCGATCGTGGACCGGGGATCGCGCCGGAAGATCTCACCCGTCTCTTCCAGAGGTTCTCACGCATCGCGAACCCGCGGAGCAAGGGGGCCCCGGGGACCGGGCTCGGGTTGTACATCTGCCGCTCGATGATCGAGGCGCAGGGCGGCACGATCTGGGCGGTGAGCGGCGTGGGGCAAGGGTCCACGTTCAGCTACACGGTCCGCCGCGCCCCCTAACCCGTGGGCTCCAGCACGCAGTCCTCGGGCGCCTTGTCGGGACGCAGGCCCTTGTACGAGGGTGCCCGCAGCTTCCCCGCCTTCGTGATCTCCAGGTACTCGACCTCGGCGACCAGCTCGGGCGTCACCCACCGGGCGCCCTTGACCGCGCGGAGCTTCGGATCGTCGGTGGGGGGCCCGTCCTGCTGGAGATCGGTGAGCCGCTCCATCAGGTCCGCGAGCGTGGCCTCGGTGAACCCCGTGCCCACCTGGCCGATCCACCGCAGGTCCCTCCCGACGAAGGCGCCGACCAGCAGCGCGCCGAACGCATCGCCGCGCGCCCCCTCGCCCGGCGTCCACCCGAGGATCACGCAGTCCTGGCGGTTCACCGCCTTCACCTTCCGCCAGTCCTTGGAGCGCTTCCCCGGCAGATAGGTGCTCCCGAGGCGCTTCGCGACGATGCCCTCGTAGCCGAGGTCCCTGGCGCCCTCGAACAGGTGCTTCCCCTCGCCGTCCACGTAGTAGGTGAGGCCGAGCGATCCCGTCGCGGTCGCGACCTCCTCCAGCAGCCGCCGACGCTCCTCGAGGGGCTCCTTCGTGAGGTCGCGATCGTCGAGCCAGAGCAGGTCGAAGGCGAACAGCGTCACCGGGATCTTCCGCCGCGCGCGCTCGATGTCCTTGGACGCGACCAGGTTGATCCGTTGCTGGAGCAGCTCGAACGACGGTCGGCCGTCGTCGAAGGCGACGATCTCTCCGTCGATCACCGCGTGAAGCGCGTTCACGAACCGGGCGAGGTTGGCCAGCTCGGGGTACTGGGCGGTCTGGTCGCGCCCCCGGCGCGAGACGAGCCGGGTGGCGTCGGTCGAGAGGTACGCGAGCGTTCTGACGCCGTCGAGCTTCGGCTCGAACCGCCAGGCGGGGTCGTCGAACGCCTCGTGGCCCGGGTCGGCAAGCATGGGCGCGAACGCCGGGGGTGGCGCCGGCCGGCGCTCGGTGTTGTTCTTCGAGAGGAAGATGAGCCAGTCACGATCCCGCGTCCGGATCAGGTGGTACTCGCCCCGGTGGCGGGTGCCGTGGAGCCGGAACGACACCTTGTCGTCGGTCCACTCGAGCGGCTCGTAGGTGCCGCGGTCGAAGATGCGCACCTCGCCGGCGCCGTAGTGCCCCTCGGGGATCCAGCCCTGGAACCACGCGTAGTCGAGCGGGTGGTCCTCGGTGTGGACGGCCAGCCGACGATCGCCCGGCACCAGCGGGAGGCCCCTCGGCACCGCCCAGGAGGGCATGACGCCGTCGCGCTCGAGCCGCAGGTCGTAGTGGAGCCGAGTGGCGTCGTGCTTCTGGATCACGAACGTGAGTGGCCCGTCGGAGCCCTCGGGCACCGCCGGCGGCGGCTCGGGGGTGCCCTCGAAGTCGCGCATCTCGCCGTACGTGGCGAGCTTCTCCCTCGCGGGGCCGGGATCGGGGGGCTTGGCGGAGGCCCGCCGCCGAGGCGGAGTCACGTCGGACGGGAGCCCCACCGCCTCCAGCGCGGGCCTGAGGTCCACCGGGCGTTCCAGCACGGGGCGGAACAGGTCGCCGGCCTTCGCGAGGCGCTCGTGCACGTTCACGATCGTGAAGTCGCTCGGGAGCACGCCCTCCTCGACCTCGTCCCAGGTGAGCGGCGTCGACACGGTGGCCCCCGGCTCGGGCCGCACGGAGTAGACGGCGGAGATGTTCGCTCCCCGCCGGTTCATGTTGTGGTCGATGAAGACCTTGCCGGTCCGCTTCTCGATGTCCCAGTCCATCGTCACGCGGTCGGGGTCGGCGGCCAGGATCGCGCGGCCGACCGTCCCGACGAACCCGCGTGTCTGCTCGTAGCTGGGCCCCGGCTCGATGCCCACGTAGATCTGGATCCCCGTCGCCCCGGAGGTCTTCGCCGCGCAGGGAAGCCCCAGGGCGTCGAGCGCCGCCTTGACGTGCCGCGCGACGGCGAGCACGTCCTCGAACTCGATCGGCGGGAAGGGATCGAGGTCGAAGAACAGGTAGTCGGGGAGCCGGATCGTGTCGCAGCGCGAGTGGAGCGGGTGGAACTCGATCGCGCCGAGGTTCGCCACGAACAGCAGCCCCGCGCGGTCGTTCGCGACGAGGAAGTCGTTGTAGCCCATCTTGGCCTCGTCGTCCTCGCTCTCCACCCGGCACCTCGGCATCCAGTCGGGGGTGTGGGACGGCGCGTTCTTCTCGTAGAAGTGCGGCCCGGCGACGCCGTCGGGCATCCGCTTCATCGTCAGGGGGCGGCCGGCGAGGTAGGGGAGCATGGTCGGGGCGACGTTCCAGTAGTAGGCGAGCAGGTCGCCCTTCGTGTAGCCCTCCTCGGGCCAGTAGACCTTGCCGAGGTTCGACAGTCGCAGCCGCTGCCCGTCGGTCTCCAGCCACCAGTGCTCTCCGTCACGCTCGGCCGGGAGCGCCTCGGGGGTCTCGACCGTGAACGCGGGCCCGCCGCCTCGCTTGCGTGGCACGACGCGATGGTAGCCGCGCGGCCGGCCCGGGGGCGGAACCCCGGGTCGGAGGCGGCGGGTATGCTTGGCGGGACCGCTCACGAACCCGGCCGAGGAGGGATCGCGATGCCGAGGACCATGTGGAAGGGGGCCATCTCGTTCGGCCTCGTCTCGATCCCGGTGAAGGTGTACCCGGCGACCGAGGAGAAGACCCTTCGCTTCAACCAGCTCCACGACGAGGACCACGGGCGCATCAAGTACCAGCGGACCTGCGCGAAGTGCGGCGAGCAGGTGGAGTACGAGCACATCGTCCGCGGCTACGAGTACGAGAAGGACCGCTACGTGATCCTCACCGATGAGGACCTCGACCAGGTGCCGGTCGAGTCGGGCCGCGCGATCGACATCGAGCAGTTCGTCGACGTCGAGGAGATCGACCCCATCTACTACAAGAAGAGCTACTACTTGGCGCCCGAGGAGACGGGCCTCAAGGCCTACCACCTGCTGCGCGAGGCGCTCGCCGAGGACGGCCGCGTGGGGATCGCGAAGGTCTCCTTCCGCGACAAGGAGCACCTGTCGGTCGTGCGCCTTCGCGACAACGCCCTCGTCCTCGAGACGATGTACTGGCCCGACGAGATCCGCGCGACCGACTTCGAGGAGCTCGACAAGCCCGTCAAGGTCAGGCCCCAGGAGGTGCAGATGGCGCGGAGCCTCATCGACAACCTCACCGAGAGCTGGGAGCCCGAGCGCTATAAGGACGAGTACCGCGAGGCGCTGGTCGGCATCGTCGAGAAGAAGGTGGCGGGCGAGGAGATCGAGGTCATCGCCTCGCCCGAGGAGGCGCCGAAGGTCGTCGACCTCATGGAGGCGCTGAAGCAGAGCGTCGAGAACACCAAGAAGAAGGAGAAGAAGACGACGGCGGCCTCCAAGAAGAAGGCCCCCGCCGGGAAGAAGAAGGCATCCTAGTTTAGTTAGACGTCGTCGCCGACGGCCCGACCGAGGTGGATGCGGGCTGGTGATGGTGCCGACGCCGGGCCACACCGACGGCCACATGCCGTGTACGCTCCCCATCACCGGGCGCTGTTCACCGGCGACGCCATGTGGCAGATGGGTCCGCTGCGCCCCTCGTGGGGCCCCTTCACGGCCGACCCCGATCGCAACCTCGAGTCGATCCGCGAGCTTGCGGGCCTTCCTTCCGAGGCCGTGTGCCTGGGCAACGGAGCCCCCGTCTGCCGCGACGGCCAGGCCCGCCTCCCCGCCCTCGTCCGATAACTCTGTGCATCTGAACAAAGGAGGTCGCCACCGGGTGCCGAAAAGGACCGGGTGGGAGGTCAACGCCATGCCAACGCTTCTGGTTCGTCTCTCCGGCCTGGTCGCATGTCTCATGTTGGGAACGGCATGAGCCGCGTCTGGTCCGGCGGGACGATCGGCTATCTGCTCGCCGCCGCCACCCTCGTCGCGCTGGCCCCCGTGCCCACGGCTAGCGTGCCGAGCTTCCTCCCGGCCAGTCCGCCATCTGAGGACGAGGGCGGTGTTCACCCGTTCGGGCTGAACGTCGTGAGCGGCCGCCGGGATGGGCTCGCGCTACAGGACGTCCGGGTGAGCGGCGGCTTCCGTCCGGGCGAACTCGTCAATTGCCACCTCCAGAACGAGGCGTCGATCGTCGCCTACGGCGATCGCGTGTACGTCGCCTACAACGACACCCGGAAGTGCAACGACGACCTGGGCCTCCCGGGGGTCCGCAGGTCGGAGAACGGCTTCGCCCGCTCCACCGATGGGGGTCGTACCTTCGAGGATCTCGGGCCGATCGTCTCGGGGTCGGGCCCCGTCGAGCACCTGTCGGGGGATCCGACGCTGGCCGTGGATACGCGAGGTGAGGATGCCGGGACGGTCTACTACTCGTCGCTGGCCGGCGGCTTCGTCGGCGGGACGGCCGAGCTGATCTGGGAGGGCGTGGGGGTGGGCGTCTCCCGCGATGGCGGAGGCGAGTTCGAGTGGTACCCGGCCTCGGGCCCGGACGCGAGCCGCGACAAGCCCTGGATCGCCGTCGACAACTCCGGCGGGCCGTACGACGGCAACGTCTACGTCACCTGGGCGCACACCGGCGACCCTCGGTCGATCCGTATCGTGCGCTCCGAGGACGCGGGCCGAACCTGGTCCGCACCGATCTCGCTCGACCCCGGCGACTGGACGAACGGGGCCCGGCCGATCGTCGGTCCGGACGGTGCGGTGCACGTCGTGTGGCTCCGGCACGCCGGATTCACCGAGCTGCACGCGGCCCGCTCCACGGACGGCGGTCGCACCTTCTCGGCACCGGAGACGGTCGCCCGCTTCCCGGACATCACCGACTCGGGGGCCTGCCCGGGCTACACCTCGGTCAACGGAAAGATCCGTGTCTACGAGATGCCGTCGGTGGCGGTTGACTCGCACGGCTCGCCGGACCCCGCCAGCCCCGACTACAACCCGGACCGAGGCCGTCTCTACGTCACATGGCCGGCGAAGGGGGTCCAGAGCGGTGACGCCACCGACGTCTGGCTCACGAGCCGCGATCCGTCGACCGGCGCGTGGTCGACGCGGCTGCGCGTCAACGACGATCAGACGGATTCGGATCAGCTCTTCCCCGAGGTGGTCGTCCCCGGGCCGGGGCACGTGCTGGTGTCCTGGACGGATCGGCGGGACGACCCGGCCAACCTGATGCTGCGGCAGTACGCGGCCGAGAGCGGCGACGGCGGCGCCTCGTTCGGCCCCTCCGGCCCGGTTTCGGACCTGGCATTCCCGCCCCCCTACACGTTCCCCAACTCCGACCCGTTCATCGCGCCCTGCTACGCGGGTGACTACAACGGCCTTTACGCGGGCGAGGATGGAACCGTGTACGCGGCATGGGGCGACCAGCGCGACGATCTGGTGATCCAGGGCCCGGCCGGGCAGCGAACGATCCCCGACCCGAACGTCTACTTCCGCAGTTTTACCGGCGCGTAACAGTCGGGAAACGACGAGGAAACCTTCGCCCGGTACAACCCTCCTAACCGATCGGAGGGGGGACGATGATCGACACCGGCGACACCGCCTGGCTGCTCGTCTCGACGGCGCTCGTGATGTTCATGACGCCCGGACTGGCGCTCTTCTACGGGGGTCTGGTCCGAGGCAAGAACGTGCTCGGGACGATCATGCAGTCCTTCTTCGCCCTGGGGCTTGTGAGCGTCCTGTGGGTCCTGATCGGCTACACGCTCGCCTTCGGCAAGACCCACTGGGGGCTGATCGGAGGCCTCGAGTTCTGGGGCTTCCGGGGCGTCGGCCAGGCCCCCAGCGACGTCTACGCGACCACCACCCCCCACGTGGCCTTCGCCATGTACCAGATGATGTTCGCGGTCATCACCCCGGCCCTGATCACGGGCGCCATCGCCGAGCGGATGAAGTTCGCCGGATACGTGCTGTTCCTGGGGCTGTGGTCGATCCTCGTCTACTCGCCGCTGGCCCACTGGGTGTGGGGTGGCGGCTGGCTGTTCGAGCTCGGCGCCCTGGACTTCGCCGGCGGCACCGTGGTTCACATCAACGCCGGCGTGGCGGCGCTCGCGGCGATCCTCTACATGGGGAAGCGGCGCGGGTACGGGAAGGAGGCTTTCGTCCCCCACAACGTCCCCATGGTGATCACCGGCGCCGCCATCCTGTGGTTCGGCTGGTTCGGGTTCAACGCCGGGTCGGCGCTTGCCGCGAACGGGCTGGCGGCCTCGGCGTTCGCCGCCACCCACGTCGCGACCGCGGCCGCGATCATCGGCTGGCTCATCCCCGAGTCGATCAAGCACGGCAAGCCCACGACCATCGGGGCGGCCACCGGCGCCGTCGCCGGGCTGGTCGCCATCACGCCGGCCGCGGGGTTCGTGGAGCCCTGGGCCGCCATCCTGATCGGCCTGGCGGCCGGGGTGATCTGTTGGAAGGCCGTCGACCTGAAGTCCCGGCTCCGCTACGACGACTCCCTCGACGTGGTGGGGGTGCACATGGTCGGGGGCATCGTGGGGGCCCTGCTCGTGGGCGTCTTCGCCAGCACCGCGGTGAACGAGTTCTCGGTGGCCGGGCTGAGTCAGCTCGGGAGGCAGGCGGTGGGGGTCGGCGCAACCCTCGGGTTCTCCTTCCTCGCCACCTGGGCCATCCTGTGGGTCGTCGATCACACGGTCGGGCTGCGGGTCACGGAAGACGACGAGATCACCGGGCTCGACCTCTCGCAGCACGCCGAGGTTGGCTATACGCTCGTTGACCGTGGGGGCTCGGCGGGCCGCGCGGTCCCCACGGCCGCGGCGAGCGCGGTGGTGATCGAGGAACCGGCCCCGGTGAAGGAGGGAGCGCGATGAAGCTGGTCACCGCCATCATCAAGCCCTTCAAGCTCGACGAGGTGAAGGAGGCGCTCCGCGACATCGGCGTGAACGGCCTGACGGCGACCGAGGTCCAGGGATTCGGGCGCCAGCGCGGGCACACCGAGGTCTACCGCGGCGCCGAGTACCAGGTCGACTTCGTCCCCAAGGTGAAGATCGAGGTCGTGGCCGACGACGACCAGGTCCAGCAGATCGTCGACGCGATCGTCAAGACGGCGCGGACCGGCAAGATCGGCGACGGGAAGGTCTTCGTGCAGCCCGCCGAGCAGGTCTACCGCATCCGCACCGGGGAGATGGGTCCCGACGCGATCTGAGTCGCGCGCGCCGGCGGCGCGGTTCCTGGGCGCCCTCGACGCGCTGGAGCGCGCGTACACGCCCGGGCACCAGGGCCGGTGGTCGGCGCGCCGCCGGTCGGCGCTCGTCGACGACGCGGTGCGTGCGCTCGGCGAGGGGCTGGGCCCGCGCGTCGCGCTGGTTGCGCTCGGAGGCTACGGCCGTGAGGAGCTCTGCCCCGGCTCCGACGTCGACCTGATGGTGCTGCACGCGGGGCGGGCCGCCCGCGTCCGCGAGGCGGCCGAGCATGTCTTCTATCCGTTCTGGGATGCGGGGTTCCCGCTCGGTCACGCCGTGCGAACGGTGCAGGAGTCAACGGCGATCGCGCGCGAGCGCCTCGATGCGGCGACCGCGATGCTCGACGCGCGGCTCGTCTCGGGAGACGGCGAGCTGTTCGCCGCGTTCGAGCGAGCGCTCGCCGCCTCGATGGGCAAGGACCCGGGCGCGTTCGTCGAACGCCTCCTCGAGGCCAACCGGGAGCGCCGGGAGCGGCACGGCTCCTGCTCCACCCTCCTCGAGCCCGACCTGAAGGAGGGCTCCGGCGGGCTGCGCGACCTGCACTCGATGGGCTGGGCCGCGCGCGTGCTGCTCGGGTCGAGCGAGGTCGAGGGGATGGTTCGCGCGGGCCTGCTCCGCGGGCGCGAGGCGGAGGCGATCGGAGACGCCGGAGAGTTCCTCGTCCGCCTGCGGACCGCGCTGCACCTGCAGAACGGGAAGCGCGGCGACCGCGTGTTCATGGAGCACCAGCCCGCGCTGGCGGAGGCGTTCGGGTTCGAGGAGACGGTCGGCCTCCGCGCGCCCGACGTGCTGATGCGCACCCTCTTCGAGCACGCCCGGCAGGTCGAGCACGTCCGGGACGCGTTCTTCGAGCGGGCGAGGGAGCACGCCGCGGGTCGGCGAAGCGCCGCGAGCACGGCGCCGGCGGCCTCCGCGGAGGTCGCGGCCTCGCCGCCGGCCGTCGAGAGCGCCGAGGAGGCGCTGGACGCCTTCGCGCGGATGGCCGAGACCGGCGACCGGCCGGACCCGGGCCTGCTAGACGCGCTGGAGACCGCCGTTCCCGAGGCGCCGGCGTGGACGCCCGGGATGCGGGCGTCGTTCGTGCGCGTGCTCGCCGCTCCCGGCGGGCGGGCCGCGCTCGAGGCGATGGATCGTGCGGACCTGCTCGCCCGCCTGCTTCCCGAGTGGGCCGCGGTCCGGTGCCGGCCCCAGCGCGATCCGTACCACCAGTACACGGTCGACCTGCACCTGGCGGCCACCGTCGCCGAGGCGGCGCGCGTCCTGGCGGGTGGCGACGACGACCCCGTCCTCCGGGAGGCGGCGAGGACCGTCCGGTCGTCCGAGGCCCTGCTCCTCGGCAGCTTCCTCCACGACATCGGGAAGACCGGCGAGGGCCGGCACGTGCCCGAGGGCACGCGCATCGCGTCGCTGGCGCTCGATCGGATGGGGGTGGACGGTCGCGTCCGCGGCGATGCGCTCTTCCTCGTCGGCGAGCACCTGCTCATCGCCGACGTGGCGACGCGGCGCGACCTCTCCGACGAGAACCTCGTCCTCGATGTCGCCGCGCGCGTCGGGACCCCCGAGCGGCTTGCGATGCTCTACATCCTCACGGTGGCCGACGCGCGTGCCACCGGGCCGCACGCGCGGACGCCGTGGCGGCTCGGGCTGATGCGTGAGCTGCTGGGGAAGGTGCAGCGCGTGCTGGAGCGCGGCGAGATGGGGACCGATCGCGCGGAGGTCCTGAAGGAGCGCGCCGAGCGGGTGCGCGAGCTGCTGGCCGCGGAGGACGCGGACGCCGTCGACCGGTATCTCGCGCGCCTCCCGCGCTCATACCTCGTGACGGTGCCACCCGAGACGGCCGCCGAGCACTTCCGGCTGGTCGCGGCGCCGCTCGGGACCGCGGAGGTCCGCACCGACGTGCGCCGCGAGGGCGAGGGCCTCGCGCTCACGGTCGTCGCACCCGACCGCCCCGGCCTCCTCTCGAAGGTCTCCGGCTCGCTCGCGCTCCACGGCCTCAACATCCGCTCCGCGCGCGCGTTCACGACCGAGGACGGCGTGGCGCTCGATCTGTTCGTGGTGGAGCCGGCCTTCGGCGCCGACGTGGAGGAGGATCGCTGGCGCCGGTTCCGCTCGGATCTGCGGCGCGCCCTCGAGGGCAGGATCTCGCTCGAGTACCGGGTGCGGGAGAAGCGCAGCCACTACCCGCCTCCGTCGCACCCGGTGGAGCCGGAGGTGACCCTCGACAACGAGGTCTCCGACTTCTCAACGGTGGTCGAGGTGTCGGCGGCCGACCGGATCGGGCTGCTCTTCGACCTGACGCGCGCGTTCCACGAGCTCGAGCTCGACGTGCACGTGGCGAAGGTCGCGACCTACGCGGGCCGCGTGGTCGACGCGTTCTACGTGCGCGACCTGTACGGCAGGAAGGTGGAGGACCCCGAGCAGATGCGCGAGATCGAGCGAGCCGTCCTCGCCCGGCTCGAGGACGCAACGTGAGCCGCCGGCGCCGGTTCGCGACCCCGTCCGGCCCGGTCTCCGGCCTGCTCGACGATGCCGACGGCCCGCTGCTGATCGTGGCCCACGGAGCGGGCGCCGACATGATCTCGCCGGTCCTCGCCGGGTTCGCGGAAGGGCTGAAGGCCGGCGGGGTCGCCTGCCTCCGCTTCAACTTCAACTACCGGGAGCAGGGCCGCAAGGCGCCGGACCACGAGCGCGTCCTGCGAGCCGCCTGGACGAGCGTCTTCGAGAAGATGGCGTCCGATGGGCGGTCGGTCTGGGTGGGCGGGAAGTCGCTCGGCGGCCGGATCGCCTCGATGGTCGTCGCCGACGGGATGCCTGCCGCGGGGCTCGTCTTCCTCGGCTACCCGCTTCACCCGCCCGGCAAGCCCGAGCGCATCCGCGACGCGCACCTTCCCTCGATCCGGGTGCCGATGCTGTTCATCCAGGGGACCGGCGACCCCTTCGCCCGGCGCGACCTGCTCGACGGCGTCCTGCGGAAGCTCGGCGAGCGGGCGGTGCTGCACCCGGTCGAGGGCGGCGATCACTCGTTCCGGGTCCGCGGCCGGCCACGCGACGACGAGGCCACCGGCAGGCGCCTCGGCTCGGTGGCGGCGCGGTTCGTGCGACGCCGCGGATAGAGTGTGGTCATGCCTCGACGACACCGATCCGCACGCGACCGCCAGCCCCCCGAGCCCATCCGGCCGCCATCCGGCATCGCGCCGGGGTGGGCGCAGGTGCACGGGTTCACCGTCCACGTGAGCTCGCTGGAGCGCGACTACGTCTGCCCCGGCTGCAACCAGCTCGTCCGCGGCGGCGAGCACCTCGTCGTCTACCCCGACGACGAGCCCGACCTTCGCCGTCACTGGCACAGCGAGTGCTGGCGGCGAGAGCTGAAGCGAGGAGGCCCCTGATGCGCCCCTGGTCCCAGGAGCTCGCCGGGCGGTTCGAGGAGCACGTCTTCGAGAGCGAGGCGCTGAAGGGGAACGCGCTGGGCGACCCGGACGAGCGACCGCTGTGGGTGTACCTGCCGCCCGGCTACGACGACGAGCCCGACCGCCGCTACCCGGTCGTGTACCAGATCCAGGGCCTCACCGGGCAGCTCGACATGTGGAGGAACCGCTCGGCGTTCCGGAGGAACTTCCCCGAGCTGGCCGACGAGCTGTTCGCGAGCGGCGAGGCGCCGCCGGCGATCATCGTGTGGGTCGATTGCTGGACGTCGCTCGCGGGGAGCCAGTTCCTCGACTCCCCCGCGACGGGCAGCTACCACACGTACCTGTGCGACGAGATCGTGCCGTGGGTCGACGAGCGCTACCGCACGCTGGCGGCGCGCGATCATCGCGGCATCGCCGGGAAGTCGAGCGGCGGCTACGGCGCGATGGTCACCCCGATGCTGCGCCCCGACCTGTGGGGCGGCCTCGCGACCCACGCCGGCGACGCGCTGTTCGAGGTCTGCTACCTCCCGGAGTTCCGCGAGTCGGCCCGGGCGCTGCGCGACGACTACGAGGGCTCGTTCGAGAAGTTCTGGGAGGACTTCCGCGGCCGGCCCGCGTTCTCGAAGGAGAGCGACGGCGTGCTGCTGAACGGCTGGTGCATGGCCGCGTGCTACTCGGCCGACCCCGACGGCACGGTCCGGCTCCCGTTCGACCCCGCCACCGGCGAGCTGATCCCCGAGGTCTGGGAGCGGTGGCTCGCGTGGGACCCCGTGCGCATGGTCCCGAAGCACGCCGACGCGCTCCGCTCGATGAAGGCGATCTACATCGACGCGGGGAAGAAGGACGAGTGGTACCTCGACCTCGGGGCCGAGGCGTTCCGCCGGGCCCTCGAGGAAGCCGGCGTCACCGACGTCTTCTTCGAGCTCTTCGACGCCACCCACATGAGCATCGAGTACCGCTACCCGAAGAGCCTCAAGTACCTGACCGAACGCCTCAGTCCGTAGCCCCCCACCCGTTCTGTTGACACTGAGCCTCGCCCTCCGAGGGTGTGTGTCAACAGAACGAGGAAGGTCCGCGCTCGAGGGGGTCGTCTACTCCTCAGTGCGGCGGCGGCGGCGGCCGATGCGGAACCCGATTCCGCCGGTCAGCGCGCTCAGCCCCAGGATCGCCGCCGACCAGGGCAGCACCCCGTCGGTGGTCGACCCGGCGTCGACCGCCGGGGTGTCGGGGAGGTCCACTGCCCGATCCCCAGCAGGCTCCGCGACCGTCTCGGGCTCGGCCGGCTCGGTCTCGGCGAGCGAACCCGGTCCCTTTCCGTCCCCGACCACGATGGCGCCGTTCATGCCGGGGTGGAAGATGCACGTGTACGAGTAGACGCCCTCCTCGTCGAAGGTCACCCGGACCTCGTCACCCTGGCCCAAGGCGTCGGTCCCGGTTCCCCAGCCGCCCGCGCCGGTGACGGTGTGCTCGTAGTCATCCTTGTTGACGAAGCGGACGGTGGTTCCCGGGTCGGTCCAGAGTGTGCTGGGCCCGAAGCAGCTCATCGCCATCGCCACCGTGTCGCCAGCGCCGGGCTCGGTCGGCTCGTGACAGCCCCCTCCACCGGCCCCGGCGGGCGCCGCGGGAAGCATCAGGGCGACTCCCACCAGTGCCGTGCTCGCCATCGCTGCCAGCCTCCTCATGGTTCCTCCCTTCTCCTCCTCTGCAGGAGGGCTTCGATCACGAGGAGAGCGCCCACCGCCACGCCCGCAGCGATGGGCCGGGCGTCTAACGGGCGCTCCTGGTCGAGTCGCCCCCGTTGGATGTTTGGGATCGCACCGGCCCCGTCACGGGACCCACGCGGTAGGACATGGACCTCGGCGTTCAGCCAGTCCGGGTAGTAGTGCGAATAAGGATCTCGCTGGGCGAGGACCCACGCTCCCCGCCTCGGGATGGAGATGGTTGTCTCGTAGCGGGCCGGTCCCGTTCGTTCCCAGGGCCCGAGGGGCCGCTCGATCCGGTTCGGCCCGCGTTGCGGGAAGGCGTGTGCCGGATACAGGTGGATGTCCCAGTTGGCGACCCCCAGCCGGGCATGAGGCCACGGATCGGCCAGGTCCGGTTGTCCGTCGGGGGTCCAGTCCCACGTTTGCAGGACCACCATCGTCGCTTCGCCCGCAACGGGCTGTCCCGGCCGAAACTCCCAGGTGAGCGCGGGTCCTTTCGCCGAGGCGGGAGCGGCGATCCACAGCAGCAGTCCGAGCAGGACCGGAGGGCCGAGCTTCTTCACGATCCCGGTACAC